>DATBFW010000069.1:0-22938 GCA_036558285.1 Mycobacteriales bacterium | reverse complement strand
CAGCCGTCGTCGGTGCGACCGACCCGATGACCGGCCAGGGCATCGTCGCGTTCGTCATCCTGCGCGGCGGCGGCCCGACCGAGGAGGCCGAGGGCGAGCAACTGGTCAAGACGCTGCGTGATCACGTCGCGTCCGAGATCGGCCCGATCGCCAAGCCGCGGCAGATCATGATCGTCCCGGAGCTGCCCAAGACCCGGTCCGGCAAGATCATGCGCCGGCTGCTGCGCGATGTCGCGGACAACCGCCAGCTCGGCGACGTCACCACGCTGACCGACTCGTCCGTGATGGACCTGATCAAGGAAAAGCTGCCCAGCGCGGCGAGCGAAGAGTGACGTCGGGCCCCGCTCCCGGCCGGACGGGAGCGGGGGGCGCCAAGTCCGGGTAAAATGACTGTCGGTGTGCCGGGAAGTCTGGTCGGTGTCCTGTCCCGACCTGCCCCGGAGCCTTCATGACCGCTGCTGTCCCGCCACGTCCCGGGCCGCCGACCCGACTTCCCCGTCCAGCAATCACTGTCGCATTGCGACGGTTTCTCGCCACCGAGATCGGATCGGGTCTGCTGCTCTGCGCAGCGACACTGCTCGCACTCGTCTGGGCCAACTCGCCGTGGTCCGATGCGTACGAGCGGCTCTGGGCGACCGAGGTCGGCGTCCGGTTCGGCAGTGCTGAGCTGGTGATGGACCTGAGGCACTGGGTCGACGACGGGCTCATGACGCTGTTCTTCCTCGTCGTCGGGCTCGAGGTGACCCGCGAGATCTCGGTCGGCGAGCTGCGTGACCGGCGCACGATCGGCGTGCCCGTGGTCGCCGCGATCGGCGGCATGCTGCTGCCCGCGCTGATCTACCTCGGCTACAACGCCGGCGGTCCCGGCGCGGACGGCTGGGGCATCGCGATGGCGACCGACATCGCGTTCGTCCTCGGAGCACTCGCGCTCGTCGGCCCGCGCTGCCCGGACCAGCTGCGACTGTTCCTCCTCACCGTGGCCATCGTCGACGACATCGGCGCGATCCTGGTGATCGCGGTCTTCTATTCGGACGACCTGTCAGTGGTGCCGCTGCTCGCCGCTGCCGCCCTGGTCGGAATGCTGATCGCGCTCCGTTGGATCCGGGTCTGGCGCGGACCCGCCTACCTCGCCGTCGGGCTCGGCCTGTGGCTGGCCGTCTACGAGTCGGGCGTGCACGCCACGATCGCCGGCGTCCTCATCGGGCTGCTGGTCTCGACCCGCGCGCCGGCGGCCGCCGAAGAACTCGACTCGTACGCCCGGGCGCTGGCCGAGGACGCCACCGCTGAGCGGGCCCGTCTGGCCAGGCTGGCCGCCGCCTCGACGGTCTCACCGAACGAGCGGATCCAGTACGCGCTGCACCCGTGGACTTCGTACATGATCGTCCCGATCTTTGCGTTCGCGAACGCCGGCGTGCGACTCGACGGCGACACGCTGCGGGAAGCGGCGACCAGCCCTATCACGCTCGGCATCGTCACCGCGCTGGTCCTCGGCAAGAGCACCGGCATCGCCGGCAGCACGTTGTTGGCGCTGCGGCTGCGGCTCGGCGTGCTGCCGGGCGCCATCCGTCGCGGGCAACTGATCGGCGGCGCCACGCTGGCCGGTATCGGGTTCACCGTCGCCCTGTTCATCGCCGACCTCGCGTTCACGGATCCGGCGCTGCGCGACCAGGCGGTCGTCGGCATCCTCGCCGGCTCGGCGCTGGCCGCCGGGCTGGGCACGGTGATCTTCCGGGTCCTCGGCGACCGCGGCGGCATCTGCGCGCCGCCGGGCACGGTCGAACAGCTGCCGGCGCTGCCGCCCCGGCCCTGGCGTGAACCTGTGGGCTAGGCGTGTCTCCCAACTGCCTGGCGGCGCCACCGTCAGTTGAGACGACACACCTTAGGCGTTGCCAGCCGCGTGGAGCCCGCGGATGGCCGACCGCAGCGCGGCGCCCTCGATCGGCCCGAGGTACTGCCGGCCGTCCAGGAACAGCGTCGGGGTCGCGCGCACCCCGCTGTTCAGGCCCGACGCGAAGTCCGCCTCGACCTTGTCGCCGTACTGCTGGGCCTCGTCGCCGATCACCGAACCAGGCGGCAGGCCGAGCTCGGCCGCATACCTGGCCAGATCGATGTCGCGGAGCCGCCGCTGGTGGGTGAACAGCATGTCGTGCATCGCCCAGAACTGACCCTGTGCGCCGGCCGCCTCGGCGGCGAGCGCGGCGGTCAGCGCGTACGGATGGACCTCGGCCAGCGGGAAGTTGCGGAACACCAGCCGGGTCCACCCCTCCGCGACGAGCGCGGCGAGAACAGGCCGCGCGGCCGCGCAGTAGGGGCACTCGTAGTCGCCGTACTCGACGATCGTCGCCCGGGCATCCGCCCGGCCACGAAGGTGGTCGCTGTCGGAGACCGGGACGCTCAGCATCGTCGGGGCCGCCGTTCGCACCGAGCCAGGATAGGCTGCTCCCGACGGTGTGCCGGGAAGCCTGGTCGGCGGTCCTAGCCGCCGTCCGCCCGGAGATCGCCGTGCGCACCAGCATCGCCGTCCCGATGAAGTCGACCGGATGACGGCCGTCCTGGCCACCGCGGTCTTCGTCGTCACGTATGTCCTCATCGCCACCGAACGGGTCCACCGGGTCGCTGCGGCGCTCGGCGGCGCCGCCGGGATGGTGCTCATCGGCGTCGTCGACGCCGACTCGGCGTTCCACCAGCGGGACACTGCGATCGACTGGAACGTGATCTTCCTGCTGCTGGGGATGATGCTGCTGGTCGGCGTGATCCGGCAGACCGGCCTGTTCGAATACCTGGCGATCTGGGCGGCCAAGCGCGCCGGCGGCCGGCCGTTCCGGATCATGGCCAGCTTCATCGTCATCACCGCCGTCGCCTCCGCGCTGCTGGACAACGTGACCACGGTGCTGCTGGTCGCCCCGGTGACCGTGCTGGTCTGCCGGCGACTCGATCTCGACCCCGTCCCATTCCTCGTCGCCGAGGTGCTGGCCTCGAACATCGGCGGCGCCGCGACCCTGATCGGGGACCCGCCGAACATCATCATCGCCAGCCGGGCCGGACTGTCGTTCAACGACTTCGTCGTGCATCTCGCACCGCTGGTGGTCGTGCTGCTGGCGGTGCTGCTCGGGTTGTGCCGGCTCCTGTTCCGCTCCACGCTCGACGTGCAGCCCGATCGGGTCGCCGCGATCATGCAGTTGGACGAGCGGGCGGCGATCAAGGATGCCCGGCTGCTCTGGCAGAGCCTGATCGTGCTCGGGCTGACCATCGCCGGGTTCGTCCTGCACAGCGCGCTGCACCTCGACCCGTCGATCGTGGCGCTGCTCGGAGCCGGCCTGCTCGTGTTCGTGTCCCGGGTGCGGGTCGAGGACGCGCTGCGGGAGGTCGAGTGGCCGACGCTTGCCTTCTTCATGGGCCTGTTCGTCACCGTGGGCGGCCTGGTCGAGGCCGGCGTGATCGACCGGCTGGCCCGACTAGCGGGCGAGGCGACCGGCGGCCACCTGCTCGGCGGCTCGCTGCTGCTGCTCGGCGTCTCCGGCGTGCTGTCCGGGCTGATCGACAACATTCCGTACGTGGCCACGATGAGCCCAGTCGTGGCGGAGCTCGTCTCCGTCGCCGAGCCGGGCGCCGCAGCGGGCGCGGCGGCGGACGGCGAGGTGCTGTGGTGGGCGCTCGCGCTCGGCGCGGATCTCGGCGGCAACGCAACCGCGGTCGGCGCCAGCGCGAACGTGGTCGTGCTCGGCATCGCGGAGCGCAGCGGCCACCCCATCTCGTTCTGGCGGTTCACCCGGTACGGGGTGGTCGTGGCCGCCGTCACCCTCCTGCTCGCCGCCCTGTACGTCTGGCTGCGCTACTTCGTCCTCGCGGCGTGACGGCGACGGGCCTGGCAGGCTGTGCGGGTGAACGACGCCGAGACCTTCGGGCTGATCCTGTTCGTGGTCGGGCTCGCCGGCGCCGTCGCGCTGCTGTCGAACCGGGTCAGCGGGGTGGTCCGGGTGCCGGCGCCGGCCCTGTTCCTGGTCGGCGCGGCGGTCGCGTCCGATCTGGTGCCGCGGCTGGGCGAGCTGTCGATCACCACCGTGGAGCGGATCGTCACGGTCGCGCTCGCCGTGATCCTGTTCGACGGCGGCATGCACATCGGCCGTCGGCGGTTCCGCGCAGTCGCCGGCCCGGTGGTCTGGCTGGGCGTGGCCGGCACGCTGGTCACCGCCGTGAGCCTGGCCGCGGTGGCCCATTTCGCCTTCAGCCTCGACTGGATGCCGGCCCTGCTCGTCGGCACGGCCCTGGCCCCGACCGATCCCGCGGTCGTGTTCTCGGTGCTCGGCCAGCGGGAGGTGACCGGCCGGGCGGGCACGCTGCTGGAGGGCGAGTCGGGCGCCAACGACCCGGTGGGGATCGCGCTGATGGCCGCCCTGCTGTCCGCAGGCGGCGCCGGCGCGAGCGCCTTCGGGCACGGCGTGCTCGTCTTCACGCTGCAGATGGTGGTCGGCGCCGCGGTCGGCATCGTCGGTGGGACGGGGTTGCTGACCGCGATGCGCAAGCTGCCGCTGCCGAGCGAGGGCCTCTACCCGCTGCGCGTGCTGGCGCTCGCCCTGGTCATCTACGGCGTGGCGGCGGTGGCGCACGGGTCCGGCTTCCTCGCCGTGTTCGTCGCCGGCATCGTCATCGGCGACGAAGGCGCGCCGTACAAGCGGGAGATCACCCGGTTCTTCGGCGCACTGTCCAGCCTGGCCGAGATCGTGGCATTCGTCGTGCTCGGGCTCACGGTCGACCTGGCCACGCTGCCCGACGACAACGCCTGGCTGGTCGGCCTCGCCACTGCCGCGATCCTCGCGTTCGTGATCCGGCCGGTGCTGGTCGGGCTGGTGCTGCTACCGATCCGGCTCAGCCGCGGCGAGCGCGGGTTCGTGCTGTGGGCCGGGCTCAAGGGCGCGGTTCCGATCCTGCTCGGCACGTACATACTCGGGGCCGGTGGCATCGGCGACAAGATCGAGCTGTACGACGTGATCTTCGTCGTGGTGCTGTTCTCGGTCGTGGTGCAGGGCGGATTGGTCCCCTGGGTCGCGCGCCGCTGCGGCGTGCCGATGCACGAGACGCCGCTGGAACCGTGGGCGCTCGGTGTGCGGCTGCGCGACGAGCCGACCGGTGTCCGGCAGTATCAGGTCTCACCCGGCTCGCCCGCGGACGGAACCAGCGTCGCGGACCTTGCCCCGGAGCAGGAGCTGTGGATCGCTCTGGCCGTCCGCGACGGCACGCTGCTACAGATCCGTGGCGACACGGTGCTGCACGCCGGCGACGAGGTGATCGTGCTGGCCCCGAACGAGGACTGGGATCCGGCGCCGCTGTTCGCCGCGTCGCTGGACCGGCCCGCTGCCGAGCCGGGATGATTCGCGCCACGACCCGCGAGGAGGCGACACGGTGAGCACGCTCGTACCACCGGATCCGGAACCGTCCGTCGGTGAGCTCGTTCGGCGCGCGTCCGAGAACGTCTCGACCCTGGTTCGCGCCGAGATCGAGCTAGCGAAGTCCGAGCTGTCGACGACGGTCAAGCGGGCCGGCATCGGCGGGGGGATGATCGCGGCGGCCGTCGCGATCGTGCTCTTCTCGGTGCCGTTCCTGTTCGTGGTGTTCGCCGAAGGACTGGTCGCACTCGGGCTGCCCCGCTGGCTGGCGTACCTCATCGTCTGGGTGCTGTTCCTGCTCGTCGCCGCACTCCTCGCACTGATCGGGCGGTCGCAGCTGCGGAAGATCCAACCGCCCGAGCGGACGATGAAGACGGCCAAGGACACCGCGGCCTGGGCCCGCCATCCGACCTCGCCGGCGCCGTGACTCCGGACGAGGTGGACGTCTCCGCGGTCCTCGTCGACGGTCCGTGGACCCACCGGGTGGTGAGCGCCAACGGCATCGGCCTGCACGTCGCCGAGGCGGGAACCGGGCCGCTCGTGCTGCTGCTGCACGGATTCCCGGAGTTCTGGTGGAGCTGGCGGCACCAGCTCGTCGGACTCGCCGACGCCGGGTTCCGAGTGGTCGCTCCAGACCTGCGCGGGTACGGGGCGAGCGACAAGCCGCCGCGCGGGTACGACGCGGTCACCCTGGCCGCCGACGTCGCCGGGCTGGTCCGGGCGCTGGGTGAGCGGGACGCGACGATCGTCGGGCACGACTGGGGCGGGCTGCTGGCCTGGACCGTCGGCACGCTGCATCCCCGGGTGGTCCGCCGGCTGGTCGTGCTCGGGGCCGCGCACCCGGTCCGGCTGCGCGCGGCCATGCTCGCCGACCCGCGCGGGCAGTTGCGGGCCAGCCGGTACGCGTTCGCGTTCCAGACCCCGCGGTATGCCGAGTCCCTGCTGACCAGGAACGACGCTGAGTACGTCGGCGAGTTGCTCGAGCGCTGGTCCGGCCCGACCTGGCGGCGCAGCGGCGACCACTACGAGGCGGTCCGCCGCTACCGGGAGGCGATCCGGATCCCGAAGACCGCGCACTGCGCGCTGGAGTACCACCGCTGGATGGTGCGCTCGCAGCTGCGGCCGGACGGCTACCGGTACGCCAAGTCGCTCTCCCAGCCGGTCTCCGCGCCCACGCTCCAGCTGCACGGAGCCCTCGACTCGTCCACGCTGCCGCGCACGGCGTTGGGATCCGGCCGGTACGTCGCCGCCGCATACGAGTGGCGGCTGATCGACGGCGTCGGCCACTTCCCGCACGAGGAGGCGCCCGACCTCGTCACCGGCGAGCTGGTGCGCTGGGCGAAGGACTAGGCGCAGTCCCCGGTCGACACCTCGGCCGTCGAGCTCGCGCCCTTCTGGGCGTCGGCGGCCACCTCCGCGGCGGTCAGCGCGAACCCGGTGAACTGCTGGTCCACCGCCGCCGCGAAGATCACGCCGAGCACGCTGCCGTCCGGCGCGATCAGCGGGCCGCCCGAATTGCCCGAGCGCACGTCGCCGTAGATCGAATAGACCTCGCGTGTCACCGTGCGGTCGTTGTAGATGTCCGGACCGCGAATGTCCATCCGGTCCCGGATCCGGGCCGCGCCGGCGAAGAACGGCCCGTCCTCGGGGTAACCGAGCACGATCGCGTCGGCGTTCGTGTCGACCGGCCGGGAGGCGAACTGCAGCGGCCGCAGCCCGAGATCGGGTACGTACAGCACCGCGACGTCGCGATCGGGGTCATACAGCACCACCGTCGCCTCCCGGCGGTCGTCGTTGATCTGCACCGACGGCTGGTCGATGCCGGCGACGACGTGCGCGTTGGTGATGATCCGATCCCGGGCGTACACGAAGCCGGACCCCTCGACCCGGCGGGCACAGGAATCGGCGACACCGGTGATCTTGAGGACCGACGGGTGGGTGGCCGTGACCGCCGGGCTCTTCAGCAGCGTCGGGTCCGGCGGCGGGACGCTGCGCACCCGGGTCGGCACCAGCGGCCCGAACACCTCAGGGAAGTCGTACGAACGGACGGCGTCGCGCAGCGACGAATAGAGCGCGCGGACCTGCCGGGGCACCACGTCGTCGACCCCGCGGATCACCTGGCTGTCCCGGACCGCCGACGACACCCGCGGGTACGGCGCCGAGGCCAGCGGTGTCGCCACCATCCAGAACACCAGCAGCACCGCGACCGCCGAGACGACCGCGCCGAGTACGGAGTCGACCGCCTGCACGGGGCGCCAGGTCAGCCGGGACCGCAGTTGGTTGCCGAGCGAGACCGCGAGCACCTGGCCGAGCAGGGCCACTGCGAGCACCACCGCGACCGCGACCGCGATCCGCCAGGACGAGTCCTGGGACAGGCGGTTGGCGATCGGGTCGGCGAGCTGCGCGCCGATCACCGCGCCGCCGAAGAAGCCGAAGAACGACAGGGTGGCGGTGACGAAACCCTGCCGAAAGCCGCCGATCGCGAACATGATCGTGGCGACGATCAGGACGAGGTCGAGCAGGTTCACTTGGCCGCCACCACGAGCCGCCCGACCTGGCCCTGGGCCTCGTCGATCGAGCAGAGGAACCGGTAGTCGCCCGGCCGTCCGATCGTGAACCGGACCGTGTTGCTCTGGCCGGCCGTGGTCAGCGGCACACTCGCGCCGGCAAGCTGCGGTGCCTGCCAGGTGTGCGGCGCGCCCTTGCCGACGTGCTTGAGGGTCAGCCGCACCGGCCCTGGCTCGGCGTTGATCACCGACGGGTGGAAGTGGAAGTCGTCGCCGGCGTCGACCTCGACGGACTGGGTGCCGTCCGGGGCCGGCGTGAGCGTGACGGCGTCCGGCTGGCCCGACTCGCTCCGAGCCGGGTCGTCGGGCTGGCCGCAGGCGGCGAGGACGAGCACCAGCGCGCACCCGACGGTCATCCGGACCGCGCCCGCTCCCACGGCGCAGACGGTACAGCCCGCCCCTGTACGCCCCGGCCCGGCAGCGGACCGCCCGGGTCCCGGGCCGAACCCGGCCACGGTGGACCGGAGTCCAGCCATCCGACCGCCGCCGGCGGCGAGCCGGGCCGGCGCCGCGAGCGCAGGCTTCGGATCGGACCGATGCGCTGGCGCCGGGCCACACGCGGGCGGGGCCGGTCGTCGAGCCGATCCGGGGCCCGTACGGCCCGGATCCGACGGGCTGGTTCAGCTGGGGGTGCCGTGGTCGTCGGCGGGCAGGACTTCCTCGGCGGCGGGGCCGTCGTCGCCTTCGGGGGGTCCGTTCGCCGGCTCCTGGAACTCGGGCAGCTCGGGACCCCCGCGTGCGGCCGCCGCGTACGCCGGTGGCACCCCGCGTACGGCCAGGTCGAGCTGCCGCTGCGGCAGGTCGCGGACGTCGTCCGCGTTCCACGGCCGGGTCCAGCCGCCGAGCTCGAGGATCCGGTCGAGCACCGCCGCGGTGAAACCCCAGACCGTCATTCCGCGCACGGTGAACGCCGGCCCCGCGTAGCCGGACGGACCGCGCACGCGGCACCGGTTCGCCGGGTCGACCAGCTCGGCGAGCGGCACCCGCTCGACCCGCGCGACCTCGCCGGCATCGACCACGCCGACCGGCGCGGGCGTGTGCCACCAGGCCAGCACCGGCGTGACCAGGTATCCGGTCGGCGGCAGGAACAGCTCCGGCAGCAGCGTGACCACCTCGACGCCCACCGGGTCGAGGCCGACCTCCTCGGCGGACTCGCGCAGTGCGGTGGACACCGGCCCGTCGTCGCCGGGATCGACCGCGCCGCCGGGGAACGCCGGCTGCCCGGCGTGCTTGCGCAGCCGGTCGGACCGCTCGATGAGCAGCAGGTCAGGCCCCGGCCCGAACAGGATCAGCACCGCCGACCGGCGCCCGCCGTCGGGAGGCGGCGGCGGCGCACCGATCCGCAGGAAATCCGCGGCGGTGGTCGACCGGACGGCCTCGACCAGTGGCCGCAGCCACTCCGGCACCGGCTCAGACATGGACACCGAGCTTGTCCTGGACCAGCTCGCGCAGGGTCGTGTCGGTGAGCGGAGCCCCCTGGTAGACGTACGCGACGGTGCCGTCAGCGCGGACCAGCACGGTGACCGGCAGCCCGTTGCGGCGCAGCCCGCGTTCCAGGTCGCCGTCGCGGTCCTGCAGCGACGGGAACGGCAGCCGGCTGTCGGACGCGAACGAGATCGAGTTGGACGGCACGTCGAGGCTGGCCACCCCGACCACCCGCAGCCGGTCGCCCGCGGCGCTGGACAACCTGGCCATGGCCGGCAGCTCCTCCCGGCACGGCCCGCACCAGCTCGCCCAGAGGTTGACCACCATCGGCCGGCCGGTGAGCCGGCGCAGTGGCACGGCCGCCGCGCCCTCGGCCGCACCGAGGCAGGGCAGCGACAGGTCGGGCAGCGCGCCGGCGGCGGCCGGAGCGCCCGGGGCCGGGCATGCGGCCAGCACCGGCCCGGTGCCGGCGGACGACGACGGCGTGGCCGGGGACGCGTTCGACGTGCAGGCCGCGGCCAGCACGGCGATCGCGACGACCGCCCACGCCGCACGAGTCACCGCGACACCGCCACCTGCGCACCGGTCTTGACCAGCGTGGCCGCCACCTCGGGGTCGACCGGACCCAACCCGTACGACGGGCAGTCCGCGGCGAGCGCGCACACCCCGCAGGCCGGCTTCCTGGCGTGGCAGATCCGCCGGCCGTGCCAGATCGTGCGTTGTGAGAGGTCGGTCCACTCCTTCTTCGGGATCATCTCGGCGACGGCCCGCTCGACCTTGACCGGGTCGGTCTCCTCGGTCCACCACCAGCGCCGGACCAGCCGGCCGAAGTGCGTGTCGACGGTGATCCCGGGCAACCGGAACGCCTCGCCGAGGATCACGTTGGCCGTCTTCCGGCCGATGCCCGGCAGCGTGACCAGCTCGTCCAGGGTGCGCGGCACCTCGCCGCCGAACTGCTCGACCAGCGCCTGGCCGAGGCCGATCAGCGCGGACGCCTTGTTCCGGAAGAAGCCGGTGGAGTGGATCATCTCCTCCAGCTCGGCGCGGTCCGCGGCGGCGTAGTCGGCTGCGGTCGGATATTTCGCGAACAGCGCGGGGGTGACCAGATTGACCCCGCGGTCGGTGGACTGCGCGGACAGGATCGTCGCGACGACCAGCTCGAGCGGGGTGGTGAAGTCCAGCTCGGTGACCGCGTCCGGCCAGATCTCGGCCAGCTTGCGAGTCATCCGGCGGGCCCGACGGGTGCGCCCGAGCGGCGTCTCGGCGGCGAATCGGCGGGTGCGGGCAGCCGGGGTGGTCACGGCGGTCAGCGTACGACCAGGCTAGGACAGTCCTGGCTCTGGCGGTGCTGGTCCGGGCGGCACGCGACAGTGTCCACAGGGCGACGAGAGGCCGAACACCACGCTGGTACGCGCGCCAACAAGTCGCAACAGCCGGTTATAGGGCAGGATGGCGGCACTATGGCTGGTCTGCTCGTGGTGTTCTTCCCCTTCGTACTGCTCGGGTTCATGATCCTCATGGAGCGGGTGGAGGGGCCGCTGCGGACCGTGGCGGTGGAGGACCGGGTCGAGAAGTTCCTCGACGAGGCGCGGCCGGAGGAGATGGACACCTTCGTCCGGGACGGGCTCCCGGCCGCGCTGAACGAGCATGACCGGCGGCGCAAGCTGGCTCGGTTGCTGCCGCGGCGCCCGATCCGCCGCGGTCGCCACGCCGCCCAACGCCCCTGACCCGCCCACCAACGGGGGCGCGGACCCGGGCGGGGGCGCGGGCGGTGGGCGTGCGGGCGGCCGCTGCGGGCAGGCGGCGCGCCGGCTGACGATGCGGGTGCGGTCGCGCGCGGGGCTGCGGGCGGCAGGTGGGCGGGTCTGGGCTGGCGGGAGGGCGGGGGTGGCGGGGGCACGCCTAGACTGCCAAGCGCGGGACCCGCGACGATCATCGGCGCGGGCGTCTTGCGCAGGGGCGGAGGGGTTTCTCGCATGGATGAGGTGTTGGCCAAGGCCGGACTGTTCCAGGGCGTGCCGGCCGAGGACGCCGAGGTGATCGCCGGGCAGTTCGACATGATCGACGTCCCGCGCGGCACCGTGGTGTTCCACGAGGGCGAGCCCGGCGACAGCCTCTACATCGTCCTGGCCGGCAAGATCAAGCTCGGCCGGCGCACCGCCGACGGCCGGGAGAACCTGGTCGCCGTGATGGGGCCGTCCGACCAGTTCGGCGAGTTGTCCCTGTTCGACCCCGGCCCGCGTACGTCCACCGCGGTCGCGGTGACCGACGCCCGGCTGGCCCGGATGTCGAAGCAGGCGCTGCGGTCGTGGATCACCCAGCGCCCGCAGATCGCGGAGCAGCTGCTGCGGGTCGTGGCCCGCCGACTGCGCCGCACCAATGCGATGCTCGGCGACCTCATCTTCACCGACGTGCCCGGCCGGGTGGCCAAGCAGCTGCTCCAGCTCTCGCAGCGGTTCGGCACGATGGAGAACGGCCAGCTGCGGGTCACCCACGACCTCACCCAGGAGGAGCTGGCCCAGCTGGTCGGCGCGTCCCGGGAGACCGTCAACAAGGCGCTGGCCGACTTCGCGCACCGCGGCTGGGTGCGGCTGGAGGGCAAGACTGTCGTCATCCTCGACCGCGACCGGCTGGCCCGCCGAGCCCGCTGAGCAACGATGCTGCTGCGCGGCCTCGACTTCGCGGTCCGGGTCGAGGGCGATCCCGGCGGCAAGCCCGTCGTCCTGCTGCACGGCTTCCCGCAGCACGCCGGCTCGTGGGACCGGATCTGGCCGGAGCTGGCCGGCGCCGGTTACCGGACGGTGCTGCTCGACCAGCGCGGCTACTCGCCGGGGGCGCGGCCGGCCGGTCGCCGGGCGTACGTGCTCACCGAGGTGGCGGCCGACGTCCTGGCCCTGCTCGACGAGCTCCGGGTCGAGCGGGCGCACGTGGTCGGCCACGACTGGGGCGGCGCGGTCGGCTGGCACCTCGCGGCCACCGCGCCCGACCGGCTGCTCAGCCTCACCTCGGTGTCCACTCCGCACCCGCGTGCGCTGCTACGGGGCATGGTGACCAGCGATCAGGCGCTGCGCAGCTGGTACATGGGCTTCTTCCAGCTGCCGGTGCTGCCGGAACGTGCGTTGCTGGTCCGGGGGGGCCGGCCGTTCCGCCGGGGGCTGCGCCGGCTCGGGTTGCCGCCGGGGACCGACTACGTCGACCGGCTGCGCGCCGACGGCGCCCTCACCGCCACCCTGAACTGGTACCGCGCCATCCCGTACGGCCTCGGCCGGGCGCCGCGGCCGGTCAGCACCCCGACGCTGTTCGTCTGGGGTGACCGCGACCCGGTGCTCGGGCCGGCCGCGGCGGCCGCCACCGCCCGATACGTGACCGGGCCGTACACGTTCGTGCGGCTGCCGGGCGTCGGGCACTGGATCCCGGAGACGGCGCCGGCCGCCCTGCTCGGCCCGCTGCTCGATCACCTGCGCAGATACTCCAGCTGAGCCCGTACGGACAGCTCGGCCGCTGGCCACAGCACCGGGTCGACGTCGGCGTACACGACCCGCACCACGTCCATCGCCGCGGCGTCCGGGCCCAGCTGGTCGAGCGCGGCCCGGATCTGCTCGAGCCGCTCCTCGCGGTGGGCCAGGTACGCGGAGGTGATCGCGGCGAGGTCGGGCAGCTCCGGACCGTGCCCGGGCAGCACGGCGCGGGTGCCGAGCTCGTGCAGCCGGCGCAACGAGTCGAGGTAGTCGGCCAGCCGGCCGTCCGGATGCGCGACAACGGTCGTGCCGCGGCCGAGCACGGTGTCGCCGGTCAGCACCGCGTCGCCGACCGCGAAGCACAGCGAGTCGGCGGTGTGCCCGGGCGTGGCCAGCACCCGCACCTCGACGCCGGCCGCGGCCACCACGTCGCCCTCGCTCAGGCCCTCGCCGCCGAGCCGCTTGGCCGGGTCGAGCGCGCGGACCGGGGCCCTGGTCAGCGCGCGCAGCGCGGCCGCGCCGGCGGAGTGGTCCAGGTGCCCGTGGGTGAGCAGGATCCCGGTCACCTCGCCGGCGGCCGCGACGACCGCACGCAGGTGCTCCGGGTCGTCCGGGCCGGGGTCGATCACCAGGCAGGACTCCGACCCGGGTGCGCGCAGCAGCCAGGTGTTGGTCCCGTCCAGGGTCATCGGCGACGGGTTGCGGGCCAGCAGCACCGATGCGTACGGCGTGACCGGCCGCAGCTGTCCGTACAGCGGGTGGCTCACGGTTGGGCCAGCCGCAGGACCCGGCCGTTCGGCAGCGTCACCGCCGGGCGGCCGTCCACAGTGGACACGGTGGGCTGGATCCTGGCCGGGCTGCGGCCGGCGGCCAGCACGTCGGCGACCGAGCCGTGGTCGGCGATCTCCTCCAGCGTCACGATCGTCGGCGGCATCATCGGCCGCTCGCCGCGGCGCAGCTGGTCGAGTGCGTCCGCCGGGCGCACCCACTCGACCACGTCCGCCTCGGAGGTCACGTCCCGGGTGCGCTGGCCGGCCGGCAGCGCGGCCACGAAGAAGCGGGTGTCATACCGGCGGCGGACGCTCTCCTGCGGTGGGGTGATCCAGTGCGCCCAGGGCCGGAGCAGGTCGGCCCGCAGCAGCAGGCCGCGCCGGGCCAGCAGCTCCGCCAGCGAGAAGTCGCGGCGCTCCAGGCCGACCCGGTCGGCCTCCCAGTCCGCCCCGTCGGTGGACGTGACCTCGTCCGCGGACGGGCCGGCCAGCAGCACTCCGGACTCTTCGAACGTCTCCCGTACGGCGGCGCACAGCAGCGCGCGGGCCAGCGCCTCGTCGGCGTCGAACGGCGCGGTCCAGTCCGCGACCGGCGGGCCGACCCAGCCGACCGCGGTGTCGGCGTCGCGCGGGTCGACCGCGCCGCCGGGGAACACGGTCATCCCGGCCGCGAACGCCATCCCCCGCACCCGCCGCAGCAGGAACGCCTCCAGCCCGGCAACCGAGTCACGCAGCAGCACCACCGTCGCCGCGTCCCGGACCGGAACGGACGAGCTCATCGCACCTCGACGATCAGCTCCACCTCGACCGGTACGCCGAGCGGCAGCTCGGCCACGCCGACGGCGGATCGGGCGTGCGCCCCGGCCTCACCGAAGACTTCGCCGAGCAGCTCGCTGGCGCCGTTGATCACGCCGGGCTGGCCGGTGAAACCGGGCGCGCTGGCGACGAACCCGACCACCTTGACCACCCGGACCACCGCGTCGAGCCCGACGAGCGCGTCGACCGCGGCCAGCGCGTTGAGCGCGCAGCCGCGGGCGGCGTCCTTGGCGTCGGCCTCCGACACCTCCGCGCCGACCTTGCCGGTCAGCTCGCGCGCGACCTGCCCGGACGTGTAGACCAGATTGCCGGTACGCACGGCCGGGATGTACGCCCCGGCCGGCGGGGCCACCTCCGGCAGCTCGATGCCCAGCTCGGCCAGGCGGGCGAGCGCGCTCACGACTGCGGCCGCTTGAGGTAGGCGACCAGCTGCTCCGGGTTCGGGCCCGGGATCACCGTGACGAGCTCCCAGCCGTCCTGGCCCCAGTTGTCGAGGATCTGCTTGGTCGCGTGCACCAGCAGCGGCACGGTCGCGTACTCCCACTTCTGCATGGGAGGAACCTACCCGGGCGGGCCCCGTCCGCTGGTCCGCACCTATCGTGGCCAGGTGAGCACGCGTCCGTGGTCCGAGGCCCGACTGCACGTGGTGACCGGCAAGGGCGGCACCGGCAAGACGACCGTGGCCGCCGCGCTGGCCCTCGCGCTGGCCGCCGGCGGCCGGCGCACCCTGGTCGTCGAGGTGGAGGGCCGGCAGGGGCTGGCCCAGCTGTTCGACACGCCACCGCTGCCGTACGAGGAGCGCCGGATCGCCTCCGCCCCGGGCGGCGGTGAGGTCAGGGCGCTGGCGGTGGACGTCGAGGAGGCGCTGCTGGAATACCTCGCGATGTTCTACAACCTGCGCTCCGCCGGGCGGGTGCTGCGCCGGATGGGCGCGGTCGACTTCGCCACCACGATCGCCCCCGGCATGCGGGACGTGCTGCTCACCGGCAAGGTGAAGGAGGCGGTCACGCGCACCCGGCAGGGCCACCGGGTGTACGACGCGGTGATCCTGGACGCGCCGCCGACCGGGCGGATCACCCGCTTCCTCAACGTCACCGCGGAGGTCGCCGGGCTGGCCAAGGTCGGCCCGATCAAGACGCAGAGCGACGGCGTGATGGCCGTGCTGCGGTCACCCCAGACGGCGGTGCACGTGGTCACCTTGCTGGAGGAGATGCCGGTGCAGGAGACCGTGGACGCGGTCACCGAGCTGCGGGCGGCGCACCTGCCGGTCGGTTCGGTCATCGTGAACATGACCCGCCCGCCGATGCTGCCCGAGCCGGCGCTCGCCGCGGCCGCCGCCGGTCGGGTCGACGCCGCCGAGCTGCGCGCCGGCCTGGCCGCGGCCGGGCTGGACGCCAAGCTGGCCCCGGCGCTGGCCGCGGAGGCGGTCGAGCACGCCGAGCGCTGGCAGGTCGAGGACGACAACCGGGGCACGCTCAACGGGCTCGGCCTGCCGACGATCGAGCTGCCGTTCCTGGCCGGTCCGGTCGACCTCGGCGGCCTGTACGAGCTGGCCGAGCTGCTGCGGCCGGACGAGGTGGCGGCGTGACGAGAGGCCGCAACGGCTCGACCGCGCCCCACCTCGACCTCGACGCGGTCGCCCTCGACCCGGCCACCCGGATCGTCGTCTGCTGCGGCAGCGGCGGGGTCGGCAAGACCACCACCGCCGCCGCGATCGGGCTGCGCGCCGCCGAGGCCGGCCGGACGGTCGTGGTGCTCACCATCGACCCGGCCCGCCGGCTGGCTCAGTCGATGGGCCTGACGCAGCTCGACAACACCCCGCGCGAGGTGGCCGGCGTCGACCCGGCCAAGGGCGGCGAGATGCACGCGATGATGCTGGACATGAAGCGGACGTTCGACGAGATCGTGTCCGCGCACTCGACTCCCGACCGGGCCGAGCAGATCTTCGCCAACCCGTTCTACCAGTCGCTGTCGAGCTCCTTCGCCGGGACGCAGGAATACATGGCGATGGAGAAGCTGTCCCAGCTGCGGGCGCTGGACGAGTGGGACCTCATCGTCGTCGACACCCCGCCGTCCCGCTCGGCGCTTGACTTCCTGGACGCGCCGAAGCGGCTCGGCCGGTTCCTGGACGGGCGGATGCTGCGGCTGCTGCTGGCTCCGGCCCGTACCGGCGGCCGGGCCTACTTCAAGGTCGTCAGCGCCTCGTTCGGGCTGTTCACCCGGGTGCTGACCCGGATCATCGGCACCGACGTGCTGCGCGACCTCTCGGCGTTCGTCGGCGCGCTGGAGACCATGTTCGGCGGCTTCCGCGAGCGCGCGCAGACCACGTACGAGCTGCTCAAGACGCCGGGGACGGCGTTCGTCGTGGTCGCGGCGCCGGAGCCGGCCGCGCTGCGCGAGGCGTCGTACTTCGTGGACCGGCTGTCGGCCGAGTCGATGCCGTTGGCCGGCATGGTGCTCAACCGGATGCGCTCCAGCGGAGCGCCGAAGCTGTCCGCCGAGCGGGCCGAGGTCGGTGCCGACGCGCTGGACGAGGCCGGCACGCACGAGCTGACCGCCGCGGTGCTGCGGGTGCACGCCGCCCGGGCCCGGCTGGCAGCGCAGGATCGACGGATGCGCGACCGGTTCACCAGCGCACACCCGGACGTGCCGATCGCCGAGGTGCCGGCGCTGTCCAGGGACGTGCACGACCTGGACGGGCTGCGCCGCATCGGCACCGCGATGGCCGGCTGAACGCACCGAGCGCAAAGTCGCCGCTGCGGCTGGCCCCCACCCCGTGTGCAGGCCAGCCGCAGCGGCTTTCCCCGTCAGCCCGCCGCTTGCAGCAAGTGCTCCCGGCGTGCGGATTCCAGCAGTGTGTGCCACGACGCGACGTCCGGCCGGCGCTTCAACAGCGCCCGCCGCTCGCGCTCCGTCATTCCCCCCCAGACTCCGAACTCGACGCGATTGTCGAGTGCGTCGGCCAGGCACTCGGTCCGGACCGGGCAGCCCATGCACATTGCCTTGGCGCGGTTCTGCGCCGCCCCCTGCACGAACAACTCGTCCGGATCCGCGGTACGGCACCGCGCATCCTTCGACCAATCCATGAGCAACTCAGCGTTCATCCGCTCGTCCCCTTGCGTGCCTGCGCCCCCCACCAGAACGCTTTGCACACAGTAGGAAACCGGACAGTGAACTAGACAGACCCCGATCGGATCATTGGCGGTGACCCGCTCTGACTAAGCCCGGCGCCGGTACGGCGTCGGATTGGGGTTACTCCGCTCTGCGCCGTTCGGCCTAGTAATCGGCTACGCCGGAAACGGGTGGCGTCAGATGTCCGCTCTACCACGTAGTCTGCACCGCATGGCTGGTCCGGTGGTACGGAAACTGGTCGGTGTTGTGCAACTCACTGGCGCAGTCGGGGTCACCGGGGTGCTGGTCGCCGCGGTCCTCCTTCCGGTCACCGGCGGGCTCGGGCTCGCCGCTCGCGACAGCGTCCAAGCCTTCAACGACCAGCCCTGTGACGTCGAGGCCGGGGTGCCCGAGCAGTCCTCCGTGATGCTGGCCCGCGACGGCTCGACGATCGCCACCTTCTATTCGCAGAACCGTCAGGTCGTGCCGGCCAGGGCGATCCCGAAGGTGATGCGACAGGCCATCGTCGCGATCGAGGACCGCCGGTTCTACGAGCACCACGGCGTCGACCCGGAGGCGCTCGTCCGCGCCGTGGTGAAGAACCAGCAAGCCGGCGAGACCGTGCAGGGCGGGTCGACGCTGACCATGCAATACATCAAGAACGTGCGGCTCTACCAGGCGAAGACGCCGGAGGAGCAGCGCGAGGCGATCGAGCAGAGCCCGGGCCGCAAGCTCATCGAGGCCCGCTGCGCGCTGGAGTTGGAGAACAAGCTCAGCAAGGACCAGATCCTCACCAACTACCTGAACATCACCTACTTCGGCGCCGGTGCGTACGGGGTGGAGAAGGCGTCCCGGACCTACTTCGGGAAGCCGGCGGTCAAGCTGACCGTGCCCGAGGCCGCGCTGCTGGCCGGGCTGGTGCAGAGCCCGGTCCGGTACGACCCGTACAAGTCGAAGCAGGCGGCGAAGGCCCGGCGGGACACCGTGCTCGGCGACATGCAGAGCCTCGGCTACATCACCGCCAAGCAGGCGGCGACGGCCAAGGCGTCGCCGGTCAAGGTGAAGCCGAAGGCCAAGTCCAGCGGGAAGGACTGCGCGAACGCGAACCGGTCGGTCGTCAACGCCGGCTTCTTCTGCGACTACGCCAAGCTCGCGCTGCGGGCGGCCGGCTTCCCGCAGGACCGGCTGGAGACCGGCGGCCTGCGCATCTACACCACGCTGTCCCCGACGATCCAGAACTCGGTGCAGGGCGCGCTGCCGTTCGACAAGTGGGCCAACCGCAAGTCGGTCGGAGTCACCGACATCATCCAGCCGAAGACCGGCCAAGTGCTCGCGTTCGGGGTCAGCCGCCGGTACGGGGTGAACCCCAAGGACCGCAACGTCACCGCGAACCCGCTGAACACCGCGCTGACCGCCGGCGCCGGGTCGACGTACAAGCTGTTCACGCTGGTGTCGGCGCTGCAGGCGAAGGTGCCGCTGGAGGCTTTCCAGATCACCGTCGGCAACACGTACACGTCGGCGATCTGCAAGAACGGCACCGAGCCGTACGTGGTGCAGAACGCGGGCAACTACAAGGAAGGCCCGTACAACCTCGACGTGGCGACGTACGAGTCGGTGAACACGTTCTTCGTCGCGCTGCTCGACCAGCGGTTCAACTGCGATCTCACCGGGCCGGTGCGGGCGGCGCAGTCGATGGGCATGGTGCAGACGCTCAACGCGAAGCACCCGGGCACCAAGCTCACCGAGGGGGAGAACTACATCGCCGCCAAGAGCGCCGCGTTCACCCTCGGGCCGAATGGGACCAGCCCGCTGGAGCTGAGCTCGGCGTACGCGACGGTCGCGAACGGCGGCAAATACTGCCCGCCGACCCCGCTGCTCAAGGTCGTCGGCCCGGACGGCAAGCAGATCGGGCTGCCGGAGCGCACGTGCGAGCAGCGGATCAGCCCCGGGATCGCGCACACGGTGGCCGCGGTGCTGGAGAAGGACACCAGCAAGGCCGGCGGCACCGCGGTGAGCGCGTTCTCCGGGCTCGCCGGCGGTTCCCGCCCGATCGGCGGCAAGACCGGCACCGCGTCCGGTTTCCGGCCGGGTGACACCAAGCGGGCGACGGGCAACTCGTCGGCCTGGTTCGTCGGCTTCACGCCGGACTACGCGGGCGCGACCGCGGTGTTCGACCCGACCACCACCTCGCAGGCGCTGACCGACGTGCCCGGCAAGGAGGGACAGAACGTCTTCGGTGCGTACTCGGCGGCGATCTGGCGCAACGCCATGCAGCCGTTCCTGGAGAACAAGAGCTGGTCGTTCCCGCCCGCCGATCGGGCTGTCATCAACGGCAACAGCGTGCCGGTGCAGTCGGTGGTCGGCATGGACCCGGCCGCCGCCACCGGCGTCCTGCGCAGCCAGGGCTTCCAGGTCCGGATCGCATCCGAGCGCAAGGACAGCGCGGTGCCGGCGGGCAACGTGGCCGAGCAGTCGCCGAGCGGGCGGGCCGCGCCGGGCATGACGATCACGCTCTACCTGTCCAGCGGGAAGGGCGCCGTGGTGGTGCCGCCGCCACCGCGCATCCCGCTGCCGCCTGGCCTTCCGAAGCCCCCGCGGCCCGGACCGGGCGGAGGCGGAGGAGGTGGCGGCCGCGGCGGTGGCTGACAGCGGCGATGGGGTCTCGACCGAGGCCCCATCGCCGTCCCCGCTCAGCCAGTGAGCCCCGCTCAGCCGGTGAGTTGGCGGCGGACCTCGGTGGACAGGCGCCGGCCGTCGGCCTGGCCGGCCGCCTTCTGCTGAGCGACCCGCATGACCGCGCCCATCTGCTGCATCCCGGTGGCCCCGGTCTCCGCGATCGCCGCCGCGACCAGGTCACTCACCGCGGCGTCGTCGAGCTGTGTCGGCAGGTAGCGCTCGAGCACCGTGCCCTCGGCCCGCTCCCGCTCGGCCAGCTCCTCCCGGCCGGCCGAGCCGAACGCCTCG
This sequence comes from Mycobacteriales bacterium, assembly GCA_036558285.1. Lineage (GTDB taxonomy): Bacteria > Actinomycetota > Actinomycetes > Mycobacteriales > CADCTP01 > CADCTP01. Next base: position 2,443 of record DATBFW010000069.1, on the reverse strand, counting down.
GCCGCCTCGCGCCGCTTCTTCGACTCCCGGGCGAGCACCTTGAGCACCTCGTCGTCGGACAGCTCGCGCGCGTCGGACCCGGCGACCTCCTCGGTCGTGATCGCGGCCAGCGCCATCCGCAGCGTCGCGGTCGTCACCTCGTCCCGGCCGCGCATCGCGTCGGTCAGGTCGGACCGCAGCCGGTCCTTGAGCTCGCTCACGCCCGGAACCTACCCCCGCCAGCCGATAGGGTGGACGGGGTGGAGACCCGCTCGATCGTCGCGCCCGCCGGAGGCCTGGTGGGCGTCGGACTGGCGACGCTGGCGTACGCCGGCCTGGTCGAGCGCAACCTCTTCCGGCTGCGCGAGTTCGAGGTGCCGGTGCTGGCGCCGGGCGCCGACCCGCTGCGGCTGCTGCACCTGTCCGACCTGCACCTGACCTCGACACAGCGCCGCAAGGTGGACTGGATCCGAGGGCTCGACCGGCTCGACCCCGACCTGGTGGTGGTCACCGGCGACTTCCTGGCCGGAATGGACGCGATCGGCCCGGTGCTCGCCGCGCTGGAGCCGCTGCTGACACGGCCCGGTGCGTTCGTCCCGGGCAACAACGACTACTACGCGCCGCGGTTCAAGAACCCGCTGCGCTACTTCGTACCCGAGAAGAACCGGGTCTTCGGTCCCAAGCTGCCCTGGCCCGAGCTGGCCGCGACGCTGGTCGACGCCGGCTGGGTCGACCTGACCGACCGCCGCGGCATGCTCAAGGCCGGTGACCGGGTGATCGCCCTGGCCGGCACCGACGACCCGCACCTTGGCCGGGACCGGTACGGAAGGGTGGCCGGCCCCGCCGACCGGCACGCCGACGTCCGGCTCGGCGTGACCCACTCCCCCGAGCCCCGCATCCTCGACGCGTTCGCCGCCGACGGCTACGAGCTGCTGCTCGCCGGCCACACCCACGGCGGGCAGCTGCGTCTGCCCGGCATCGGCGCGATCGTCACCAACTGCGGCATCGACCGCGGCCGGGTGCGCTGGCTGTCCCGCTGGGGCGACTCCTGGCTGCACGTCTCCGCCGGCCTCGGCACGTCGCCGTACGCGCCGGTGCGTTTCTGCTGCCCGCCCGAAGCCACCCTGCTCAAACTGGTTCCGCGCCTCCGCTAGACTCGTGTGCGCACCATCGGGGTGTGGCGCAGCTTGGTAGCGCGCTTCGTTCGGGACGAAGAGGCCGCAGGTTCAAATCCTGTCACCCCGACCACGTCCTGCCGTGGTTCACGGCCCCTCCTCCGAGGGGCCGTCCTCATTTCCGGGCTCCTCGACCGGCGAATCGCACCACCACGCGGGAGGGACGCGCGGAGGCTCAGCTGCGGGTGAATCGGAAGAGCGGGGTCCTGGCCGTCAGCGGTTCGGGTGACGCGGTCAATTGGTGGACCCCGACGGAGAAGAGGTCGTCGGGCGGTGCGGTGAAGGACACCTCGGCGAAGCCGGCCTCCGCCAGCCAGGCGCGGATGGCGCCGGTCCGGTCGGGCGGGCGCCGTGATCGCGTCCAGATGACGGTGGCAGCGCGACTGCACAGTTGGGGGAGGGCAGCGATCGTCGTGCTGATGTCGGCGTCGTCGATGTTGCCGAAGACGCCGGCGAGCAGGACAAGGTCGGCCGGTACGGCCCCGCGGTAGGCGGCCGGGTCGCCGGCGTCAGCCTGGCGGACGAGGACATCCGCCAGTCCGGCGGTCTCGGCAGCGGCGCGGGCGGCGGCGACGTTGCGTTCGTCGTATTCGAGCAGCGTCGCGTGGACCCGGTGTGCGTCCGCCCGGTGCGCCAGGACGCCGATCAGGTCGTGTCCTTGCCCGGCGCAGATGCTCACCGCGGTCAGCGGCACACCCGGGCGCTGGTTCAGCCAATCGGTGATGTGCTCCTGGATGATCCCCAACCGGCGGGACAGCGAGGACGACGGATCCAGGTACGGCGAGTGCCAGGCCAGCCAATCGGGTGCATCTTCGCTCACTCGGAGATCCTGCTCGCCAGTTTGGCGGTGAAGCGACCGAAAGCCGGATCGAAGCAGCCAGGAGCAGCGGCGCTGAGCTCGTCCGGCGACCACCATCGCGCCGACCGGAACTCCCGGTGGTCGACGTCCAGCCGGTCGCGCCGGCGAAGGGAGAACACGAACCAGAGGCCGACGTCGGTGTGGCCGGGGTCGAGGCCGACCGTGGTCGTCGAGGACAGGAACATCGGGTCTGCATGCAGCCGCGCCGGCGCGTCGATGCCCAGCTCCTCGGCCACTTCGCGCCTGGCCGTGGCCGCGGGGTGCTCGTCCACCTCGACGTGCCCACCCGGCGGCAGCCAGAGCCCCGCGTTCAGATGGTCGCCGAGCAGAACATGACCACTGTCCGGGTCGACCGGCACGACGTACGAGACCAGGTGCCGGTCCGGGACGTCCGGCTTCACCCGCCGGAACACGTCATCGGTCCGCTGCA
>DATBFW010000068.1:0-13590 GCA_036558285.1 Mycobacteriales bacterium | reverse complement strand
ACGCTGCGGATGCTCCTCGGCCTGGTCCGGCCCACCTCGGGCCGGGCGACCGTGCACGGCCTGCGGCCGGGCGACCCGGCGGCGGTGGCGATGACCGGTTCGCTGGTCGAGGGGCCGGGCTTCTACCCGTACCTGTCCGGCCGGGAGAACCTGCGCGTGCTCGCCCGCTACCGCGGCCTCGGCGACCGGGAGGTCGACCGGGTGCTGGAGCGGGTCGACCTGGCCGAGCGCGCCGGCGACCGGTTCAAGACCTACTCGCTCGGCATGAAGCAGCGGCTCGGCGTGGCTGCGGCGCTGCTCGGCGAGCCCGACCTGCTGGTGCTCGACGAGCCCACCAACGGCCTCGACCCGGCCGGCATGGCCGACATGCGGGCGCTGCTGGTCGACGTGGCCGCCGGCGGGCAGACCGTGCTGCTGTCCAGCCACCTGCTGGCCGAGGTGCAGGAGATCTGCGACCGGGTCGGGATCATCTCCGGCGGCCGGCTGCTGGTCGAGTCGACCGTGACCGACCTGCGCGGCGCGACCGGGATCCGGCTGGTCGCCGAGCCGATCGAGCGCGCGCTGGCCGTCGCGATGACCGTCGCCGGCGACGACGCGGTCGAGATCGACGGCCCGGTGCTGCGGGTGTCCGGCCCGGCCGCGCAGGCGCCCGAACTGGCCCGCGCGCTGGTCGGCGCTGGTGTGGACATCACCGAGCTGACCCCGGTCGAGCGCTCGCTCGAGGACGTCTTCTTCGACCTGACCCGTACCGTTCCCGAGGAGGTGCCGGCATGACCGCGCTGGTGGAGGCGACCGCGACCGCGGCGCCCGTCCGGACCCGATCCCTGCCCGTGGTGGACGCCACCAGGGCCGAGCTGCGCCGGATCCTCCGCTGGCCGGCCACCTGGGTGCTGGCCGGCGTCTGGCTGCTGCTGAACGCACTGTTCGGCTACGTCTTCGACTGGATCAGCTACCGCACCGGCGAGACGACCGGGCCCGCGGACGCGGGAGTGCAGCTGAGCAGCCTGCTGCCGGCGGCGATCCCGGACCGGTTCGCCGACGGCATGCCGATGTTCGGCGGCGCGATCGTGATGATCCTCGGCGCGCTCGCCGTCGGCAGCGGGTACGGCTGGGGCACCTGGAAGACCGTCTACACCCAGGGCCCGTCCCGGGCCGCATCATTCGGCGGCACGCTGGTCGCGCTGCTGGTGCTGGTGGCCGGCCTGGTGCTGGTCACGGTCGGGCTCGACCTCGGCCTCTCCGCGCTGGTCGCGGCCGTCGAGGGCGGTTCGGCGGCGCTGCCCGCCATCGGCCCGCTCGCCACCTCGTACGGCGGCGGCGTGTTGATCCTCGGCATGTGGGGCGCCGGTGGCGTGCTGCTCGGCGTGCTGGCCCGCGGGCCGGCGCTGGCGGTCGGGCTCGGCCTGGTCTGGTCGCTTGTGGTGGAGAACCTCCTGCGCGGCGTCGCGAACGCGCTGCCCGCGATCGAGGGGGTCACGAACCGGATGCCCGGCTCGTCGGCCGGTTCGGTGGCCGGTGCGCTCGGCGGTGCCGACGTCGCCGACGGCGGCGCCCCCGGTGTGCTGCACGTGCTGTCCGGGCCGGTCGCAGTCGGGATGACCGCGGGCTACCTGGTGATCTTCGTGGCCGTGTCGCTGGCGCTGGTGATCCGGCGCGACCTGCTCTGACCGCGACCGGCGATCAGCACCGCGACCAGCGTGAGCACGACCGCCGCGTACGTGGCAGCCCCGGGCGGACCCGTCCGCCCGGGGCTGACCAGGTCGATGACCACCCCGCCGGCGAGCTGCCCGGCGACGAGCAGCAGTCCCAGCCGCAGCACCCCGAGCGTGCCGACCGTCCAGATGCTCGACGCGATGTAGGCGATGCCCAGCACGCCCCCGGCGTACAGCCAGAGCGCCGGGGGCCACGGCATGTCCGGGCCGTGGCCGGTGCCGGCGGCGATCGTGAACACGGGCAGCAGCAGCGCCATGCCGGCGGAGAAGTTCACCGTCGCGGCGAGCAGCCCCTCGCCGGTGGCGCGCTGCACCCGGCCGTTGAGCGCCTGCTGGGCCGAGGCCATCGCGCCGCCGACCGCGGCCGCGACCAGCAGCGCGAGCAGCAGGCCGCCGCTGACCGTGGCCTCCCGGCCGTGCCCGAGCCGCAGGATCGCCACCGCGACGATCGCGATCCCGGCGCCGGCGATCCGCCAGGCCGACAGCGGCTGCGGTCCGCCCGGGCCCAGCCCGATGCGGTCCACGACCAGCCCGCCGGCCGCCTGGCCGGCGACGACGCCGACGGTGAAGGTGGCCACCCCGACCAGCGGCACGGCCTGCGAGGAGAGGACGACGAGGGTGCCGCCGGCCAGGCCGCCGAGGTAGGTCCACCAGGGCAGCCGGTTGCGCGGGCCCCGGGCAGCCGCCCGGCGCAGCCGCGGCACCGCGACGACCACGACCAGCAACGCCGCCAGCCCGGAGCCGAACGAGACCAGCGCGGCCCAGACCGGCGAGCCGGCCCGCTCGGCCAGCTCCCCGTTGACCCGGGTCTGCAGCCCGAACAGCGCGCCGCCGACGAACGCGACCACAGCCGCCGGTCCCGTCCGGGCAAGCAGGCTCACGCGGTCGGGCCCGGGGCCCGGTCCGCTCACTCGACGATCTTGGAGATGGGCAGTTCGAGGATGTCCCGGGCGCCGGCCGAGCGCAGCGCCGGGATCAGCGTGTTCACGCCGCGCTTGGGCACCACCGACTCGACCGCCCGCATGTCCCCGGAGGCGAGCGCGGTCACCGTCGGCGAGGACATCGCCGGCAGCACGGCCAGCACGTCGTCCAGCCGCTCGGCGGCCACGTTGAGCTTCACCAGCACCTGTCCGCGAGCTCGGATCGCGCCCGACAGCAGCAGCGCGACGTCGTCCATCACGGCCCGCTTGGCCGGGTCGTCGGACGCGGCCCGGTTGGCGACCAGCTCCGTGTACGAGCTGAGCAGCGTGTCGAGGATCCGCAGCCCGTTCTTGCGCAGCGACGAGCCGGTCTCGGTCAGGTCGACGATCGCGTCGACGATGTCGGGCACCTTCGCCTCGGTCGCCCCGTACGAGGGCACGACGACCGCCTTGACCCCGTGCCGGTCCAGGTAGCGACGGGTCAGGTTGGGGAACTCGGTCGAGATCCGGATCCCCTCCGGCAGGTCGGCCGCGCTCTGCCAGGGCGCGTCCCTGGGGATCGCCAGCACCACCCGGACCGGGTTGCTGGTGGCCTTGGAGTACTGCAGCTCGCCGAGGGAGACGACGTCCGAGTCGGTCTCGGTGATCCAGTCCCGGCCGGTGATGCCGAGGTCGAACAGGCCCTCCTCGACGTACTCCGGGATCTCCTGCGGGCGCAGGAACCGCACCCGCTCGATGCCGGGGAAGTCGATCGAGGCGTGGTAGTCGCGGTCGGACCCGCGCCGGACGGCGAGGTCGGCGGCGTCGAACAGGTCGAGGGTCGCCTTCTCCAGCGAGCCCTTCGGCAGCACGAGCGAGAGCACCGGATCTCCAGGGATGTCAGGGGTGGACTAGAGCGGAGGGCGGCCCGGCCTATGTCGCAGGCCGTTCAGCACCAGCGCCGCGTCCAGCGCCGCCAGCGTCGCCTCGTAGCCCTTGTCCTCCGCGCTGCCCGGAGCGCCGGAGCGCGCCACCGCCTGCTCCAGCGTGTCGCAGGTGAGCACGCCGTTGCCGACCGGCGTGCGCTCGTCCAGGGCGACCCGGGCCAACCCGTCGACGGCGGCGCGGCAGACGTGGTCGAAGTGCGGCGTGCCGCCGCGGATCACTGCGCCCAGCGCGACCACGGCGTCGCACTGCCGGGCCAGCTCCTGCACGGCGACCGGCAGCTCCAGCGCGCCGGCGACCTGGACCACCGTCGGGTCGGTGACCCCGCACTTCTCCGCGGCCAGCAGCGCGCGCTCCAGCATGACGCCGACGACCTGCGCGTTCCAGCGGGTGCAGACGAGGCCGAGCCGCAGCCCGGCGGCGTCGACGACCGACTCCCCCGGCCGGCCCTCCCCGCTCACCTGGCGCCCCGCTCGATCAGCCCGGGCAGGTCGTGGCCCATCCGGTCGCGATTGCTCAGCAGGTATGCCGTGTTGTCGCGGGTCTGGTGCACCGGCAGCGGCACCCGGCCGAGGATGCGCAGCCCGTAGCCCTCCAGGCCGGCGCGCTTGGCCGGGTTGTTGGTGAGCAGCCGCATGGTCCGCACGCCGAGATCGACGAGGATCTGCGCGCCGGTGCCGTAGTCACGGGCGTCGGCGGGCAGGCCGAGGCGCAGGTTGGCGTCGACCGTGTCGGCCCCGAGGTCCTGCAGCTGGTACGCCTGCAGCTTGTGCAGCAGGCCGATGCCGCGGCCTTCGTGCCCGCGCATGTAGAGCACGACCCCGCGGCCCTCGGCGGCGACCGCGGCCAGCGAGGCGTCCAGCTGCGGGCCGCAGTCGCACCGCTGCGAGCCGAACACGTCGCCGGTAAGGCACTCCGAGTGCACCCGGACCAGCACGTCCTCGCCGTCGCCGATGTCGCCGAGGACCAGCGCGACGTGCTCCGTGTCGTCCAGGTCGGAGTCGTACCCCATCGCGGTGAACTCGGCGTGCCGGGTCGGCAGCCTGGCCTCGGCGACCCGGTGCACCTGCCGCTCGGTGCGCATCCGGTGCGCGACGAGGTCGGCGATCGAGATCAGCGTCAGCCCGTGCGCGGCGGCGAACTCCTCCAGCTCCGGCAGCCGCCGCATGCTGCCGTCGTCGTTGACCAGCTCGCCGATCGCCGCGGCCGGGCGCAGGCCGGCGAGCCGGGCCAGGTCGACCGCGGCCTCCGTGTGGCCGGGGCGGCGCAGCACGCCGCCTTCCTTCGCCCGCAGCGGGAAGACGTGCCCCGGCCGGGTCAGGTCCTCGGCCTTCGCCTCCGGGTCGGCCAGCAGCCGGATCGTGCGGGCCCGCTCGGCGGCCGAGATCCCGGTGGTCACGCCGGCCCTCGCGTCGGCCGAGACCGTGTACGCGGTCTGCTTGCGGTCCTCGTTGGTGTGGTGCATCGGCGGCAGCGCCAGCCGGTCGCAGTCCGCGCCGGTCAGCGGCACGCACAGCACGCCGCTGGTCCAGCGGACGAAGAAGCCGATCAGCTCGGGCGTCGCCAGCTCAGCGGCCATCACGAGGTCGCCCTCGTTCTCCCGGTCGGCGTCGTCGACCACGACCACCGGGCGGCCGGCGGCGACGTCGGCGACAGCCCGGTCGATGCTGCCGAACTGCCCGGTCACAGCTCGACGTTACCCGCTGGACATCAACGCACGCTCGACGTACTTCGCGATCACGTCGACCTCCAGGTTCACCGGCTCGCCGACCGCGGTGCGGCCGAGGGTGGTGCGGGCCAGGGTGGTCGGGATCAGCGCGACCGTGAACGAGTCGGCCGCCGCCTCCACCACCGTGAGGCTGATCCCGTCGACCGTCACCGAGCCCTTCTCGACCAGGTATCGGGCCAGCTCAGCGGGAATGCCGATGCGGACGACGGCGTCGTCGCCGCGGTCGAGCAGTGTGCCGACGCCGTCCACGTGGCCCTGCACGAGGTGGCCGCCGAGCCGGGTCGCCGGGGTGGCCGCGCGCTCGAGGTTGACCGCGCTCGCCCTGCTCAGCGAGGTGCGGGCGAGGGTCTCGGCGACCACGTCGACGGTGAACGTGTCGTTGCTCACTCCGGTCACGGTCAGGCAGACGCCGTTGACGGCGATCGAGTCGCCCTCCCGGGCGTCGCTGGTCACCAGTGGGCCGCGGATGGTCAGCCGGGTCACCTCGCCCGGTTCCCGCGCGACGATCTCGCCGAGCTCCTCGACGATGCCGGTGAACATTTAGGCCGCCCCTCCCAACTCACTGGCGACGCGGGCCGGCGTCCGGACGACGACCGGCCGCGTCGGAGGGGCCGACCGATACAACCCCGGTATCGGCCGACCCCGCCGCCTTGCCGGACGCCGCCTGGACGCCGTCCGCATCCACCGCGAGTCGACAGGCACGGCCTACCCGTACGCCTTCCGGGCCAGCTCGCGCAGCTCGCGGATCGCGCGATCCGGGTCGTCGGCGTGGTAGACGGCCGAGCCGGCGACGAAGACGTCCGCGCCGGCCTCCGCGGCGGCGACGATGGTGTCCGCGTTGATCCCGCCGTCCACCTCGATCGCCAGCGTGAGATGGCCGGACTCGACCCGGCGGCGGGCCTCGCGGACCTTCGGCAGCGCGTCGGCGATGAACTCCTGGCCGCCGAAGCCGGGCTCGACGGTCATCACCAGCAGGGTGTCGTAGCCGCGCAGCAGCTCGAGGTACGGCTCCAGCGGGGTGCCGGGCTTGATCGCCAGGCCGGCCAGGGCGCCGGCGGCGCGCAGGTCGCGGGCGATCATCACCGGGTCGGCCGCCGCCTCGGCGTGCACGGTGACGTTGGTCGCGCCGGCCTCCGCCGCGTACGGCGGGGCCCACCGGTCCGGGTCGTCGATCATGAGGTGGCAGTCGAGTGGGAGGTCGGTGGACTTCCGCAGCGCCTGAACGACCGGCAGGCCGATCGTCAGGTTCGGCACGAAGTGGTTGTCCATCACGTCGACGTGCAGCCAGTCCGAGTCGGGCACGGCGGCCGCGGCCTCGGCGAGCCGGGCGAAGTCCGCCGACAGGAGGCTCGGGGCGATCCGGGGCTGCAGCACCCGGTCAGCCTATCGACGCCGGCTCGGCGGCCCGCCGCCGGAGCAGCGCGCAGAACATCGCGTCGGTGCCGTGCCGGTGCGGCCAGAGCTGGACCGTCGGGCCGTCGGCCGGGAAGTACGGGCCGGCGTCGAGCAGGTCGGTGGTGCCGTCGGCGAGCACCTCCTCGACCGCGTCGCGGGTCTCGGTCAGGTGCGGGGAGCAGACGACGTACGCGATCACGCCGCCGGGCCGGGCGGCCTCGATGCCGCGGCGGAGCAGAGCGCGCTGGGTGCGGGTCAGCTCGGCCAGGTCGTCCGGGCTGCGCCGCCAGCGGGCCTCGGGGCGGCGGCGCAGCGCGCCGAGCCCGGTGCAGGGCGCGTCGACCAGGACGCGGTCGGCCCAACCCGGGCGCCAGGGCGGCACGGTCCCGTCCGCGCGGACCACGTCCACCGGCAGTCCCGCCGTCGTCGCCGCCACCAGCCGGGCCCGGTGCTCCGCCACCTCCACCGCCACCACCCGCGCCGGCCCCTGATCCTCGCGCGTCGAGGGACCGGTCGCCGCCGGGTCGCGGGCGGCTGAGCAGCCGGCCGCCACCGGGTCGCCGCTCGCCGGGTCGCCGGCCGCCGCCGGGTCGCCGGCCGCCGAGGAGCCGGCCGCCGCCGGGTCGCCGCCGGCCGCCGGGGAGCCGGTCGCCGCCGCGCCGCCGGCCGCCGGGGAGCCGGTCGCCGCCGGGTCGCGGGCCGCCGGGGAGCTGGTCGCCGCGGCAGGGTCCGGGCCGCGCCCGGAAGCCGGACCAGAGCTGCCGGCAGCGGTCGGGTCGCCGGCCGCCGGGATGCCGGTCGCGACCGGGTTCGGGCCGGGCCGCGAGGCGGGAGCGGAGTGGCCGGCCGGGGCGATCGTGCCGCGCAGAGCGGCGAGGGAGCCGAGGAGGGCGGCTTTGCCGCCGGGGCCGGCGCAGAGGTCGAGCCAGCGGGTGTCGGGGCCGTCCAGCGGGACCCGGGTGAGCGCCAGCGCGCACAGCTGGCTGCCCTCGTCCTGCACGCCGGCGCGCCCGTCCCGGATCGCGGCCAGCGCGCCGGGATCGCCCCCGGACGGCAGCCGCACCGCGTACGGCGACCAGGGCCCGGGCTCGCCGCCGGCCTGCGCGGCCAGCCGGTCCCGGTCGATCCGCCCGGGCCGTGCCACCAGGTGGGTCTGCGGCCGCGCGTCGTCGGCCGCGAGCGCCGCGTCGGTCTCGCCGATGTCCCCGCCGAGCGCGTCGGCGAACGCGGCCGCGATCCAGCGCGGGTGCGCATGCCGGAGCGCCAGCCGACCCAGCTCGTCCGGCGGGGCGACCTCGGCCACCCACGCGTCCCAGTCCTGCCGGGCCAGCCGGCGCAGCACCGCGTTGACGAACCCGGCCGCGCGGCGCGGCGCCAGGTCGACGGTGGCCGAGACGGCGGCATGCGGCGGCACCCGGGTGCGTAGCAGCTGATACGCGCCCAGCCGGAGCGCCGCCCGCGCGGCCGGGTCCATCGCCGCGACCGGGCGGTCGGCGCAGCGGGCCAGGAACTCGTCCAGCGCCCCTGCGGCCCGCAGCGTCCCGTACCCGAGCTCGGTCGCGAACGCCGCGTCCCGGCCGGTCAGCCCGCGCTCGCGCAGCAGCGCCGGCAGGGTCAGGTTCGCGTACGCGTCGCGCTCGTCGACGGCCCGCAACAGGTCGTACGCGACCCGCCGGGCCGGATCGGCCTCCCGCCGCGGCGCCGGCCGGGCCGGTCCAGGCCGCCGCCCGGCCGGCCCACCCCGCCGCCGCGCCGGCGGCCGCCCGGTCACGCCGAACCGCCCGGACCGCCAGAGCCGCCACGACCGCCAGAGCCGCCACGACCGCCGGGACTGCCAGAGGCGCCGGAGCTGACTGGACCGCCGGGGCTGGCGGGGCTGGCGGGGCTGCCGGGGCTGCCGGGGCTGCCGGGACCGCCTGGACCGCCGGGGCTGGCGGGGCTGGCGGGGCTGGCGGGGCTGGCGGGGCTGGCGGGACTGGCGGGACTGGCGGGACTGGCGGGACCGCCGAGGTGGCTGCCGGGGGCGGGACGGGCGCCGCGGGCCCAGTCGGGTGCCGGCATCGGCCGCTTGCCCGGCGCCTGCACGTCGCCGAGCTCGACCGGATGCGTCGCGGTGCCGACCAGCACGCGCCGCCGCTCCACCAGCAGCTCCCCCGGCCCGAGCGCCGGCCCGTCCTGTACCGGCAGCACCGGGCCGAGCTTGAGCCGGTCCGGCCCGTACGTGGTCCACGCGCCCGGCGCCGGCGTGCAGGCCCGGACCAGCCGGTCGACCCGGATCGCCGGCGCCGACCAGTCCACCGCCGCGCCCTCGACCGTCACCTTCGGCGCGGACGACGCCCCGTCGGCGCCCTGCGGCACCGCGACCAGCGTGCCGTCCTCGATCCCGTCGAGCGTACGGACGAGCAGCTCGGCCCCGCTGCGGCTGAGCCGGTCGAGCAGGTCGCCGGCGGTGTCGCGAGGCCGGATCGCCTCGGTGACCACGCCGTACACCGGCCCGGTGTCGAGGCCCTCCTCGATCTGGAACGTCGAGGCGCCGGTGACCTCGTCGCCGTGCAGCACCGCGGCCTGCACCGGCGCCGCGCCGCGCCAGGCCGGCAGCAGCGAGAAGTGCAGGTTGACCCAGCCGTGCCGGGGGATGTCGAGCGCGGCCCGCGGCACCAGCGCCCCGTACGCCACCACCGGGCAGCAGTCGGGCTCCAGCGCGGCCAGCGCGGCCAGGAAGTCCGGCTCCCGGGGCCGGACCGGCGCGAGCACCGGCACCCCTGCCTCGGCCGCGAGCACCGCGACCGGCGAGCGCCGCTCGTGCCGGCCCCGCCCGGCCGGCGCGTCCGGTCGGGTCACCACCGCGGCCACCTCGTGCCTGGACTCCAGCAGCGCGCGCAGCGACGGCAGCGCGGCGGCTGGGGTGCCGGCGAAGACGACCTTCAGAGCGCCCGCCCGTAGGTCGGGTGCGGGCTCACCTTCACGGTGGCCGCCCAGGGGGCCTCGCGGATCTCGGACAACGCCCGGCGGCGGGTCTCCGGGTCGAGCCGGTCGAGGAACAGGATCCCGTCGAGATGATCGGTCTCGTGCTGGACGCAGCGGGCCAGCAGGTCAGAGCCGGTCACCGTGACGGGCTCGCCGTGCAGGTCGAACCCGCTGGCGACGACGTTCCGGTAGCGCCGGCAGTCCCACGACAGGCCCGGGATCGACAGGCAGCCCTCCTCGCCGAACTGCTCCTCGTCGTCCGGGAAGCCCAGCGTGGGGTTGATCAGGTAGCCGTGCTCGTCGGCGTCGACGTGGTAGGTGAACACCCGCAGCTCGACGCCGATCTGCGGTGCGGCGAGACCGCGGCCGGGCGCGTCGAGCATCGTCTCGAACAGGTCGTCGACGAGACTGCGCAGCTCCTTGTCGAAGTCGACCACCGGCTCGGCGGCGGTACGCAGCACCGGATCGCCGAACAGTCGGATCGGCCGCACGGCCACGGTCGGCTCTCCTGGTATCGCGGGGCTGGGAACCCCGCCACTCTACTGACGCGGCGCCGCCCGACCGACGGGCGCCACCGGTTATCCGGCGATCCTGACCACCTCCGAGTCGGGGTCGGCGTCGTCGGCAAGCCGCGGCCGCTTGGCCGGGTGCTCGACGAGGGCCAGCACGCGGCTGGCCATGAATCGCGCGGTCCGCACCGGGGTGCCGCCGCGGGTCAGCTCCGTCACCTCGACCAGCCCGCGGCCGGTGCGGATGTCCACCCGCCGGCCCGCCCTGGTCGCCGTGACCTCGTACGTCTTCGTGTCGCCACCGGCGTCGATGACGATCTCCACCTTGTCGCCCTTCATACTCATGTAACGTTCGAACACGTTCGAACACTCCCCGCAACGGCGAGGATCGGCGGCGGTCAGAACAGCTCGAGTGGGTCGAGCTGGACGCGGACCGGATCGGGGGCCTTGCGGGCGGAACGGACAGCGGCGGCGGCGTGCAGCGCGGCCGCGAGAGCGGTGCCGTCCGCCCGCGGCACCCGCAGCAGCAGCCGCTCGGCGCCGTCGCCGGCCGGGACCGGACCGAGCGGCTCGGCCGAGGCCGGCAGGCGGGCCGCATCGAGCAGGTCGGCGACCGCGGCGGGGGCGCCGGTGAGCGAGGCGAACCGGCGGGCGGGCGGGAACCCCAGCTCGGCCCGCTCGGCCAGCTCCCGCTCGGCGAAGCCGGCCGGGTCCCAGCGCACCAGCGCCTGCACGGCGGCCAGCCCGGCGTCGGCGCCGACCACCACCCGACCGCCGGCGCCGGCCGGCCGGACCAGCGCGGCCGCGTTCGCCCATCGGCGCACCGCCTCCTCGGCCGCCCGCAGGTCGGGCCGGCTCAGCAGCGCCCAGCCGTCCAGCAGCAGCGCCGCGCCGTACCCGTCCTCGGCCCTGGGCTCGGCTCCGGGGGTGGCGACGACCAGGGCCGGCTCGCCGGTCACCTCGGTGAGCACGCTCGCGCCGCCGGAGGTCCGCACCGGCACGCCGGGGAACGCCCGGCCAAGCTCCTCGGCCGTACGCCCGGCGCCGATGACGACCGCGCGCAGCCGGTCGGACCCGCAGACCGGGCAGGACCAGTACGCGGCCGGCCGGCCGCACCACCGGCAGGCCGGCACCGCGTGCCCCGAGGTCGAGGCCAGCGGGCCCGAGCAGTGCGCACACCGGGCCGGTGCGCGGCAGCGGGCGCAGGCCAGCGCGGGCAGGTAGCCCCGGCGCGGCACCTGGACCAGCACCGGCGCCCCGGCCGCGAGCGCCTCCCGGGCGGTCCGCCAGGCCAGTGTGGGCAGCCGGGCGGTCCGGGCGGCGGCGTCACGGGCCAGCTCGGCGTCGTCGCCGGCGGCGACCACCCGCGGCGCCGCGGCCCGCACCGCCCCCCGGTCGGCGGCGATCGGCTGGGCCCAGCCGGTGGCGAGCAGCTGCTGCGCCTCGGCCGTGCGGGCGTGGCCACCGAGCAGCGCGGCGGTGCCCTCCAGGTGGGCGCGCAGCAGCAGCAGGTCGCGGGCGTGCGGGTACGGGGCGCGGGGCTCGGCGTGCAGGTCGTCGCCGTCATCCCAGATCGCGACCAGGCCGAGCGCGGTGACCGGGGCGAACGCGGCCGCCCGGGTGCCGGCGACGACCGCGACACCGCCGCGGCGGACCCGCAGCCAGCGCCGGTAGCGCTCGGCCGGGCCGAGGTCGGCGGCCAGCGCGACGTGCCGGCCCGGGCCCAGCACGGCGGCCAGGGCGGCGTCGAGGCGGTCCAGGTCGGTGCGGTCGGGTACGACGAGCAGCGTCCCCCGGCCGGCGGCCAACGCGGAGGCGGCCGCCTCCGCGTAGCGCCGCGGCCAGTCGTCGCCCGGCAGCGCCGACCAGACCGCCCGCGGCGACCGGCCGCCGGCGACCGCGCGGACGAACGCCTCGCCGGCGCGATAGGCGGTCCAGCCGCCCGGGCCGGCCGGCGTCGGCGGCGGGGCCGGGTCGGGCGGCGGCTCCTTCTCCACCCGGGCGTGCCGGGGCGGCAGCGCCAGCCGCAGCACGTCGGTCAGCGCGCCGGCCCACCGGTCGGCCACCGCCCGGGCCAGCGTCGCGACGGCGGGCGACAGCACCGGCTCGGCCGACACCGACCGCTCCACGTACGCCAGCCGGCCGCCGTGCTCGCTGGCCGCGACCCGCTCCAGCACGACCGCGTCGACGAGTTGTCCGGCGAACCGGACCCGCACCCGCGATCCGGGCAGCACCGCGTCGGTCAGCCCGGCCGGCACCAGGTAGTCGAACGGCCGGTCCAGGTGCGCCAGCGGCACGTCGACCACCACCCGTGCCACCGGATCCACCGCCGCCGGCTCCCGCACCTCCGGCCCCCGCCGCCGCCCGCCCCCACCCTCCGCGGCGCCCCCGGCGCGGCCGGTGGCCCCCGACGCTGCCCCGGCCTCGGCCGACGCCGCAGCCCCGGCCGCCGTCTCCGGCCCGGTCTCGGTCTCCTCCGCGGCGCCGACCGCAGCCTCCGCCCGAGCCTCGCCGGCCGTCTCCGCCGGAGCTCCGGCCGCAGCCTCGGCCGCGGTGGGTGGGCCGGCCTTTGTCACAGGCGGTGGTCTACCAGACGGCGCCGACCGGGCCGGAAGGCGCCGCGTCCCCGGCGCCGCGCGCGGCTGGCCGGGGACGTCGGCAGGGTCGGGCGCGGTGCTCAGCCCAGGGCGAGCGACTTCAGCTCATCGGCCTTGTCGGTGCGCTCCCAGCTGAAGTCCGGCAGCTCCCGGCCGAAGTGCCCGTACGCCGAGGTCTGCGCGTAGATCGGCCGGAGCAGGTCGAGGTCGCGGATGATCGCCGCCGGCCGCAGGTCGAAGACCTGGATGACCGCCTCCTGGATCTTCTCGTCGGAGACCGCGCCGGTGCCGAAGGTCTCCACGAACAGGCCCACCGGCTCGGCCTTGCCGATCGCGTAGGCCACCTGGACCTCGCAGGCGGACGCCAGCCCGGCCGCCACCACGTTCTTGGCCACCCAGCGCATGGCGTACGCCGCGGACCGGTCGACCTTCGACGGGTCCTTGCCGGAGAACGCGCCGCCGCCGTGCCGGGCGTAGCCCCCGTACGAGTCGACGATGATCTTGCGGCCGGTCAGCCCGGCGTCGCCCATCGGACCGCCGATCTCGAACCGGCCGGTCGGGTTGACCAGCAGCCGGTAGTTGCTGGTGTCGATGTCGAGGCCGGCGAGCTCGGGCTCGACCACGTGCTCCCTGATGTCCGGCTCGAGCAGAGTCTTGAGGTCGATGTCGGCGGCGTGCTGCGAGGAGACGACGACGGTGTCCAGCCGGACCGGCTTGCCGTCCTCGTACTCGATCGTGACCTGGGTCTTGCCGTCCGGCCGCAGGTAGGGAACGGTGCCGTCCTTGCGGACCTGGGTCAGCCGGCGGGCCAGCCGGTGCGCCAGCGCGATCGGCAGC
>DATBFW010000067.1:0-1747 GCA_036558285.1 Mycobacteriales bacterium | reverse complement strand
GCGCCGCCGTTCAGCTTGATCGTGCGCTGGATCGCGGCCTTGGCCGCCTGCGCCGTCAGCGGGCGGCCGGTGTGGAAGACCACGCCGTGCCGGAGGTGGAAGGTCCAGGTCTTGCCGCCGTCAGCGGACGACCAGCTGGTCGCCAGCAACGGCCCGACCGTGTCGGTGGCGGAGTTGTACCGGGTGAGCGTCTCGTACATCTCGCTCATCGCGATGATGCCGTCGGAGTACTCGGTGGCCGGGTCCCATCCGTCCACCATCACCGGGGAGGTGGTGTCGTAGGTGAACACCGTGTTGACCGGTTTCTGCGTGCTGGCCGGGGGGGTCGAGCCGGCGCAGGCGGTCAGCGCGAGGACCGGCACGACGGCGGCCGCGACTGCGATCAGCCGTCCGCGATGACGCTTCATGATGCCTCCGATGTGCTGTGCGACTCAGCCGGCACGCCGCCCAGGGTGCCTGCCGCCTTGACCCGGATCCGGACCGCGGGTGAGGTGAGGTAGGCGAGCGGGATCTCGTCCACCTCGATGATCTGCACCGTCCCCGGGTCGGCGCCGGCGGCGACGGCCCGCTCGCGGGCCTCGTCCCGTGCCTCGTCGAGGACGGCCTGCCTGCCGTCGGGGCCGAGGTGGAAGATTCGGTCCACCTGGCCGCTGACCGACGCGATGGCGGCGCCGACCGCGTTCGCCGCGTCGAAGTGCTCCGGCCGGACGATCTCGCTGACGCCGGGTATCCGGTCCGGAACCAGGATGCTGCCGCCGCCTACGGCGATGAGCGGACGGTCCTCCTTGGAGGTCTTCACCCGGTCGATCGCCTCGGCCAGCATCACGTCGGCCCGGGCCAGCGCCTCGGCGAGCATCCCCCGGTAACGGTCGGCGCCGCCGGGCGCCCCGCCGATGTCCGCCCGGCCGGCCAGGACCGCGCCGTCGGTCAGCGTGGGGGTCGTCCCGCCGAAGATCAGCGCGTCCCGCTGGATCAGGTAGCCGACGCTACGCGGCCCGATACGGACGTCGCCGGGGTCGCCGGAGACCACGGTGCCGCCGCCGAGCGCGATCGTGACCAGGTCCGGCATCCGGAAATTGGTCCGGACGCCGCCGATCTCCACCCCCTGCGCCGACTCGCGGGGGAATCCGTTGGTCAGCACGCCGAGGTCGGTAGAGGTGCCGCCTACGTCGGCGACCAGCGAGTCCGAGATCCCGGTGAGGAACGCGGCGCCGCGGACGCTGTTGGCCGGCCCGCTGCCGATGGTGAGCACCGGATACCGCAGGGCCTGCTCGAGGCTCATCAGCGTGCCGTCGTTTTGCGCGAAGAACGTGACCGGCCGCAGCCCGTGCGCGGTGAGCGCATCCAGCATCGCGCCGGCCACGTCGCGGGCCACCCCGGCCAGGGCACCGTTGAGGATCGCGGCGTTCTCCCGCTCGAGCAGGCCGATCGAGCCGATCTCGTGGCTGAGCGAGGTGTGCACCTCGCCCAGCTCCCGCTTGACCACCTCGGCGGCGAGCAGCTCGTGCCGCGCTGAGACCGGGGCGAACACGCTGGTGATCACGACCCCGTCGGCATGGTCCCCAACCCGGCCGAGGAACCGCGCGATGGCGTCGGTGTCCAGCGGGGACAGGTCCTGGCCGTCGAACTCGATCCCGCCCGCCACGATCTCGGCCCCGACCGAGACCGCGTCGACGAGGTCCCGCGGCCAGCCGAACATGGGCCTGATGCTGTGGGTGGCAGGCCCGCCGATCCTGAGCACCGCCAC
>DATBFW010000066.1:0-44267 GCA_036558285.1 Mycobacteriales bacterium | reverse complement strand
GGTCGGCCTCGATCTCCACGCCGTCGAAGTGCATGACCGTGGTGGTGGAGCCGGTCAGCCCCATCTTCTGCTCCGGCTCGCCCGCGGTGAGCCCTGGCGCGTCGGCGGGGACCAGGAAGCAGCTGATCCCGCGGGAGCCGTCGCCGGTGCGGGCGAACACGGTGTAGAAGTCGGCCAACCCGCCGTGGCTGACCCAGGCCTTGGTCCCGTCGATCCGCCAGCCGCGCTCGGTCCGGGTCGCCCGCGTGCGCATCGCGCCGGGGTCGCTGCCCGCGTCCGGCTCGGACAGGCAGTAGGCCCCCAGCAGGTCGCCGCCGATCAGCTCCGACAGCCACCGCTCGCGCTGCTGTTCGGTGCCGTAGTTCAGCAGCGGGAAGCAGGTCAGCGTCTGTACCGACACGCCGACCCCGACCGAGGCCCAGCGGGCCCCGATCTCCTCCAGCGCCTGCAGGTAGACCTCGTACGGCTGGTTGCCGCCGCCGTACCGCTCCGGGAACGGCAGGCCGAGCAGGCCGGCCTTGCCGAGCGTGGCGAACACGTCGCGGGGGAACCGCCCGGCCTTCTCGTCGGCGCTCACCCGCGGCCGCAGCTCGGCGTCGCCGATCTCGCGGACCAGGTCGATCAGGTCCGCCGCCTCCTGGGTGGGCAGCAGCCGGTCGACGGTCATCGGACCGGGAGCAGCGGCTGGCTGCGCAGCTCGGCGCGGGCGATCGAACGCAGGTGCACCTCGTCCGGCCCGTCGAACAGGCGCATCGCGCGGTGCGCGGCGTACATGGCGGCGAGCGGGGTGTCGTCGGACATGCCGGCGCCGCCGTGCACCTGGATGGCACGGTCGATGACCCTCGTCGCCGCCCGCGGGCAGGCCACCTTTGCCATCGAGACCAGGTGCCGCGCTGCCTTGTTGCCCTCGGCGTCGATGACCGCGCAGGCCTTGTGGCACAGCAGCCTCGCCTGCTCGATCTCCAGCCGGGACTCGGCCACCTGCGGCTGCAGCATGCCCTTGTCGGCCAGCGGGCCGCCGAACGCGACCCGCGAGTTGGCCCTGGCCACCATCATCGCCAACGCCCGTTCGGCCGCGCCCAGCGCGCGCATGCAGTGGTGGATCCGGCCGGGGCCGAGCCGTGCCTGGGCGGCGGCGAACCCGCCGCCCTCCTCCCCGAGCACGTTGGCCACCGGCACCCGCACGGCGTCGAACCGGACCTCGGCGTGGCCGTGCTGGTCGTGCCGGCCCATCACCGGCAGGTCCCGCACGACGGTCACGCCCGGGGTGTCCAGCGGCACCAGCACCATCGACTGCTGCCGGTAGGGCGCGGCGTCCGGGTCGGTCTTGCCCATCGCGATCAGCAGCCGGCAGCGCGGGTCGAGCGCGCCGGAGGTCCACCACTTCCGCCCGGTGATCACGTACTCGTCGCCGTCGCGCTCGATCCGGGTGGTGATGTTGGTCGCGTCCGAGGAGGCGACGTCGGGCTCGGTCATCGCGAACCCGGACCGGATCGTGCCCGCCAGCAGCGGCTCCAGCCACTGATGCTTCTGTGCCGGGGTGCCGATCAGGTGCAGCAGCTCCATGTTGCCGGTGTCCGGGGCGGCGCAGTTGATCGCCTCCGGCGCGATCTCCAGGCTCCAGCCGGACAGCTCGGCGATCGGCGCGTATTCCAGCTGGGTCAGGCCGGACACGTCGGGCAGGAACAGGTTCCACAGCTCGCGCCGGCGGGCCTCGGCCTTGAGCTCCTCGACCACCGGCGGCACCGAGTGGTCGTCCGGACCGGCCTTGGCCCGGTGCGCGTGGTAGTCGGCCTCGGCCGGCAGTACCCGCTCGCGCATGAACTCGAGCATGCGGTCGTGGAGCTCGCGGGCGCGATCGGACGGGGGCGGCAGGACCGTGCTCATGAGGCCAACGTAACCGCTCCGGCGCCGTTCAGGAGCCGGGGATCTTCCGGAAATCCCAGCTGACGATCTTCTCCGGGACCACCTTCAGCCAGGCGTGCCGCCCGTCCGGCGTGTACGTGTCGACGCCGGCGTACTTGCGGGCGAACAGCCGCTCCGGCTCGGCCAGCTCGGGCACGTCGGCGTCGCCGCGCGGGACGTCGCCGACCGGCGTCGCGGCGCCGGAGATCTCCACACCGCGCAACTCGCCGTACGTGTCGCCGGTGTCGACGACGACCCCGACGCGCGGGTCGCGGGTCAGGTCCGCCCAGCGCTGGCTGCGGACGAGCGAGGTCAGCCAGAGCGCCTGCCCGTCCCAGGCGAACCACAGCGGCACCACGTGCGGGCGGCCGTCGGCGCCGACGGTGGCCACCCGGCAGGTCCGTTCCGCGGCGAGGAACGCGTCGACCTCGTCCGGGGTCATCGCGATCCGGCGCGCCCGCCGCTGCTCCCGCAGTGTCATCGGTCCCGCACCCTGATCAGTCCTTCCTGCATGACGGTGGCCACCAGGGTGCCCGCGCGGTCGAAGAGGAACCCGCGGCACAGCGCCCGCGCGTTGCCCGCCCACGGCGACTCCTGCTGGTAGCAGAGCCAGTCGTCGGCCCGGAACGGGGCGTGGAACCAGACCGCGTGGTCGAGGCTGGCCATCTGCAACTGCGGCCGGCCGAACATCAGCCGGTGCGGCAACAGCGCGGTCGACAGCAGCATGAGATCGGACACGTACGTGGCCGCGCAGGCGTGCAGGGCCGGGTCGTCCGGCAGCTTCTCGGTGGCCCTGACCCAGACCACCTGCTCGGGCGGGCGGGCCTCGCCGCGGACGGTGGCCATCGCCGGCGGCTCGCCCGGGAACCGCAGCTCCAGCGGGAACCGTCGACTGAAGTGGGCGAACCAGGCCGCGGACCGCTCGCCGCCCTGCTCCATCAGCTCGGCCGCGGTCGGCAGCTCGTCCGGGTCGGGCGCGGACAGCTGCGGCACCTGGTGGTGCACGCCCGGCTCGGTCAGCTGGAACGACGCGGACAGCGTGAAGATCGGCTCGCCGTGCTGGACGCCGACCACCCGCCTGGTGGTGAACGACCGGCCGTCCCGGATCGGGTCCACCTGGTAGAGGATCGGCCGGCCGGGATCGCCGGGACGCATGAAGTACGCGTGCAGCGAATGGACGGTCCGGTCCGACGCCACGGTCCTGGCCGCGGCGATCAACGCCTGGCCGGCGACCTCGCCGCCGAACACCCTGGTCTCGGCCACCGGGCGCGAGCGACCGCGGAACACGAGGTTCTCGATCTGCTCCAGGTCGAGGATCTGCTCCAGTCCGGCCGGCACGCGCTGCATCGTGCCATCCACACTGGACCCCGTGCTCGCCATCGCCCACCGGACACCCCGCACCGCCGCCGACTGCCAGCGCCTGGCCGACTCCGGCGCCGCCGTCTTCGAGATCGACCTTCAGTTCATGGCCGGAGTGCCGGTCGTCTCGCACTTCCTGCCGCCCTGGCCGGGGATGCCGTTGCTGCGGCACGACCGCTGGCGGTTCACGGTGCGGTCGCGGCTCGGCGCCGAGGAGGACATGGCGGCGGTGCTGGACCGGATCCCAGCCGGCTGCGCGGTGCTTGTCGACCTCAAGACCGAGGACGTGCTGCACGCGAAGACCCTGGTCGAGCTGCTGGCCGGGACCGGCCGCCCGGCCGAGGGCTGGTATGTCAGCGGCAAGGACGCGGGCGCGCTGGCCGTCGTCGCCGCGGCCGGCTACCGCACCTGGCTGTCGGTGTCGACCCGACCGGAGTTCGTCGGCGCGCTGAACGGGCTGCTGCCGCCCGACCTGGACGCGATCACCGTGCGGCACACGTACCTGGACGAGGCCACGGTCGGCCGGCTGCGCCGGCACCACCCGCGGGTGGTGGCCTGGACCGTGGACAAGCTCTACCGGGCGGAGGAGCTGGCGGACCTCGGCGTCGCCGGGATCACCTCGGACAACCCGGCGGTACACCGGTTCGTCTCGTCCCGCTGAGCGTGTCGAGAATCCGCGGGCGGCATCGACAGCCCGGCAGGAGAGACCGAGGAGGAGCCATGGACCTGCTGACCGACGCGATCGTCATGGGTGAGTCGCCGCGCTGGCACGACGGCCGGCTGTACGTCTCGGACTGGGGCTCCGGCACGATCGTCGCGGTCGACCCGGACGGGAAGACCGAGGTCGCCGCGACGATCCGGGGCGCGGCCTGCTTCGACTTCCGGCCCGACGGGCGCTGGCTGGTCGTCATCGAGGACCGGCTGCTGGTCGGGGAGCCGTTCGGTCCGCTGGCGCCGTACGCGGACCTGTCGCCGGCGGGGTCGTTCTTCAACGACATCGTCGTCGACGGGCGGGGCAACGCGTACGTGGGCGCGCTCGGATTCGACTTCGGCAACGGGGCACCGCCGGCAGCCGGGACGGTCGCGCTGGTGCGGCCGTCCGGCGAGGTGCTGCAGGTGGCCGACGACGTGCACTTCCCCAACGGGGTCGCGGTGACCGCGGACAACGGCACGCTGGTGCTGGCCGAGTCGTACGCGAACCGGCTGTCGGCGTGGGACATCGCGGCCGACGGCACGCTGTCAGGGCGGCGGGCCTGGGCCGAGCTCGGCACCGGCGTGCCGGACGGCATCTGCGTCGACACCGACGGCGCGGTCTGGTATGCGGACGTGCCCAACCGCTGCTGCGCCCGGGTCGCCGACGGCGGCACCGTGCTGGACACGGTCACCCTGGACCGCGGGGCGTTCGCCTGCATGCTCGGCGACTCGACGCTCTACATCGTCGCGAACGAGTGGGGCGGCGTGGGGAACACCGGTGGCGGCCGGGTGTACGCGGTGCCCGCGCCCGCTGCGCTCGCCGGCTGGCCGTCCTAGTTCCGGGACCGGCGGCGACCGACCGTCCACAACGGACGGTCGCGGCGTGTCGCGCTGGCGCCGACGGCCCGGTCCTGATGAAGTACCGCGGCGCCCGGCCGGAAGCCACCTTCCTCGGCTTCCCGGCCGGGCGGGAGCGCGCGCGCAAGCACAGGGCCGACAGTGTGACCTGGTCGGTGCGGGCTCGACGGACCGCCGTACCGCCGTACATTGTGGTCCCGTGAACGAGCCCCCCGACGCGGTCGAGAAGCGGCTCCGGGCGGTGCTGGGCCGGCGGCACTTCGTCGACCGGGAGACCGGCGTGCTGCTGGTCTGGCTGTCGGCCGACGCGTCGTCCGAGCTGTCCGAGCTGGTCAACGAGCTGGAGTCGCGACACCCGGCCACCCGGTTCAGCGTGCAGGAGACCGGCTCCGCGGTCGCGGTGCGGATGTCCGCCCGGGACCAGGAGCTGGCCGAGCTCGAGGCGCTCTACGTGGTCGACTGAGCCGGGCCGGTCGTCGTCCCCAGCCGCAGCCGCACCGGCAGCACCACGTCGTCCGGGACCTGCCCGGACAGCAGCGCGGCAACCGCGCGACCGGCGGCCTGGCCCTTCTCGGTGGTCGGCTGCACCACGGTGGTGAGCCGGACCGGTACCAGCCAGGGCAGGTCGGCGCCGTCGAAGCCGGCGACCGACACGTCCCCCGGCACGGCCAGCCCGAGGGTGCCGGCCGCGCGCAGCACGCCGGCGGCGAGCAGGTCGCTCTGCGCGACCACCGCGGTCGGCCGGGGCGACCGGTCGAGCAGGTCGAGGCCGGCCTGCTCGCCCTCCTCGATCGAGTTCGCCGCGGTCTCCACCACCGTCGCGTCCGGGAACACCGAGCGCAGCCCGAGCAGCCGCTCCCGGGTGCCGCGGTAGACGCCGGCCGCCAGCCGCGCGTCGTCCACCGGGCCGCGCCGGCCGTCCAGTCGCAGCGGCATCGCCACCATCGCCACGTGCCGGTGGCCGAGCTCGGCCAGGTGCCGGGCCAGCCCGGCCGTACCGTCCCGGTCCTCGATGCCGACCAGCGGCACCCCCGGCACCACCGGGCCCTCGACGGCGACCAGCGGCACCTGCCGCGCCTGCAGCAGCCGGAACGCCGCGTCGTCCTCCAGCCCGCAGGTGGCGAACACGGCCGCGTCCAGCGGCAGCCGGCCGAGCTGGGCCGGGGTCGGCCCGGACCGCATCGAGTCTCCGGCCAGCAGCAGCAGGCCGACGCCGAGGGTGCCCAGCTCCTCGGTCAGGCCGTCCAGCAGCTGCACGGCGACCGGGTCGCGGAACGCGTAGAGCAGCCGCTCGCCGACGACGGCGCCGACCACGCCGCTGCGGCCGGTGCGCAGCGAGGCGGCGACCGGGTTGGGCCCGGCGTATCCGAGCTCGTCGGCGGCCCGCAGCACCCGCTCGACGGTGGCCGGCGCGACCCTGGGTGAGCCGGCGAAGGCGAGTGACGCGGTGGACTGGGACACGCCGGCCCGCGCGGCCACCGTGCTGAGGGTCGCCCGGTCCGACATCGCGTTCCTCCACTTCGATCGAATCGATTTGACAGCATAGTCGTCGGGGAGGTGAAGTAGAGCGTCGAATCGTTTCGATCGGAGGAGCGCGGGTGGGTCAGGCGGTGCAGCGGGCGAAGGTCGCGGTGAGCGTGATCTTCGTGGTGAACGGGCTGGCCTTCGCCTCCTGGGCAGCCCGCGTGCCGGCCATCCGGGACACCCTCGGGCTCACCCCCGGCCAGGTCGGCCTGCTGCTGCTGTCGGTGTCCGCCGGCACGATGACCGCGCTGCCGCTGTCGGGTCTCGTCGTCGGCCGCCTCGGCCCGGCCCGGACTGTCGCCGCCGGCGTGCTGGCCGCGTCGACCGGGCTGCTGGTGATGGCGGTCGGCTTGGCCGGGGCCGCGGTGCCGGCCGTGGCGGTCGGCATGCTCCTGTACGGCACGGGCACCAGCACCTGGGACGTCGCGATGAACGTCGAGGGTGCCGACGTCGAGCGCCGGCTGGGCCGGACGGTGATGCCGCGCTTCCACGCCGGCTTCAGCCTCGGCACCGTGCTCGGCGCGCTGATCGGCGCCGCCTGCGCCAAGGCAGGTGTCTCGCTGGAGTGGCAGCTCGCGGTCACCGTGGCCGCGATCCTGCTGGCCGGGCTCGGCGGCGTGCGGGCGTTCCTGCCGCCGGTGGTGGCCGAGTCGCCGGCGGCGAACCGGTCCTCGGTGCTGGCCGCCTGGCGGGAGCCGCGCACGCTGCTGATCGGCGTGCTGGTGCTGGCGTTCGCGCTGTGCGAGGGCATCGCCAACGACTGGCTCGCGCTGTCGCTTGTGGACGGCTACCACGCCGCGCAGGCGGTCGGCGCCGTCGGGTTCGGCACGTTCGTCACCGCGATGACCGTGGGACGGCTGGTCGGCGGGTCGTTCGTGGAACGGTACGGGCGGGTCGGCACGCTGCGGGTGACCGCACTGTTCGTGGTGGCCGGCGTCCTTGCGGTGGTGCTCTCGCCGGGCGTCCCGGGCGCGCTGGCCGGCGCCGTTCTCTGGGGGCTCGGTGCCTCGCTGGGCTTCCCGCTCGGGATGAGCGCGGCCGGCGATGAGGCCGCCCGGTCGGCCGCCCGGGTCTCGGTGGTCGGCTCCATCGGCTACACCGCCTTCCTCGGCGGACCGCCGCTGGTGGGCCTGCTGGCGGACCACGTCACCGTCCGGCACGCGATCCTCGTCGCCTGCGGGGCCGCGGCCGTCGGCTTCTTCGCCGCGGCCGCGGCCCGTCCACTGCGCGCCTCGGTCGCCGGCCCGGCCGACTCCCGGCCGCGGGCCGCGTGAGTGCTGACCGTCAGGCGGGCGGCCGCGGGCCGTCTGAGTGCTGGCCGTCAGGCGGGCGGCCGCGGGCCGTCTGAGCGCTGGCCGTCAGGCGGGCGGCCGCGGGCCGCGTGAGCGCCGACCGTCAGGCGGCGGCCAGCGCGCCGTAGGTCACGCCGAGCACGCCGTCGGCGGTCAGCAGCCCGAGCGCACTCAGGCCCAGCATCGGCTCGTTCCGCCGCTGCATCTCGATCATCAGCCCGATGGATGCCGCGGCGACGAGCACCACCAGGACAAGCAGGATCCGCATTCGTCTTCTCCTCGCTGAAGAACCCGAGCTGGTCGGGTCAGGACGGCGCACGCCGGTGGGCGGGCGCGTCCGAGCGGCGCCGGCGCGTGCCGGCGGGCGTCCTAGGTGAGGAGCAGGGGTGGAGAGCGGCCGCCGGAGCCGGCGACCGCGGCGGGGGCGAGCGCGGTCGATCGGACCGCGGGGGCGGCCGGGGCGGCGGCCGGGATCGCGCCGGACGGCTCGGGCGGGAGTGCCGTGAGCGGAGCGGGCTCGCGCGGGTCGCCCCGCGACGTCACCGCGAGCTGCGCGACCCCCGCCGGCAGGGCCAGCTCGACCGACGCCGGCCCCGCACCGCGCGCCGGTCCGCCGGTCGACCGCGGCTCGCCCCACGCGGTGCCGAGCGCGACGAGGACAGCCAGCACGGCGGCCAGACCCCACCGCCGCATGCCGCCTCCTCCGCCGCAACTCCCAAGAAGACTTTACCCGGCGGCGCGGCGGCGCTTCCCGAGCGCGTCGCGCTCGCGGGCCTCGCGAGCGGTGTCGGCGTTGTCGGTGAACAGCCCGTCCACCCCGAGCCGGAGGAACCGGTCGTACTCGGCGAACGCGTCCCCGTACCCGGCCGGGTCGGCGCCGCAGCGCAGCTCCGCCGGCAGGAACGCGTTCTCGTTCCGGAACGTGTAGGGCAGCACCGCCAGCCCGGCCCGGTGCGTGTCCCGGACCAGGGTGGTCGCCGGCAGCGAGTCTCCGCCGCCGTCCCGCGGCACGATCTGGCTCTTGTCCGGGCCGAGCGCGTCCGCGTAGCGGGCGACCTGCCGCAGCCCGGCCGGCGTGACCAGGTCCGGGTACGTCCGCGGGTCGCCGGCGGCGACGAAGTCCCACGGCGCCCCGGCCGGCGCGGTCAGCTGCACCAGCTCGACCGCAGCAGGGACCGCAGCGCGACCAGGGTGGCCACCTCGAACGACTGCACGTACACCCCGGCGTCCGGCCGGTTCAGCCCGTTGCGGCTGAGCAGCCGGACCAGCGCCGGCTCCAGCGGTGTCCCGCGCTCCCGGAAGTACGTCGGGTGCTTGGTCTCCGGCGCGATCCCGATCGGCCGGCCGTGCTCCCGGGACGCCCGCCGGGCCAGGTCGACGACCTCCTGCAGGGTCGGTATCCGGTCCCGGCCGTCGTAGAGCGCGTTGTGCGGGCGCAGCTGTGGGATCCGCTCGACCGCGCGCAGCGTACGCAGCTCGCGCAGGGTGAAGTCGTCGGTGAACCAGCCGGTCGTCACCACCCCGTCCAGGGTCCGGGTGGTGCGCCGGTCGGCGAACTCCGGGTGCCGGGCGACGTCGGTGGTGCCGGAGATCTCCGGCTCGTGCCGGGCCACCAGCACCCCGTCCCCGGTCGTGACCAGGTCCGGCTCGATCACGTCGGCACCGAGCCGGATCGCCAGCTCGTACGACCCTAGCGTGTGCTCGGGTCGATACCCGGCCGCGCCGCGGTGGCCGATCACCAGCTGGCTCATCGCCACCGGCACAGGTGACACGCCTGACCGCCGCACCAACGCCAGCTGAGCGGCAGGCGAACGAGTGTCTACACCGGATAGACCGTGATCTCGGTTGCCTTCACCGAGACCCAGATCTCGGCCCCGGTGGCCAGCTCCAGGTCGGCGACGGCGTCGGTGGTGACGTCGGCGAGCACGTCCGGTGGCCCGGTCACCGCGATCCTGACCCTGTCGCCGACCGCCTCGACGCCGGCGATCCGGCCGGCCCAGACGTTGCGCGGGCTGGAGTGCTCCGGCCGGTCCCGATGCAGCGCGACGGCGGACGGGCGCACCGCCACGTGCACCTCGCCGGAAACGTGCTCGGCGAGCACCAGCTCACCGCCGCCCTTGAGCTCAACCCGGTCGCCGCGGGCGGCGCCACGGTAGAGGTTGAGCCCGAGCAGCCTCGCCACGTACTCGGTCCGGGGGTATCGGGCGACCTCCGCCGGTGGTCCACTCTGGACGATCCGGCCGCCCTCCAGCACGATCAGCGAGTCGGTCAGCACCATCGCCTCGACCGCGTCGTGGGTGACCACGACCGCCGGGCCGCCGTACGAGACCAGGTGCCGGCGCAGGTCGGTGCGCAGCACCAGCCGGGTGCCGGCGTCCAGCGCGGCCAGCGGCTCGTCCAGCAGCAGCAGCCGCGGCCGGGGTGCGAGCGCCCTGGCCAGCGCGACCCGCTGTGCCTGCCCACCGGACAGCTGGCGCGGCCGGTGGCCGGCGCGGTCGGTCAGACCCACCTGGTCCAGCCATTCGGCCGCGTCGGCCCGGGCGGCGGCCCTGCGCATCCCGCGGGCGCGCAGCCCGTACGCGACGTTGTCCAGCGCGGTCAGGTGCGGGAACAGCAGGTAGTCCTGGAACACGACGCCGACATCGCGTTGTTCGGGCGGGTCGGCGGTGACGTCGACCCCGTCGAGGACGACGTGCCCGTCGGTGAGCGGCTCGAGCCCGGCCAACGCCCGCAGCGCGGTGGTCTTGCCGGCGCCGTTGGGGCCGAGCATGCCGAGCACGGCACCGTCCGGAACGGACAGCTCGATGTCCACAGTGAACTGTCCACGCCGGACGACCAGGTGCGCGTCGAGGCTCACGAGCCGGTCCCCGCGTTCAGCACTCGTTCCCGCAAGGACACCAGGATGACCACCGAGACCACCAGCAGCACCAGCGAGAGCGCGATCGCCGCGTCCGGGTCGGTCTCCAGCGCGATGTAGACCGCGATCGGCATGGTCTGGGTGCGCCCCGGGAAGTTGCCGGCGAACGTGATCGTCGCGCCGAACTCACCCAACGCCCTGGCCCAACACAGCACCGAGCCGGCCAGCACCGAGGGGCCGATCATCGGCAGCGTGACCCGGCGGAACGTCGTCCACCGGGACGCGCCGAGCGTCGCCGACGCCTCCTCGTAGCGGGTGTCCGCCGCCCGCAGCGCGCCCTCCACGGTGACGATGAGGAACGGCATGGCGACGAACGTCTCGGCAAGCACCACGGCGAACGGCGTGAACGGGATGGTCAACCCGAACCAGCGGTCCAGGTATTGCCCGAGCAGGCCGCGCCGGCCGAGTGCCAGGAACAGCGCGACGCCACCGACCACCGGCGGCAGCACCAGCGGCAGCGTCACCAGCGCCCGCAGCAGCGACCGGCCCGGGAACCGCACCCTGGCCAGCACCCAGGCCAGCGGCACCCCGATGACCAGCGCCACCCCGGTCGCGAGCGTCGCCGTGATCAGCGACAGCCGCAGCGCCTCCCGCACCGTGGGGTCGGACAGCAGCGTGGGCAGCTCTTTCCAGGGTGCCCGGACCAGCAGGCCGACCAGCGGCAGCACCAGGAACAGGATCGCGATGGCGGCGGGCACGGCCAGCGGCCAGGGCGCCCCGGAACGCCCAGGCCGCGACCGCAGCACCTCCGGCTGGCGAGCCGGCCGGCGCCGCAGGCCGTACCGCCGGGACGGCGAGCCGTCGGCGACCCCCTCCGTCAGGGACGCGGTGCCGTCGGGCCGCCCGGGCGTCACGGAGCGGCGAAGCCCGCCTGCTCGAGCACCTTCTCGCCGTCCGCTGACAGGACGTAGTCGACGAAGGCCGCGGCGCCCGCGGAGTTGGGCGCCTTGGTCAGCGCCGCGATCGGGTAGGACGTCGACGCGTTCTGGTCGGCGGGGATCTCGATGCCCTTGACCTTGGTGCCGGCGGCCTGCACGTCGGTCTGGTACACCATGCCGGCGTCGACCTCACCGAGCTGCACGGTGGTCAGCACGGCCTTGACGTCCGCGCCCTCGGTCACCGGCTTCACGGTGACGTCGGCCTTCGTGAACACTTCCTGGGCGACCTTGCCGCAGGGCACCTGCGGCTGGCAGAGGGCGACCTTCACCCCGGACTTGGCCAGGTCGGTCACCTGCGTGATGTTAGCCGGGTTGTCCGGCGGGGTGGCGATCTCCATGACGTTGTTCGCGAAGGTCTTCGAGTCGCCGGCGCCGCCGGCGTCCACGACCTGCTGCATGTTGGTCGGGCTGGCCGAGGCGAACACGTCGGCCGGCGCGCCCTGGTTGATGTTCCCGGCCAGCGACGAGCTGGCGCCGAAGTTGAACTTCACCGTGGTGCCGGGATGGGCCGCCTCGAACTGCTTGCCGATCGTGGTGAACGACTCGGTCAGCGACGCGGCGGCGAACACCGTGACGGTGCCGGAGACGCCACCCGACGCCGACGCCGAAGGGCTCGACCCGGAGCCGGACGAGTTGTCGTCGCTCGAGCCGCAGGCGGCGGCCAGGGTGAGGGCCGCGACGGCCGCGACCGTCGCGAGTAGACGTTTCATCGCTGAGGGACCTCCACGACGACATTGGTCGACTTCACGGCCGCGATGGCCACGACGCCGGGTTCGAGACCCAGGTCGTCGGCCGCTTCGCGGCTCATCAGGGACACCACCCGGAAGACGCCGGCCTGCAGTTCGACCTGCGCCATCACCCCGTCTCGGGTGACCCGGGTGACGATTCCGCGGAACCGGTTGCGCGCCGACTCGGCGACCACCGGCACCTCGGCGACCGCGGCCGACCCCGACTCGGCCGCGGTCCGGATGAGGAAGTCGGCCAGCACCGCGCCGTCGACCGCCATCCGCGTGCCGGGCTCCCGGACCGTGGGCAACCGGCCCGAATCGGCCCAGCGGCGCACGGTGTCGTCGCTGACGCCGAGCAGCGAGGCCACCTCGCTGATCCGGTAGTTCGGCACGGGACTGACACTAGCACCGCGTACGCGGAAGCTTGGCGCCGTAATTACCGTGTTTGCGGAGATCAGCGGCCGGTGGAGGAGAAGTGCATCAGGTCTGTCGGAGAACTCCAGCCGCCGCCCCAGGTCCAGCCGATGGAGCGGAACGCGGCCACCACCGGGCCGGCCGCGGTGATCATGCCGGGCAGCTTCCGGCCGCGGTCCAGGTAGGCGGTCGCCAGCTCGGGCAGCACCCGCTGCCCGCTCCGATACGGGTTCTGGAACGGGTCCACGTCGATCGCCAGCCCGTACGCGTGCGCGGACCAGATCGTCCGCCCGCGGACCGGCCGGCACACGAATGCCGAGGTGGTGTTGCCGTCGCCGGTCGGCGGCGCGGTCACCTCGGCCGGGCTGGTGACCCGCATCCGCTCGATCGGGAACCCGGCCGCGAACAGCTGGGCGAACACGGCGACCGCGTCCTGGGCCACGCTGCGGTGCACGATCAGCTCGCCGGTGTGCGCCCGCCCGTCGAAGCCGCGGAAACCGACCGTGACGTAGCGCAGGTCGGACAGCGCGACCGGGCAGCGCGCCGACCAGGTGGACCGCCGCTGGACCGCCGGTGACACCGGGTCGATCGTGGCGTGGAAGGCGCCGTCGGCCGGCGGCGCGAGGTAGTCGACCGTGACGATCCGCCGGTCCCGCAGCTCCGGCGGGGTCACCCGCGCCGCCGGCCAGCCGGCCGGCCCGACCGGCAGCTCGCGGGTGCCGAGCCAGTCCGGCGCCGGGGTGGCGCCGGTGTCCGGCTCCGACGGTGCGACCCGGACGGTCGGCGGTGGAGCGTCCGAGCTGGACGGCGCCGGCGTGGACGGTGCCGGAGTCGCCGGGGCCGGGGCCGGTGCCGGCGCCGCGCTCGGGCTCCCGGCCGAGCACGCGGTCAGGGCGACCGTCAGCACCGCGATCAGCAGCGGGCCGGCGGGGCGGGAGTTGCGGTCCACGTCTGGGCAGGGTAGGGGACCGGAGGTGAGCCTGCCGCCGGACTACTTCGACCGGATGTACGCCGACACCGACGACCCGTGGGGCATGCGCACCCGCTGGTACGAGCAGCGCAAGCGCGCGCTCACGCTGGCCGTGCTGCCCGAGCCCCGGTTCGGCACCGGGCTGGAGGTGGGCAGCTCGATCGGGATGCTCAGCGCCGGCCTGGCCGAGCGCTGCGACCGGCTGATCGCGCTGGAGCCCTCCGTGGTCGCGCTGGCCGCGGCGCGCCGGGAGGCGCCCGGGGTCGACTTCCGCGAGGGCCGGGTCCCGGACGGCTGGCCGTCCGGCACGTACGACCTGGTGGTGATCTCCGAGGTCGGCTACTACCTCGACACCCAGGACCTGTCCACGCTGCTCGACTACACCGCCGCCGACCTCGCCCCGGACGGGTTCGTGGTCGCCTGCCATTGGCGGCATCAGGTCGAGGACTACCCGCAGACCGGTGACTCGGTGCACGAGCAGATGTCCGAGCGCTGGCCCAGGGTGTCCCGGGTCGAGGAGGCCGACTTCCTGCTCGACGTCTTCCACCCCACCGGTCCGTACACGGTGGCGACCCGGGCCGGCCTCGTCCATCCGGGGGACTAGGGCCCGCCCGCTCGCCGTGGCCGCCGGGTCAGGTCCCGCTGATCACCTCGAGCTCGCGCAGCGCGGTGCGTGCCGCTGAAGGGTCCCGGGTGAACTCGACGCGGACGTACCGGTGGCACGGGCTCCGGCGCGAGACCCGCCGCACCAGCGGCCTCAGCGGCGCGCAGCCCCGGCCGGCGGGGTGTCGACGGCCCGGGCCAGCTCGTTCCGAAGCGCCTCCAGCGCCGGGAGGGCGGCGGTGATCGCCTTCTGCTGGGCGGCCGGCAACCGGTCCATCGCCGCGGAGACCACGGCGGCCCGCCGTGCCTTGATCCGCTCGTCGCGGCGGCGGCCCTCCTGCGTGGCGGTGATCGAGGCGCTGCGAAGGTCGCTGGGGTCGGGGGTGCGCTCGATCAGGCCCATCGTGTCGAGCACGCCGAGCACCCGCGAGGTCATCGTCGGGTTGAGGCCCTCCAGGTCGGTCAGCTCGGAGATGCTCAGCGGGCCGCGGCCGACGACCAGGCCGAGCACCGAGGCCTGGGACGGGGTCAGTCCCTCGCCGGTGGAGGACACGTTGAGCTGACGGGCCAGCTTCGTGATCACCTGGCGGAGCCGGATCGCGACGTCCTCGTCCATCCCGTCATTCTCCCGGATCACCGAACAGGCTCATGTAGTTGCCTGCCGGCAAGCAGTGTAGCGTGGCGGGAGTGACCGTCGACCAGCGCGCCGTCCGGCCCGCTGAGCGCACGGTCACCGAGCGGTCGGTCGCGGAGCGGACGGTCGTCGAGCACGCGGTCACGGTCCGCCGGCGCGTCCCGGCCGTCCGGGCGCCGGGCGAGCCGGCGGAGCGACGCTGGCTGATCTTCGCGATCGTCTCGCTCGGGCTGATGATGGCCTCGGTCGACCAGACGATCGTGGCGACCGCGCTGCCGACCCTGCAGCGGGACCTCGACGCCCAGGTCAACTGGAGCAGCTGGACGATCACGATCTACGCGCTCGGGCAGATCCTGGTCATGCCGCTGGCCGGCCGGTTCGGCGACCAGTTCGGCCGCAAACGGATCTTCGTCGGCGCGGCCGTGCTGTTCACCGTCGCGTCGCTGTGCTGCGGCCTGGCCAACGACATCTACCTGCTGGTCGCGCTGCGGGCCGTGCAGGCGATCGGCGGCGGCGCGTTCATGCCGTCGGCCACCGGGATCGTGGCCGAGCAGTTCGGCCCCAACCGGGACCGGGCGCTCGCCCTGTTCGCCAGCGTGTTCCCGATCGGCGGCATCCTCGGCCCTGTCCTCGGCGGCATCGTCCTGACGTACTGGTCCTGGCGCGGGATCTTCCTGGTCAACGTGCCGATCGGGATCCTGCTGGTGGCCTTCGCGTCGTTGCTGATCCCGCGTACCGAGCGGCACGTCGGGGGCCGGCTCGACGGCCTGGGCATCCTGCTGGTCGGCACCACGCTGCTGCCGGCCATGTTCGGCATCGCCTACCTGGGCAGCGGCTCGGCCTCGCTGGTCTCGCCCGCGTTCGTGCTGCCCGAGGTGCTGGCCGCGATCTCGCTCGTGCTGTTCCTCCGGCACTCCCGCCGGGCCCCCGCGCCGTTCATCCCGGCCCGGCTGCTGATCGGCCGCGGCTTCGGCGTGATGAACCTGCTCAACTTCCTGTACGGGGCGGCCGCGCTCGGGTTCGGCGCGCTGGTCCCGCTGTACGCCGAGCAGCGGTTCGGCATCGGCAGCCTGCAGGCCGGCACGCTGCTCACCGCCCGCGCGGTCGGGATGATCAGCACGGCCGCGCTCGCCGCGCTGCTGCTGCGGCGTACCGGCCACCGCTGGCCCATGGTGATCGGCTACGTGATCGTCATCGTCGGGATGCTCGGGCTCGCGTACGGGCCGGCGGGCGGGGTCTCGGCGTACCTGTGGCTGGCGGCGGCGGCCGCGGTGAGCGGCGTCGGGATGGGCACGGCCACGCCGGCGTCGAACAACGCGAGCATGTCGCTGGCCCCGGACAGCGCCGCCGCGATCGCCGGGCTACGGGGCATGTTCCGGCAGACCGGCGGGATCACCGCGATCTCCGTGACCACGGCGTTCCTGGCCCGCGCCGCCGACCCCGGCCTGGCCCAGGCCTGGGTGTTCGTGGTGTTCGCGGGCGTCCTCGCCGCCGCGCTGCCGCTGATCCGCCGGGTGCCGGACACGCACGCGGGCTGGTGACGTCCGGCACGAACCGGAGCGGCAGCTGGTGACGGCCGGCGCCGGATCGAGCGCCCTCGGCGAGCGTCCCACCCTGATCATGGCGAACCCCGTACCGTATGCCGGTCCCGGCAGGACGAGGGGGTGGGCGCGGCGGAGATCTCGCACCCGGACACGAGCGCTGACACCGATGCGGTCGGCCGGATCGCCGGCACCGAGGACGCCACCCCGCTGGTGTTCCGGGTGGCGGTGCGCCCGGAGGCATACCTGCAGCTCGACGACGTGGTCGTCACCTCGCGGGAGGTGCCCGGCGCCGGCGCGGTGACGGTCGCCGGCGTGGTCACCGAGGTCACCGCCCGGCACGAAGGCGCCCAGTTCGCCTCCGACGTGTTCCTGATCTCCGACGGCGTGCTGCCGGCCCAGGTGCAGGAGGTCGCCGAGGTCGCGACCACCAGGGCCGAGCCGGAGGTGTGGGTGCCGCCGCAGCCGGGCTCGGCGGTCTACCGGGCGGTGGACGACCAGCGGGACCGGGCGCTGTGCTTCGACCGGATGGATCGCAAGGTGCCGATCGGGCTCGGCCGGGACGGCCTGCCGGTGTACGTCGACCTCGACTTCCTCGACGGCGCCCGCGGCGCGCACGTGTCGATCTCCGGCATCTCCGGGGTGGCGACGAAGACCAGCTTCGCGCTGTTCCTGCTGCACTCGCTGTTCCGGTCCGGCGTGCTCGGCAACCGGGCCACCAACGCGAAGGCGCTGGTGTTCTCGGTCAAGGGTGAGGACCTGCTCTTCCTCGACGCGCCGAACAACCGGCTGGACGACGGGGCGGTCGGCGGCACCGCGCGCAAGCAGTACGAGCGGCTGGAGCTGCCCGCCGAGCCGTTCCGGTCGGTCGCGTTCTTCGCGCCGCCGCGGCCCGGCGACGTGACCGGCCGGCCCAACGTGACCGGGCGGACCGACGGGGTCGGCGCGTTCTGGTGGACGATCGCCGAGTTCTGCCAGCAGGAGCTGCTGCCGTACGTGTTCGCCGACGTCGAGGACGAGCGCAACCAGTACACGATGGTCGTGCACCAGGTCGCCACCCGGCTGCGCACGCAGGGCGCGCCGGCCGGCACCGACGGCGCCTGGGCCATCGACGGCACGCTGCTGCGCACCTACGACGACCTCGTCGACTTCGTGGTGGCGAAGGTCAGCGACGAGGACAGCCGGTGGGAGTGGGCCGGTCCCGCGGTCGGCACCGGCACGGTGAACGCGTTCGTCCGCCGGCTGCGCTCGTCGCTCAAGCCGATCCGGCCGCTGGTCCGGGCCGACCTGCCGCGCACCGCGCAGCACGGGGTGTCCACCGAGGGCCAGCAGGTCACTGTCGTCGACCTGCACGCGTTGCCCGACCGCGGGCAGCGGTTCGTGGTCGGGGTCGTACTGCGGGCGGAGACCGAGCGCAAGGAGGCGGCCGGCCCGGGCGGGCTGCTGTTCACGATGATCGACGAGCTGAACAAGTACGCGCCGCGGGAGGGCTCCTCGCCGATCAAGGAACTGGTGCTCGACATCGCCGAGCGCGGCCGGTCGCTCGGGATCATCCTCATCGGCGCCCAGCAGACCGCGTCCGAGGTGGAGCGGCGGGTCATCGCCAACAGCGCGGTGAAGGTCGTCGGCCGGCTGGACCCGGCCGAGGCCGGCCGGCCGGAGTATGGCTTCCTGCCCGCCTCGCAGCGGGTCCGGGCCACGCTGGCCACGCCGGGCGCGATGTTCGTGTCCCAGCCGGGCATCCCGGTGCCGCTCGCGGTGGAGTTCCCGTTCCCTGCCTGGGCCACCCGGGCGAGCGAGCGCGGCGGCCCGCCGGCCGGGTCCACTGTGGACGATCCATTCGACCTGCTGCCCGCGGACGACCCGCCGCCGTTCTGATCGGAGTCTCCTTGCGTTTCCTGCACACCTCGGACTGGCACGTCGGCAAGACGCTCAAGGGGCACGACCGGCTGCCCGAGCAGCGCGAGGTGTTGGCCGAGATCGTACGGATCGCCCGGGACCGGCAGGTCGACGCGGTCCTCGTGGCCGGCGACCTGTACGAGACGGCGACGCCGGGCGCCGACGCGCAGCAGCTCGTCGTCGGCACGCTGCTCGCGCTGCGGGACACCGGTGCGCAGGTGATCGCGATCGCTGGCAACCACGACCACGCGCCGACCCTGGACGCGTACCGAGCGCTGGCCGGGGCGGCGGGGATCACGCTGGTCGGCCGGGTGCGCCGGCCGACCGACGGCGGTGTGGTCGCGTTCGACGCGGCCTCGGACGGGTCGCCGGTGCGGGTGGCGGCGCTGCCGTTCCTGTCCCAGCGGTACGCGGTGCGTGCGGCCGAGCTGCTCGCGCACACACCGGCGGAGAACTCGGCCGGCTACGACGCCTGGGTGCGGGGCATCATCGCCGCGCTGGCCGAGGGGTTCTCGCCGGACGCGGTGAACGTCGTGCTCACCCACCTCACGGTCACCGGCGCGGCGTTCGGCGGCGGGGAGCGGCAGGCCCAGTCGATCTTCGACTACCACGTGCCGGCGGCGGCGTTCCCGGCCGACGCTCACTACGTCGCGCTCGGGCACCTGCACCGGCGGCAGTCGGTGCCGGCACCGTGCCCGGTGCACTACTCGGGCGCGCCGCTGCGGGTCGACTTCGGTGAGGTGGACAGCACGCCGGTGGTGCTGCTGGTGGAGGCGAGCCCGGACACGCCGGCCCGGGTCACCGACGTGCCGATCGCCGCCGCCCGCCGGCTGCGCACGCTGCGCGGCACCCTGGCCGAGCTGTCCACTGTGGACGTCGACCCGGACGACCTGGTCAAGGTGGTGGTGACCGAGCCGGCCCGGGCCGGGTTGCGGGAAGAGGTCAGGGAGCTGCTGCCGAACGCGCTCGAGGTGCACGTCGAGCGGTCCGAGCCGGCCGCGGCCCATACTCCCGAGCGGGCCCGCACCGACCGGGCGCCCGCCGACCTGCTGCACGACTACCTGGCCGGCCGGGACGTGACCGACCCGCGGGTCGAGGCCCTCTTCGCCCGCCTGCACGACGAAGTCCTGGCCGGGGAGTAGGGGCATGTCCTGATGAGACCGGTCAGGCTGGAGATGGACGGGTTCGGCTCGTTCCGGCAGCCGTCCACTGTGGACTTCACCGACGCCGACTTCTTCGCGCTGGTCGGCCCGACCGGGGCGGGCAAGTCGACGGTGGTCGACGCGATCGTGTTCGCGCTCTACGGGTCGGTGCCGCGCTGGGACGACCGGCGCGCGGTCGGCTGGGCGCTGGCGCCGACCGCGACCCGGGGTGTGGTTACGCTGAGCTTCGACGTCGGTGCCGACCGGTACGTCGTGGCCCGCGAGCTGCGCCGGTCCGCGCAGGGCCGGGTCACCGTGAAGAACGCCCGGCTGGAGCGCGGCGGCGAGGTGCTCGCCGCCGACGGCGAGGTCAGCGCCGCGGTGGAGAAGCTGCTCGGGCTCTCGTACGACCACTTCGTGCGGTGCGTGATCCTGCCGCAGGGGGACTTCGCCCGGTTCCTGCACTCCAGCCCGAAGGAACGCCAGGACACGCTCGTCGACCTGCTCGGCATCCGGATCTATCGCGAGGTGGCGACCCGGGCCCGGACGGAGGAGGCGGCGGCCCGGCAGCGCGCCGACTACGCCGCCCACCGGCTGGAGGGATACGCGGACGCGACGCCGGACGCGGCGGCCGCGGCGGCGGCCCGGATCGACGCGATCGCCGCGGCCGGCGCCGAAGTGGCCCGGCGGGTGCCGGTGCTGGTCGAGGCGAGCGGTGCGGTGGCCGCCGCGGCCGAGGAGGTGCGCCGGCTCACCGGCGAGCGGGCGAAGCTGGCCGGCTTGCGGATGCCCCGCGGTCTCGACGACCTGACCGGAGCCCGGCGGGCCGCGGCGGCCGCACTGTCCACTTCGGACGCCGAGCTGGCCGTGGCCGAGAAGGCCGACACCGCGGCCCGGGAGGCGCTGGCCGCGGCGCCCGAGCGGGCGCCGCTGGAGCGGGCCGGCGAGGCCTGGGCGGAGCTGGCCGAGCTGGACGCGCAGCTGCCGGAGGCGGTGCGGGGGCGGGCCGCGGCCGAGGCGGCGGTCCGCGCGGTCGAGGCCGAGGGCGCCGCGGCCCGGGACGCGGTGACGCAGGCCCGGGAGCGGCGGGAGGAGGTGCTGCGGGCCGACATGGCCGCTGCCCTGCGCCCGCACCTGGTCGCCGGCCGGCCCTGCCCGGTCTGCGCGCACCCGTACGCCCCCGCGGAGGAGTCCCATCGGCACGACGGAGCGGCCACCCAGCCGGCGGACCAGCCGGAGGGCGTGATTCCCGGGCTCGACGTCGGCGGGGCGCGCCCGCGGACCGGCCGCCGGGCGCCCGCCGCCGGAGAGGGCGAGGCCGACGACGCGCTGGCGGTCGCCGACGAGCACCTGCGGATCGCGGAGGCGGACGTCGCGCGGCTGCAACGGGACTGGCAGGCCGCTAACCGGGGCGCCCAGCAGG
The DNA here is from genome assembly GCA_036558285.1 of Mycobacteriales bacterium. Lineage (GTDB taxonomy): Bacteria > Actinomycetota > Actinomycetes > Mycobacteriales > CADCTP01 > CADCTP01. The sequence continues at coordinate 23,427 of DATBFW010000066.1, read as the reverse complement.
CCGCCGGCCGGGCTGAGACGCTGACCGCGCGGGCCGACGCGCTGCGGGCGCGGCTGGGCGGCGGTCCGGATGCGGCCGCGGTCACCGCCGGCCTGGCCGAGCTGACCCGGGCCGAACGAGCGGCCCGCGACGCCGACGCCGCACTCCGGGCGGCCCGCCGCGACCGGGATGCGGCCGCCCGGACGCTGGCCGGGGTGGACGAGCGGCTGGCCGGCGCCCGGGCGGAGCTCGACCGCGCGCGTGACCCGCTGGTGCCGCTGGGCGCGCCGCCGCCGGCCCGGGACGACCTCGCCGCCGACTGGCTGGCGCTGGCCGAGTGGGCGCTGGCCGCGGCCGAGGAGCGCGCCGCGGCGCTGGAGAAGGCCGAGCGGGCCGCGGACGAGGCGCGCGGCGGGCTGCTCCGGGACGAGGAGGCGCTGCGGGCCGACCTCGCCGCCGCGGGGATCGAGGTGCCGCCGGGCCGGTCGCTGGCCGGGACCGCCGAGGCCGCGGTCGCCCGGGCGGCCGAGCAGGCCGCCGCGGCGGCCGAGCGGATCGCCGAGCGGCAGGCGGAGGCGGCCGAGGAGCGGGCCGCGCTGGCCGAGGCCGAGGACGCTGCCGGCGTCGCGAAGCTGCTCGGCCAGCTGCTCAAGGCCGACGGGTTCGAGCGGTGGCTGCTCGGCTCGGCCCTGGACGTGCTGGTCGCGGACGCCGGCGCGACGCTGCTGGAGCTGTCCGGGGGGCAGTTCGAGCTGACCCACGACGGCCGCGACTTCGCCGTCGTCGACCATGCGGACGCGGACAGCGTCCGCCCGGTCCGGACGCTGTCCGGCGGCGAGACGTTCCAGGCCAGCCTCGCCCTGGCGCTGGCGCTGTCGGCCCAGCTGGCCGGGCTGGCCGCCGGCGGGACCGCCCGGCTGGACGCGATCGTGCTGGACGAGGGCTTCGGCACGCTGGACGAGGCCACGCTCGACGTGGTCGCGTCCACGTTGGAGAGTCTGGCCGCCGGCGGCGACCGGATGGTCGGCGTGGTCACTCACGTCGGTGCGCTGGCCGAGCGGGTGCCGGTCCGGTACGTGGTCAGCCGTACCGCGGCCGGGTCCACAGTGGAGAGACAGGACGTATGAGGTTCTGGGTTGACGCATGGGATCCGGCGTACGGGACGAGCCCGGACCAGGATCCGCTCGGCGCCTCGCCGGCAGACACCGACGCCACGGTCGAGCACCCGGTCGACCGCTGGCGGCCGGTGCCGGCGCCGGTGCTGCCGCTGCCGCCGGCCGTGCACTTCGTCGACGGGGTGCGGCGCGTGGACGCGCACGTCTGGATCGAGGCGGCCGGCGACGGCGCGGTCGCCGGCATCGCCGCCTCGTACGCGGCCGGCGTCGTCAGCTGCCGTCCGGGCGTGGCCAGCGTCGACCGGATCGACGTCCGGCGCGGGCTGTTCACCTCGGTGCCGGGCGTGCCGGACCTCACCCTGGCGGCGGTGACGTACCGGGCCGAGCGGGCCGAGGGCGCCGACGACCTGCGGCTGTCCAACGCGCTGCAGGGGGCGATGGCCGACACCGAGGCCGAGGCCGCGCTGACCGCGCGGACCGAGCCGGACGACCTGCTCGTGCTCGACGGTCCGCTGGGCCAGCGCGGCCAGCTGGCCCGGGTGCTCGGGATGGTGAAGACGCACCGGTCCCGCTACCTGCTGCCGGAGCTGCATGCGCTGGTCGCCGAGCTCGGTCCGGCCGAGCGCACGCCGGTGTTCCGGCTGACCTCGGACTGGCCGCGCTACTCCTGGTATCTGCGGCTGCCGTGCCGGCCGGGCGCGCCGTGGTCGGGCGTGGTCAGGGTCGAGTGCCCTGATGTCGGCCTCGGTGACGCGGTCGAGCTGGCGGAGCTGTCCCAGGCGGTGCTGCCGCGGTATGCCTCGGTCGAGCACAAGGACCCGCGCGCGCCGCAGAACCTCTACCCGATCGGCGGCCTGGAACGGCTGCTGCGCCGCCGGCTCGGCGACCGGCTGTTGCTCGAACGGGCGCTGCGGACCGCAGCGGCGGCCCGGGAACCGGTCCCGGTCTGACCGCCCTCTAGGCTACCGAAGTTAGGTATGCCTAGCCTTATGGAGGGTCGATGGCCGCCGACCCGGCAGGGATCCGGGTCGGGATCGAGGCGGAGTTCGCGCTCGTCGACGCCGACGGGACGTTCCGGGACTTCAGCAGCCTGGCGTACGAGCAGGTGCAGCGGCTCGTGGACCGGCTGCCCGACGACGGCGACCCCGAGCTGACCCGCGGCGACCTCGCGGTCAAGCTCACCCGCTGGTACGTCGAGGGCGACGAGCGCTTCGACGAGCAGGGCCGGTTCCTGCGCTGCGTGCCCAAGGGCCTGGAGACGCGCACGCCGATCCGGGCGTCGGTGGACGCGACCGCCCGGCAGCTCGACCTGCAGACCGCCCAGCTGGCCGCCGCGGCCGGGCAGGAGGGCTTCCGGCTGGCCGCGATCGGCCGCAACCCGTGGCGGGACTACCGCCCGCAGCCTCCCTACAACGCCTAGGAGCTCGGGCTGCACGGGCGCCGGCCCGAGTACGCGGCGCCCGAGGCGTACATGGTCGGGTACGGCCCGGACCTCAACCTGTCCCATCCGGACTGGGATCCGGACCGGGTGCTCGACGTCGGCCGCAAGCTGACCGCGCTGTCGCCGGTGCTGGTGCCGTTCTCGTTCTCCTCTCCGTTCGCCGGCGGCGAGCCGGTCGCGCTGTCGACCCGGACGCTGATCCGCGCGCCGGTCCGGCCGTCGGCCCGGGCGTTCCTGCCCGCAGCCCGGCCGCCGGTCGGGGTGGCGGCCCGGATCCCGACCGAGCTCGGCCGGATCGAGTTCAAGGCGTTCGACGCGCTGCCGGCCACCGCGCTGTACCGGCCGCTGCTCGCGCTGCTGGCCGGCCTCGCGCTGGACCGCACGCTCGCCGACCGGGCCGACCGCCCCGACCCGGTCGCGCACGCCCGTGCCGCCCGCGCCGGCTTCGACGACTCGGCCGTCAGGGACGGGGCCGAACGGGTCATCGACGCTGCCGAACGGGCGCTGGCCGGTACCCTCGGCGGGGGAGTGCTTGACCCGCTCCGGCGCATGCTGGCCCGGCGCCGCACGCCCGCACACGACCTGATCGACACCTTCCGCCGCACCGGCTCGATCCCTCTGCCGGAGCCGTCCCGGGGAGCGTGAGGCGCGTTGAGCAGCACGGTCGTCGTGGTGGGCTGCGGCCCGATCGGGGCCGCGACGGCGTACGGGCTCGTGCGGGCCGGGGTGGGCAACGTGACGCTGGTGACCGGCACGCCGGCCACCGCGACCTACCGGAGCTCGGGCGGCAGCGTCTGCTGGCACCGCAGCGATCCGGAGAAGGCGTCGATGATCCGGGCCACCGCGGAGTTCGTCCGGGACCGGGTGGCCGCCGGCGCCCGGATCCAGGTCCGCGAGCAGCCGTACCTGTTCCTCGACGAGGGCGTGCTCGTCCCGGCGCTGAACCTCTCCGCGGCCGACCTGGTCGCCGACCTGGTCGGGCTGGCCGTGCGCGGCGGCGTGCGCACCGAGGACGTCGGCCTGGTCGTCGGCGTGCGTGCCGATCGGCGAGCGGGCCGCGGCCCGGGTCGCCGGGCTGCTGCACTGATCCCGGTCGAGGGCTGGTCAGGACACAGGACGCTCGGCTAGCTTAGGTATGCCTAACCTAAGCGAGGTGGACGAGCGTGTCGATCCCGACGCCCGCGGAACGGGCCCGGACCATCCTGCGGCTGGCGCCGTGCCTGCGGGTGCGCACGCCGGGCGCGCGGGCCGAGGTCGACCTGCACGGCACCGACCCGGACGGCTCGGTCGTGCTGGTGCTGGCCGAGCAGAGCCCGGTGGTCGGCGCCGTTCGGCGGGCCGGCGCCGACCTGCCGGTGCTGGTCGACGCTGCCGACCTGTGCCCGGTGCCGGTGGCCGACCGGGTCCGCGGCCGGCTGCGCCTGGTCGGCTGGGTGCACGAACCGGCGCCGACGCTGCGCCGCGAGCTCGCCCTGGTCGTCGCCGACCGGGAGGGCGCCGGCGCGCTGCTGGACATCGGCCGCGACCGCACCGTGCTCTACGTGGACGTGGTCGAGGCGCTGGTCGCCGACGGCGGCGCCGACCCGGACGACGTCGGCGCGGTCACCTTCCTCGACCCGGAGGACTACGCCGCGGCCCGGCCGGACCCGCTGGCCGGCACCGAGGCGGCGCTGCTCGACCACCTCGTCTCCGGCCACCCGACCGAGCTGCGCCGGCTGGCCGAGCAGCTGCCCGGAGAGGTACGGGACGGCGCGGTCCCGGTCGCGCTGGACCGGTACGGGCTGGTGCTGCGCTGCGGCGCCGGCGACGTGCGGCTGCCGTTCGGGGCGCCGGTGCGCTGCCCGCGCGAGCTGCCCGGGCGGATGCGGGAGCTGCTGGCCCGGAGCCCGGCCGGGACACGACAGCGGTGAGGCCGGAGGTCGTTGCCGGGACGATCGGACACCTCGCTATGTTCGACCCCGGTCCGCCAGGTTCATACGCACGAGCCCAGGCGGCGTCGGACCGAACGGAATGCGCCGCATGTCCTCCGACCTCACCTCCCCGCAGCCGGTCGGCGATCCGACCGAGGCCGCCGGGGCGGCGCCGATCCTGCCCAGCCCCGCCGCCCGCATCGCCGAGCCGCAGCGCTCCGGCGACGGCAGCCTGATCGACAGCATCTACCTCACCACCCAGCTGACCGCGACCGACGGGGTCGGCGTGGACGGCATCGGCGCCCGCAGCCTCGACGTCGCCACTCCCCAGGACACCGCCCAGCGCGCGAGCGACCTGTCGGGGCTGGCGAGCCAGTTCGCCGCGGTCGCCCGCGCGCTGGCCGCCGAGGAGACCGTGGCCGAGACCCTGCAGCGGCTGGTCGAGATCGCCAGGGCGACCGTGCCGGGCTGCCACCACGCCGGCGTGACCGTGCTGCGCCGCGGCCGGCCGGAGACGCCGGCCGCCACCGACGACGTCTCCGGCGCGGTCGACCGGATCCAGTACGAGACCGGCGAGGGTCCCTGCCTGTCTGCGATCCTGGAGCAGCCGACGTACCGGACCGGCGACCTGGCCGCGGAGACCCGGTGGCCGAGGTTCTCCGGGCCGGCGGTGGAGCGGACCGGGGTGCACAGCGTGCTGGCCTACCGGCTGTTCACCGAGGCGGACACTCTGGGCGCGCTCAACCTCTACTCGCGGGAGCGGGACGCCTTCGACGACGAGGCGGAGGCCATCGGCACGATCCTGGCCGCGCACGCCGCGCTGGCCCTGGCCAGGGCCCGGGAGCGGGAGCAGATCTCCGGGCTCGAGCAGGCGGTGGCCAGCAACCGCTCCATCGGCATGGCGATCGGCATCCTCATGGCGATCCGCCGGATCGGACAGGACGAGGCGTTCGATCTCCTCCGGAGGGTGAGCCAGCGGACCAACCGCAAGCTCCGGGAGATCGCGGACGAGGTTGTCCACACCGGACAGTTGCCGGACGCGCCACCGCGATAATCATCCCCGGAGATCATTGCGGCGAGAGCCTCTGCTGTTTACGGTCTGATTTCACGACACCGGGTTCCTGTGACGGTGTGCGTCGATTCTTCCCGCCGCACAGTGAGGACCGCGATGAGCCTGTGGACTGTGTTCTTCTCTGAGATCGCCGGGACCGGCATGCTCCTGCTGCTGGGCTGCGGCGTGGTCGCAAATGTCATCCTCGCCGGGACCAAGGGCTTCGGCGGAGGCTGGCTCCTGATCAACTTCGGGTGGGGGCTTGGCGTCTTCGCGGGCGTCTACGTCGCCTTCAAATCGGGCGCGCACCTCAACCCGGCCGTCACGCTCGGCCTGCTGGCCAACGGAGCGGACCAGTACGCGCCAGGCGTCGACGTCAACTTCGGATCGACCGTCGTCTATCTCTGCGGGGAGATGGTCGGGGCGTTCCTGGGCGCGATACTGGCCTGGCTCTCCTACCGTGACCACTTCGACACGACCGAGGACCCCGCCCTCCAGCTGGCCGTGTTCTCCACCGGGCCGGCGATCCGCAACTACGCGTGGAACCTCATCACCGAGATCATCGCCACGTTCGTGCTCGTGTTCGTGATCCTGTACTTCGGCAGCACGCCGTCCGGCCTCGGACCGCTGGCGGTCGCGCTGCTGGTCGTCGGCATCGGTGCCTCCCTCGGTGGCCCCACCGGCTACGCGATCAACCCGGCGCGTGACCTCGGCCCGCGGATCGCGCACGCGCTGCTGCCGATCAAGGGCAAGGGAAACAGCGACTGGGGGTATTCCTGGGTGCCGGTGGTCGGCCCCATCATCGGAGGCGTGCTAGCCGGACTGCTCGCCAACGCGTTCATCTGATCCGCGACGGGAGGGACTGTCCATGCCTGACTTCGTCGGCGCCGTCGACCAGGGCACCACCAGCACCCGATTCATGATCTTCGACCACTCGGGCAACGTGAAGGGGATCCACCAGCTCGAGCACGAGCAGATCCTGCCGCAGGCCGGCTGGGTCGAGCACAACCCGACCGAGATCTGGGAGCGCACCGAGACGGTCATCCGTACCGCGCTCAACACCACCAACCTGGCCGCCTCCGACCTGGCCGCGGTCGGCATCACCAACCAGCGCGAGACCGCGGTGGTATGGGACAAGACCACCGGCCGGCCGCTCTACAACGCGATCGTGTGGCAGGACACCCGCACAGACCGGATCGCCTCCGCTCTGGAGCGGGAGGGCAAGGGTGACGTGATCCGGCGCAAGGCCGGGCTGCCGCCGGCGACGTACTTCTCCGGCGGCAAGATCCAGTGGATCCTGGAGAACGTCGATGGGGTGCGGGAGGCGGCCGAGCGCGGTGACGCGGTCTTCGGCAACACCGACACCTGGGTGATCTGGAACATGACCGGCGGGGTGAACGGCGGCTCGCACATCACCGATGTGACGAACGCCTCCCGGACCATGCTGATGAACCTGGAGACGCTCGACTGGGACGACGAGCTGCTCGGCTTCTTCAACATTCCGCGCTCGATGCTGCCGGAGATCCGCCCGTCGTCTGACCCGAACGGGTACGGCGTCACCCACGGCGCCGGCCCGCTCGGCGGGGAGATCAAGCTCACCGGCGACCTCGGCGACCAGCAGGCCGCCACCGTGGGGCAGGTCTGCTTCGCCCCGGGCGAGGCCAAGAACACGTACGGCACCGGCAACTTCATGTTGCTCAACACGGGCACCGAGCTGGTCCGGTCGAACAGCGGGCTGCTGACCACGGTCTGCTACAAGTTCGGCGACGAGCCGGCCGTCTACGCGCTGGAGGGCTCGATCGCGGTGACCGGCTCGGCCGTGCAGTGGCTGCGCGACCAACTCGGGATCATCCGGCACGCCAGGGAGAGCGAGACGCTGGCCCACTCGGTGGAGGACAACGGCGGGATGTACTTCGTGCCCGCGTTCTCCGGACTGTTCGCCCCGTACTGGCGCTCGGACGCCCGCGGAGCGATCGTCGGGCTGTCCCGGTTCAACACCGCCGGTCACCTCGCCCGCGCCACCCTGGAAGCGATCTGCTACCAGTCCAAGGACGTCGTGGACGCGATGGCCAAGGACTCCGGTGTCAACCTGGACGTGCTCAAGGTCGACGGCGGCATCACCGCCAACGAACTGTGCATGCAGATCCAGGCGGACGTGCTCGGCGTCGATGTGAGCAAGCCGGTGGTGGCCGAGACCACCGCGCTCGGCGCGGCGTACGCGGCCGGGCTCGCGGTCGGCTTCTGGAACAACACTGACGAGCTGCGGGAAAATTGGAACGAGGACAAGCGGTGGACCCCGAACTGGAGCGATGAGCAGCGCCGGGCTGGGTACGCAGGATGGCAGAAGGCCGTACAGCGCACACTGGACTGGGTGGAGGTCGACTGACCTCCGGCTCGGGGAGGTACGCCGTGGGAACCGCCGTCGCACTGTCACCGCAGGCCAGGGCCGAGGCACTGGACCGGATGGCCCAGACGGAGCTCGACGTCCTGGTCATCGGGGGCGGGGTGGTCGGCGCCGGCTCGGCGCTGGACGCCGCGACCCGGGGGCTGCGGGTCGGCCTCGTCGACGGGCGGGACCTGGCCAGCGGCACGTCGAGCCGGTCCAGCAAGCTGCTGCACGGCGGCCTGCGCTACCTGGAGATGCTCGACTTCGGGTTGGTGCACGAGGCGTTGCGGGAGCGCGGGCTCATCATCGGTGAGCTCGCGCCCCACCTCGCCCGGGCGCTGCCGTTCCTCTACCCGCTGCAGCACCGGGTCTGGGAGCGGCCGTACGTCGGCTCCGGCGTGCTGCTGTACGACCTGATGGCGGTGGCGTCGCCGGCCGGGGTGCGCGGCCGGCTGCCGCACCACCGCCACCTCAGCCGGCGCGGCGCGCTGCGGATAGCGCCGTCGCTGCGCAAGGAGGCGCTGATCGGCGCGGTCCGCTACTACGACGGCCAGGTCGACGACGCCCGGCACACGATGAACATCGCCCGGACGGCGGCGCACTTCGGGGCGCTGGTCGCCACCCGGACCAGGGTCATCGGGTTCCTGCGGGAGGGCGAGCGGGTCACCGGCGCGCTCGTCCGCGACCTCGAGAACGATCGGGACATCGAGGTCAGGGCCCGGCAGGTGATCAACGCGACCGGGGTCTGGACCGACGAGACGCAGGCGCTGGTCGCCGCCCGCGGGCAGTTCCACGTGCGGGCGTCCAAGGGCGTGCACCTGGTCGTGCCCAAGGACCGGATCCACTCCGACGCGGCGCTCATCCTGCGTACCGAGAAGAGCGTGCTGTTCGTCATCCCGTGGGGCCGGCACTGGATCATCGGCACCACCGACACCGACTGGAACCTGGACAAGGCCCACCCGGCGGCGACCGCGTCGGACATCGCCTACATCCTCGACCACGTCAACTCGGTGCTCACCACGCCGCTGACCACCGAGGACGTCGAGGGGGTCTACGCGGGGCTGCGACCGCTGCTGTCCGGCGAGTCGGAGTCGACCTCGCAGCTGTCCCGCGAGCACGTGGTCGGGCACGCGGCGCCGGGGCTGGTCGTCGTCGCCGGCGGGAAGTACACGACCTACCGGGTGATGGCGAAGGACGCGGTCGACGCGGTCGCGCACGGGCTGGACGAGAAGGTGCCGGAGTGCGTCACCGACCGGGTGCCGCTGGTCGGGGCCGAGGGATACGCCGCGGCCTGGAACCGGCGGTCGCTGACCGCGGCGGCGTCCGGGCTGCACGTGGCGCGGATCGAGCACCTGCTCGGCCGGTACGGGACGCTCATCGACGAGCTGCTCGAGCTGATCGCGGCCGACCCCGCGCTCGGCGAGCCGCTGGACGGCGCCGACGACTACCTGCGGGTCGAGGTCGTGTACGCCTGCGCATACGAGGGCGCGCGGCACCTCGACGACGTGCTGGCCCGGCGGACCCGGATCTCGATCGAGACCTGGGACCGCGGCGTGCGGGCGGCGCCGGCCGCGGCGGAGCTGATGGCCGGCGTGCTCGGCTGGTCCCCGGAGCAGGTGAAAAAGGAGGTCGACGCCTACCTGGCCCGGGTCGACGCCGAGCGGCGGTCCCAGCAGGTGCCGGACGACGAGACCGCGGACGAGCTGCGGCTGCGCGCGCCCGAGATCGTCCCCGTCGACCGCTGACGCTGCGCTAGGTGGCGGCCTCCTCCGCGGCCTCCTCCGCGGCCTCCTCCGCGGCCTCGATGTCGGCTGGGCTGACGGCCGGCGGCTCCGCGGTGGGCGCGCGGATGGGGAGGGCGCCGAGGGCGGCGGAGGCCAGCGCGGCGGCGACCATGACGTAGAAGATCGACGGGTAGCCGGACAGGCCGACGACCACGCCGCCGATCGGGCCGCCGAGCGCCACCCCGAGGTCCCAGAACGAGGTGAACGTGCCGATCGCGCCGCCCTGCTGGGACAGCGGGGTCTGGTTGATCACGATCAGCGCCAGCGAGGGGAACAGCAGCGACAGCCCCGCCCCCATGATCAGCCCGCCGACGACGGCGACCCAGAGCGCGGGCGCCATCGCCACCAGCAGCAGCCCGACGGCTTCGACCAGCCCGGACCAGAACGCGACCCGCCGCGGCCCGAACCGGTCCGGCCAGTTGCCGAGCAGCAGCCGCACCCCGACGTACGTGATCCCGTACGCGTTGAACGCCGCGATGCCACCGGCGATCCCCTTGTCCTGCAGGTGCAGCGCCACGAACGCGGCTAACGCTCCGTAGCCGAGCGAGGCCAGCGACAGCGCTATCCCCGGCACCACCGCCCCGCGGGGCACCAGCACCGGCCGGGCCGCACCGCCGGCCTGCGCGGGCGGGGGTGTCGACGCCGCCAGCGCCAGCCCGACCAGCGGCATGAGCAGGCAGAACGCCCACACCGCCGGGAAGCCGACGCCGGTGCGGAGCAGCTCGCCGACCAGCGCGCCGAGCGTGATGCCCAGCCACATCGCCGTTCCGTACAGGCCGACCACGCGGCCGCGCCGGGCCGGCGGGCAGATCGCTACCAGCCAGGCGGCGCCCGCGGTGTAGACCGCGGCCTCGCCGATGCCGTGCAGCAGCCGGATCGGCAGCACGGCGGCCACGTGCAACGCGCTGACGTAGAGGGCGCCGGCGGCAGCGCAGGCGAGCGTCCCGGCCCTGAGGATCGGCTTGTAGCCGCGCCGGTCGGCCAGCCGGCCCGCGATCGGCCGGGCCACGATCGCGGCCACCGCGATGGTCGCGACCACGAACCCGACGGCGAGGTTGCCGCCGCCGATCCGGTCGGTCACCCAGAACGGCAGCGTCGCCAGCGAGGCGCCGACCGACAGCAGGCAGAAGAAGATCGTCCCGAACAGCGGCAGGAACGGCCGGTAGAACGCCAGCACCGACTCCTGGCCGGCGCCGACGCCGGCGCCGGTGGTGCTCACCGGGGCGTCCAGCCCTCGTCCACCACCGGCACCACGTAGAAGAAGTGGGTCGGCAGGTGGATCGCCAGCCCCTCCCAGATCTCGGCCACCACCGCCGGCCCGGGCGTCGCGAACGTGCCCGGCGGCGGCTCCTCGACCCGGATCTCCGACCGGCCGCCGTCCAGCAGCCGGGCGGCGACCGCGAAGTCGCCCACCAGCGCGTGCCCGGGCGCGATCATCCGGGTCCGGCTGATCAGCGTCCCGTTCGAGCCGAGCTCGGCGAGGATCCCCTTGCCGAGCATCGAGTACCACCAGTCGTACGGGTTGACGATCATGGCATGGGCCGTCGCGCCGTTCTGCTCGATCTCGTTGCAGGCGGCCAGCACGCCGGCCACGAAGTCGCCCCGGTACGGGAGCCGGGTCAGCGCCGGGTGGTGCAGGATCCCGTGCTCGCCGAGGGTCAGGGCTTGGTTCTCCGCGGTCGCCAGCCGCACCAGCAGCCGGTAGTCGATGTATTCGGCGAACGCGTCCGGGTCGTCGGCCAGCCCGTCGGGGATCCGTACCCAGGCCCGCACCGGATGCAGCCCGGCCGAGGCCATCCCGGCCACGAACGTCGCCTCCTGCCGGAGCTGCGACTCGGTGACGCCGGCGGTGTCCGCCCGCGGTGGCCGGCTCTCCTGCCAGAACCGGGTCACGTCGGTGCCGACCGGCCGGACCGTCAGCAGGTTGCGGACGGTCACCCTGGGCCGTTCGTTCGTGGGCATGAACGCCTCGGTGATCGTGTAGTCGAAGCCGACCCGGGCGCCGGCCGGATCGTCCGTGTACGCCTTGTAGAACGCCTGGCCTGGGGAGTCGGTCACCGGATCGCCTCCGTGGAGGAGAGGGAGAGGGCGTGGTCGAACATCCGGTCGTAGTAGGGCCGGTGGTGGTCGTAGTAGTCGCGCAGGTGGCCGGCCAGCGGCACCGGCCGCGGCAGGGCGGTCTCGAAGCCCGTGCTCCGGCCGGCGGTCACGTGCCATCTGGCCGTGCGCGCCCACTCCGGCCGGTCACCGGCCGGCCAGCACATCGCGTCCGGCCGGTACGGCAGGCCGATCGCCGCGCAGTAGGCCCGGACCGCTTCCTCGGGCGCGCGTACCAGCAGGTCGGAGTCGAGCACCACCGGCGGCCGGCCGGCCAGCGACCAGGCCAGCGCGAAGAGCAGGTACTGGTTCTCGTAGCCGATGTCCGAGCAGGACGCGTCCGGCTTCACCGCGACGTGCGAGGCGATCGCCGCGGACGGCTCGCGGACCACGAACGTGTGGGTGATCCCGGCCGCCAGCTCGGGGGTGAGGTGGTCGGAGTAGCGGTGCTCGGTGGTGTCCTTGACGAACACCGGCCCCGGCAGCGACCTCGCGTACCCGACCACGGCCGCGACGGAGGACAGCACCGGTCCGCCAGGGATGCTCACGCTGCCCTCGTCGAACACCGTGACCAGCGGCTCGTGCAGCACGGTGACGTCCCCGCGCTGCATCATCATCCGTTCCAGCGCGGTCGAGCGGGACCTCGGATGGGCCCACAGCCAGGTCACGCTCATCCGGACCAGGCCGTGGGAGTGCGGTCCCAGCGGTGCGCGCGCAGTTCGTCGAGCAGGCCGCGGTCGAGCGGCGGAGCGTCCCCGGCGGCCAGGTTCGCCCGTACGTGCGCGGCGGTGCGCATGCCGGGGATCACCACGCTGACCGCGGGGTGCGCGAGCACGAACCGCAGCGCCAGCTCGGGCAGCGTCATCCCGTCCGGCAGCACCTTCTGCAGCGCCTCGACCCGGTCGACGGTCGGCGCGAGGTTCTCCGGGCCGAAGTAGGTGTTCCGGAAGTCGCCGTCCCGCCAGCGGCTGTCCCGCGTGAGCGTCCCGGTCAGCGACCCCTCGTCGTACGGGACGCGGACGATCACCGCGATCCCGTCGTCCTGGCAGCGACCGAACAGCTCGTCCTCCGGCGCCTGGTCGAACACGTTGTAGATGACCTGGACCGCATCGACCAGGCCGGTGTCCAGCGCGGCCAGGCAGTTCGTCGGCTCCCAGCGGTTCACCGACAGCCCGAAGCCGCCGATCACGCCGTCCTCCTTGAGCTGCTCGACCACCCGCTGCCAGGACGGGTCGGCCGCCCAGCGGTCCTCCCAGACGTGGAACTGGAGCAGGTCGATCCGGTCCACGCCGAGGTTGTCCAGGCTGCGCAGGGTCCAGTCACGGACGTGCTCCGGCGGGAACACGTCGGCCAGCTCGTCGCCCGGCCGCGGCGGCCACTCCCGGTTCTTCGGCGGCACCTTCGTCGCCGCCCACAGGCGACGGTCCGGAGTGGACCGGGCCGCGGCCCGCAGGGTCCGGCCGAGCAGCAGCTCGCTGACCCCGCGGCCGTACGAGGCGGCGGTGTCGAAGAACGTGCAGCCGAGCCGGACCGCGAGGTCCAGGCAGTCCGGGGCCGAAGCCAGGTCGGCGTCGACGAACCCGCCGCTGCCGCCGGCGATGCCCCACATGCCGTAGCCGACCTCGCCGACCGGCCAGCCGAGCCGTCCCATCACCCGCTCGCGCACGCGTCCTCCTCCGCTCCGGCCAGCAGCCGCGCGGCGTAGCCGCGGATCGCCCGGCCGAGCTCCGGTGGGCGGCTACCGGCCCGGCCGGCCAGCCGGATGCCGGCGTCGGTCCGGAACAGCGCCGGGTTGTCCACCACCAGCCGGTCCAGCCCGCCGGGCAGCCGGCGCAGGATCCCGTCCAGCGTGACCAGCTCGGCCGGGCCGCCGGCGGCGGCGTCCGCCACCCGGCGGCGGAACTCGTCCGGGTCGACCCGCTCCAGCGGCACCCCCGCCCGCGGCAGCACTCCGGTCAGGCAGACCGAGTCCGGGTGCAGCACGTGCAGGTCGCGCCCGGCCGCGGTGCGGTCGAACAGCGCGGCCACCGTGACCCGGGCGGCCCAGTCCACCGGCGTGTAGTCAGACCGCAGCACGACGTCCGGGCAGGCCCGCAGGTGCGCGAACGCGGTGAGCAGCAGGTGGGTCAGCGCCCGCGGGTTCGCCGGCCCGACCGCGGCCGGCATCACCTCGCCCAGCCGCAGCACGGTCACGGTCGCCCCGGCCTCCCGCGCCCGGGCCAGCAGCCGCTCGGCCACCCACTTCGACCGGCTGTAGCCGGTCTCCGGCGGCCGTACCCGCTCGGGGTCGACGTCCTCGGCCAGCGGCGCGTCGTGCAGCGCGGCCTCCCGGTCGAGCACGCCGAGCGTGGACAGATGGTGCAGCGGGACCGGTCGGTCCTGCTGGGCCAGCCGGAGCAGCTCGGTGGTGCCGAGCACGTTGGCGCCGCGGTGGGTGCGGTAGTCGTAGAGGAAGTTGACCAGCGCGCCGGCGTGCAGCACCGCGTCCGCCTCGGCCGCGAGCTCGTCCCAGCGGGCCGGGGTCAGACCGAGCCAGGGCCGGTCCAGCGCGCCGGCCGCTCCGACCAGCCGCTGCCCCCAGCCCGGGCGCCACAACCCGCGCTCGCGCAGCGCCCGGACCACCCGGTGCCGGGCCTGCGCGTCCCCGGTCGCCCGGGCCAGGCAGACCACCCGAACGTCGGTCCGGGCCAGCAGCTCGTACGCCAGCTGGCCGCCGACGAACCCGGTCGCGCCGGTGAGCAGCACGGTCCGTACCGACCCGGGGACCGCCGGGGCGAGCGGGCCGGGCAGCGGGGCCAGCGCGTCGGCGTCCATCGCCGCCCGCTCGTCCGCCGGCACGCCCGGAACGGCACGCTGCCGGGCGACGAACCCGGCCATCGCCGCCGCGGTCGGGTGCTCGAGCAGGTCCTGCACCCCGACGTCGACGCCGAGGCTGGTGCGCAGCGCGGCGACCAGCGAGACCGCGCGCAGCGAGTCGCCGCCCGCGCAGAGGAAGTCGGCGTCGGCCGGCAGCTCGGGCTCGGCCAGCGCGACCCGGAACGCGGAGAGCACCCGCTCGGCCGGCGTAAGCCCCTCCTCGCCCGCCTCCGACATGGCCGCCCGGGCCAACCGCACCTCGAGCAGGTCGACCAGCGCCGAGCGGTCCACCTTGGCCGAGTCGGCCAGCGGCAGCTCGGGCAGCACCAGCACGTGCCTGGGCAGCGACGTCCGCGGCAGCACCCGGCGCAGGTGGTCGCGCAGGTCCTGCTCGGTCACCGCGCCGGTGCCGGTGCCGGTGCCGGTGCCGTCGGCGGCGGCGAACACGGCCAGCCCGCGGGAAGCGTCGGTGCCGGCCACCAGCGCGGTCGCCTGGCGCACCCCCGGGCAGCCCTCCGCCGCCAGCTCGACCTCGCCGAGCTCGATCCTGATCCCGCCGACCTTGGCCTGGAAGTCGCGCCGGCCGCCGAAGTGCAGCCGGCCGTACGGGTCGTACCAGCCGAGGTCGCCGCTGCGGTAGAGGCGCCCGCCGCCGATCTCCGGGAACGGGTTGGGCACGAACCTGGCCGCGGTCGACTCCGGCGCGCCCAGGTAGCCGGCGCCGACGCAGGCGCCGCCGATCGCGATCTCGCCGACCGCGCCGGGCGGCAGCGGCCGCAGCCGCTCGTCCACCACGACCGCCGCACAGTTGTCGATCGGGCGGCCGAGCGGCACGTCGTCGCCGTCGGTCGCGCGCACGTCGTGGAAGACCATGCCGATCGTCGTCTCGCTCGGCCCGTACGCGTTGGAGACCCGCAGGCCGGGCAGCAGCTCGCGCAGCCGGTGCACCTGCCGCGGGCTGATCTCCTCGCCGCCGACCACGAGGTGCCGCAGCGCGCCGACCCGGCGCAGCACCTCCGGGTCGCGCTCCAGCCGCGCGACCAGCAGGTTGAACGTGGTCGGCACGAAGTCGGTCACGGTCACGCCATGGGTGGCGAGCGTCTCCACCGTGTGCTGCAGGTCGAGGAAGTCGCCCGGTGCCGGCACCACCGTCCGGCCGCCCGTGGTCAGCGGCCAGAACAGCTGCCAGACCGCCGAGTCGAAGGTGTGCTTGCTGTTCTGCAGCACCACCTCGACCCCGCCCGGCGCCGGCCCGAACCAGCGGGTCATGAACGTCAGCCGGTTGACCAGGCCGCCGTGGTGGTTGAGGGCGCAGCGCGGGGTGCCGGTGGTGCCCGAGGTGAACACCCCGTACGCGAGATCGGCCGGGCCGACCGGGACGCGGGGCCGCTCGCCGGTCTCGACCAGTGAGGCGACCCGGACCGACAGCTCCTTGCCGCGCGGCACCGGCGTGCCGGTGGTGATCGTCAGCGGTGGGTCGAGCACGTCGAGGGCCGCGGCCAGCCGCCGGTCCGGCCACTTCTCGTCCAACGGCACGAACGCGGCGCCGAGCTTGAGCAGCGCGAGCATGCCGACCGGCAGCTCCAGCGAGTTGCCGACCAGCAGCGGGACCACGTCGCCGCGGGCCACGCCCAGCTCGGCCAGCTCCCGGGCGAGCCCGTTGGCCAGCCGGTCCAGCCGCCCGTACGTCAGCGTCGCGCCCGCGTGCACCACCGCCGGCCGCCGCGGGTCGAGGTCCACCTGCGCCTCGACCAGCTCGGCGAGCGGGCGGAACCGGCCGGCAGCCGGCACGACCGGGCCGGTCAGGTCGGTGAGCACGCGCCGGCGGGACGCCACGCCGAGGCCGGCGGCGTCGGCCGGGCTGCGGGTCCGGTCGGCCAGCAGCTCGGCCAGCACCTCGCCGACGACCTCGGCCACCGCGGTCGCCGACCGCCGCCACGGGTCGCCCGGCGCGCACTCGACCCGCACCCGGATCTCGTCACCGACAACGCACCCCACGCTGACCGCGGCGGCGCCGGCGGCGGCGTGCCGGCCCACGGTGAGCGTCAGGCCGCCGGCCCGCGCGGTGCCGATCGCGGTGGTGCTCAGACCGGGCAGCCGGCGGGCCGCCTCCGCCGCCGGCAGCATCCGTACCTCGGGCGGGATGCCGGCCAGGTCGGCGGACCGGTCACCGGCGACCACCCGGATCGGCAGGTCGCGACCGAGCCGGGCCAGCGTCTCGGCGACGGCCAGCGTGGCCGTGCGGACCAGCGTCGCGCGGTCGATCCCCGGTGGTGTCCTGCGGTGGTAGTCGCCGATCGGGCCGGGTCGGTGCCACGGGTCCTGCCACTGCGCTGCCACGGGTCGTCGCTCCCTGGGGACATAGGCCGCCGTCCGTACCGTGCCCCAGGCTATGCATACTTGAACTGATCATCCCGTTTTTCACACTGTCGGCCCAGTCAAGACCATGATCGTTACGTTCGGATGGTCGAGTCCCGGTCACGAACGAACCGTCCGGGTGACAGCGCCTTTGCCGCCTCGGGAGGCAGGCCGGCCGGCACGTCTCGATTCAGTACGGCCGTGGCCAGCAGGCGGCCGACCGCGGGCGAGAGCTGCACTCCGTAACCACCAAGCCCGGCGAGCCAGTAGAACCCCGGCACCTCCGGGTCCGGGCCGACCACCGGCAGGTCGTCCGCGGCGGAGGTGCGCAGCCCGGCCCAGGAGTGCGCGACGCGGCGTACCGACAGGGTCGTGGCCTGCTCCAGCCGGTCGATGCCGATCGCCACGTCGAGGTCGCGCGGCCGCACGTCGCCCGGCTCGTCCGGCTCGGCGTCGGCCAGGCAGACCAGCAGGGCGCCGGACTCGGGCTTGCAGTAGAACGTCTCCGGTACGTCGTTGAGCAGCGGCCAGCCGGCCGCGTCCCGGCCCGGGTCGACCAGGCAGGCGGTGCGGCGGTGCGGGACCAGCCCCCGCGGCGCGGCCCCGGCCAGCACGGCGAGCTCGTCGGCCCAGGCGCCGGCCGCGTCGACCAGCACCGGGGCGGCGTGGTCGCCGGCACGCCAGCACGTGCCGTCGTGCCGCAGCTCGCGGACCCGGGCACGGGTCACCACCCGGCCGGTGGCTCGCACGCCGCGCAGGTAGCCCTGATGCAGCGCGGCCACGTCGATGTCCAGGGCGCCCGGCTTGTGCATGGCCCGCGCGTACCGGTTCGCGCGCAGCACCGGCACCAGCCGGGCCGCGTCGGCCGGCGAGATCTCGACGGCGCCGGCCGGCGCGGTGCGGGCGGCCGCCAGCGCCGCCTCGAACTCCGCCTCCACGCCCGGTCCGGCGACCGTGACCACGCCGCGCGGGCTCAGCAGTGGCGCGCCCGCGAACCCGGGCGGCGGGTCGGCGAGGAAGTCCCGGCTGGCCGCGGTGAGCGCGCGCACCTCCGGCGGCCCGAAGTATTCCGAGTAGAGCGCGGCGGACCGGCCGGTGGCGTGCCGGCCCGGAGCGTCCTCCATCTCCAGCACGGCGACCCGCGCGCCCTCCGCGGCGAGGAAGAAGCCCGCGGCCGCACCGGCAATCCCGGCACCGACCACGAGCACGTCGCTGTCCATCGCGCCCCCGGACGTCGTGATCAGGGCACTCCTGTCCGAATCGTACCCGCGAGTGTCCCCGTGAACAGGTCTGGCCGGGACAGGAACGGGTGGTGCCCGGTCGGGATCTCGACCGTGCGGCCGGCCCGGACCGCGGCGGCACGCTGCACGTCGGCCGGGATCGCCCGGTCCTCGGTGCAGACCACGTAGGTCGAGGGCACGCTGCGCCAGGCCGGCACGGTCACCGCGCCGGTCAGCGCGGCCGCGTCCTGCCTGGCCCTGCGGGCGAGCGCCTGCTCGTACGTCTCGTCGTCGCAGTCGGCGAAGAACAGCTCCCGGATCCGGTCGCCGACCAGCTCCAGGGTGCCGTCCGGGTGCGGCCGCACCCAGGGCGCCGGGCCGCGGCCCGAGCCGGAGTCGGCATGCGAGCGGCCGGCGTCGGCGAGCACCGAGGTCACGTAGACCAGGTGGGCCGCGTCCCGGCCGGCCTCGGTGATCACGGTCCCGCCGTACGAGTGTCCGACGAGCGTGACGGGCTCGCCCGCGCCGGTCACCGCCGCGGCGACCGCGGCCGCATCGGCGGCCAGGTCACCGCGGCCGACGCAGCTGGGCAGCTCGACCGCGGCGGTGCGGAGACCGTGCCGCCCGAGAGGGCCGGGCATCCGGTGCCACCACCAGTCGGCGTCGCGGACCAAGGCACCGTGCACGAACAGAACCAGCATCCGACGAGCCCATCAGCTACCGGCCGCGCCGGGAACCGGTGTTCGCTGTCAGGGCAGCGGTCCCGGCCCTCGGCCGGACGGCTACGCGACGGTTCCGAGGGTCGTGCGGCTGGGCTCGTATCGGTAGCCGACGTTGCGGACGGTGACGATGCCGGCCGCGTACCGGCCCAGTTTCATCCGCAGCCGGCGGACGTGCACGTCGACCGTGCGGCTGCCCACGTCGGCGCCGTTCCAGACCGAGCTGACCAGCTGGCGCCGGCCGAACACACGGCCAGGGTGCTCGGCGAGGAAGGCCAGCAGCTCGAACTCGCGGTAGCTGAGCTCGACCGGGCGGCCGTCGACCCTCACCCGGTGGGCATGCCGGTCGATGTCGAGGCCGCGCTCGGGCGCGGCCGGCAGCGCCGGATGGGCCGGGACGTCGCTGATCGCGACCGCGGCGGTCACGTTGCTGCCGGGACGCTCCTCCAGCAGCAGCCGGCGGGCCTCGTCGGCCAGCCGGCTGGCCAGCTCGGTCAGCTCGGTCGTACCGGCACCGTCGGCCACTTCCTGCACGACGATGGCGGCGACGGCGTATCTATCACCCTGCGCGGTCGACACGGGACGCAGCTGGGCAGTGGGGCTCACGATTTCTCCAGGATCTTCCGCCGGCGCGGCGCCGGGGACGGGTGGGCGGTCGGGACGTCGCGTCAGGAGACGGGACATACCGCGGACGCGTGCCGGCGCAGGTCGAGGAAGACCCGGGACACCAGATGGCCGCTCACGCCATCAACGGTCGCAGCCCGCGCCGGCGGGCGTCAACCGGGTTCGGCTGCGGTTCCGATCACCGCCGCCGGGAGGTCACCGTCCCGGCAACCGCTCGCGGCGCCCGCGCCACCGCCCGCGGCACCGCCTGTACGGCGGCCTTCGGCGCGCCGGCGACCGCTCTCGGCGCGCGGGCGACGGCTCTCGGTACGGCGGCGACCGCTCTGGACGCGTCGGCGACGGCTCTCGGTGCGGCGGCCACCGCCCTGGACGCGTCGGCGACCGCTCTCGACGCGTCGGCGACGGCCCTGGGCGCGCGGGCGATCGCCCTTGATCCGCGCGCGACGGCGCGCGGGGCCCGCTGCCACCACGGCCGCGGCTCCGGCCAGACCTTGACCGCGGTCGCGGCCAGCCCGGCGGCGACCGCGTCCTCGCCGACCGCCCACGGCAGGTCCGGCGTGTTCGTCCGCGCCGGCAGGATCTTCCGGTAGTACGCCCCCGCGTACGTTCCGACCGCCGCCCCGGCGAGCCCGACCGCGCTCGCGACTCCGACCGTGCGCCGGTCGGTCGAGTTCACCGCCAGCGCACCGACCCCGGCGCCGGCGAGCAGCCGGAAGGCCAGCCCCCGCGGCTCGAGCCGACTCGGCGTGCTGGGCAGCTTGTCCGCGACCAGCTCGCCCGCCGCGCCGACGCCGGCCAGCCCGCGGCCGGGAGCCGAGCGCAGCAGCCGCAGCGCCCGGGTGTCCTGCTTCGACGCCGGCTCCGACCACGCGAGCACGGCCAGCCCGAGCTGGCTGCGCAACCCGGTGACGACTCCGAGGACGAGTGGGCGGAAGACGGACGCGGAGGTCATGAGCCGATCCTGCCCCCGCCCCGGCGGGATCACGCCTCCGACACGACCGCGATCGCGAACCCGTCGTACCCCTTGCCGCCGACGGTCTGCAGCGCGGTCGCGTCCAACCGCGGCTCGCTCGCGAGCAGGTCGTACGTGGCCCTGGTGCCCACCACGTCGTCGCTGGTCTCGCCGGCGTCGGCGACCCGCCCGCCGCGGATCACGTTGTCCACCACGATCACCCCACCGGCCCGGGTCAGGCCGAGCGCCGCCCGCACGTAATCCGGGTTGCTCTTCTTGTCCGCGTCGACGAACACCAGGTCGTACGGGCCGGTGAGGGCCGGCAGCGTGTCGATCGCCGGGCCGACGTGCACGGTCACCCTGTCGGCCACGCCCGCACGCAGGAGGTTGACCCGGGCGACCTCGGCATGCCGCGGGTCGACCTCTAGGGTGTCGACGTGGCCGCCAAGGGCGAGGCCGCGGGCCAGCCAGATCGTGCTGTACCCGCCGAGCGTGCCGACCTCGAGGATCCGCTGCGCGCCGACGAGCCGGGCGACCAGCTGGAGCAGCTTCCCCTGCGGGGCGGAGACCTGGATCGCGGGCAGGCCGGCGGCGGCGCTGTCGGCCAGCGCGGCATCGAGAGCGGGGTCGGCCCCGATCAGCCGCTCGGTCACGTACTCGTCGACCCGGTTCCAGATGTCGGCCATCCCGCCATCCAACACCAGCAGGCCTGGATGCCGTCGAGTACCAGGCTTGGTCCACTCGGAGCGCGGCTGTTCGGTACCGTCGGACGGGTGGACCGGGAGCCCGCCGGGTGGCGGCTGACCACCGGAGAGCTGATCCTCGTGCTCTTCGGGCTCGCGGCGCTCGGCTTCGGGATCGGCGTCGGGCTGGAGTGGACCGGGCTGGGCTGGGTCCTGCTGCCGGTCGCCGCCGTGCTCATCGGGTTCGCCTTCACGCTCGCCATGGCGCGTACACGCGGGCCGGCGTCGACCCGGCCGACCGTGACGATGGACTCGGCCGAGGCGATGCCGAAGCTGCAGATCGGATCGATGCCGCGGCCGCGGGCGCTGTTCTACTACCTGTCGGCGACCGGCGGCGCCGCGCTGGCGCTCACCCTTGGCGCGTTGGTCATGCTGGCCCTGCCGGGCGACGTGACGGCCCTGGTGCTGCTCGTCATCGGCGTCCTGTGCTGGACCGCGGTGGTGCTGGTCTCGCTGCACTTCCAGCTGCGCCGATGACGGTGCGCGCCGCCCGGCTCACGCCCGGACGTGATCCAGCGCGTCGGGATGGCTCGCCAGGAACGCGTCCAGGTTCGTGGCCGGGTTTCCGGTGAACGTCGCGACGGTGTCAGTGACGCCGGCGACGTCGCCGTCGGCGATCGCGACGTAGGTGCTCACCCAGGCCTCGACCTGCCAGTCGGGGGCGCCGTAGACCGCGCGGGACGCGTACGCCTCGTCCATGGTCTGGTCGCGGAACTCGATCCGTTTGCCGGATGCGGCCGACATCCGGTCCGCCGCGTCGGCCAGCGTGATCGCCTCCGGCCCGGTGACGTCGTGCGTCTCGCCGTCGTGGCCGCCCTCGGCGAGCAGCGCCGCGCAGACACCGGCCACGTCGTCGCAGGTGACGAACGCGGTCCGGCCGCCGTCCGCCGGACCCTCGATCGCGCCGGCTTCGGTGACCATCAGCGGCAGGAAGTCGAGGTAGAGGTTCATCCGGGGGAACGTCCAGGCCACGCCGCTGACCCTGACCCGCTGCTCGGTGGCCCAGTGGTCGCGGCCGAGGGTGAAGGTCGAACCCTCCGACGCGGCGACGAACGACAGGTAGGTGATCTTGCGAACGCCGGCGGCCACGGCCGCGTCGACGGTGGCGAAGTGCTGCTGCAGCCGGTCGGCCGCCTCCTGCGCCGGCACCAGGAACAGCGTGTCTACGCCGTCGAGCGCGCGGCGCACGTCGTCGGCGTGGCCGTAGCCGGCGATCCGGCGCACGCTCTCCACGCCGGGCAGCTGCGGTGCCCTGGCCGGGTCGCGCACGACGAGCCGCTGCGCGATGCCGCGGGCGGCCAGCAACCCGGCCACCTTCCCGCCGACCGCTCCGGTCGCCCCGGTCACCGCGATCAACCCGTCGGCCATGCGGCAGACCCTATATGCGGGCCGGCGGGCCCCGATCGGTCGCGCAGCGGCGCGCGGGCCGGCGGCCCCGATCAGCCGTGCAGCGGCGAGCGGGTCGTGGGGGACAGGCGGGCGATCTCGGCCCGGTCGTCGTGCTCGCGGGGCTCGTCGGTGCGGTCGAGCGTCACGTAGACCGAGGCGTCGGCCCGGACCGGCAGGCCGGCGAAGGTGTTCGCGGCCGGCTCGGTGACGAAGCTGGCCAGCTCGCCGCGGGGCGCGCGGCCGGCCAGCTCGGCCGGGTAGACCCGGGCGACGACGCGGCCGCCGGGCGCGGCGTCCGGCGGCGGGATCGGCAGCGGGCCGAGCCCGGTGCCCGGACCGGCCGGGCGGAGCATCAGCACGTCGTCGGTGTCGATCATGGTCGGCCGGACCGACGGGCCGTGCTGCTTCCACACCGGCCCGGAGTAGAACTCGGTCAGCGACTCGTGCCGCGAGCTCATGTCCGGGAACCCGCGCAGCCAGACGAAGTGGTCGGGCCGGTCGAGGTCGCGGAACGTGCCGAGGATGGACATCCCGGTCGCCTCCTGCGTCTCCATCAACTCGCGCTCGAAGACCGAGATCATCTCGTCACGCCGGCCGGGCACCAACGTGTATCGCCGCAGCTCCACCACAGGCAGGTCCATGCCCGGTTCCTATCGCACGGGTACGACGATCCCGACGGGTACCCTCGTCCGGTGGATTCCGGGACTCCGCTGCGGGTGCAGCGGGCGCAGCGGCCGCTGAGCGATCTGCGGCCGCTGGAGGCGTTCACAACCAAGGTGCTCTACGCCGTGGACGGTGCGGTC
>DATBFW010000065.1:0-7344 GCA_036558285.1 Mycobacteriales bacterium | reverse complement strand
CGGCGAATGACCGCCCCGCCGGACGAACGTCGGTTCCCGCCGGAAGCCGCCGGCGAGCGGGCGACGCTGCAGGGCTTCCTCGACTTCCACCGCGACACCCTGATGTGGAAGTGCGCCGGGCTCACCGGCGACCAGCTGAGGGCCCGCCCGCTGCCGACGACGAACCTGTCCCTGCTCGGGCTGGTCCGCCACCTCGCCGACGTCGAGCGAAGCTGGTTCCGCCGCCGGCTGGCCGGCGAGGGCGCGCCGCCGATCTTCTACACCGACGCCGAGCCGGATCTGGACATCGACCCGCCGCCGGACGCCGACCCGGCAGCCGACTTCGCGGTCTGGCGGGCCGAGGTCGCGGTCTGCGACGGGACGGCTGCCGGGTGGGATCTCGACGACACCTTCGTCGCCCGCGCCGAGACGCTGTCGGTGCGCTGGGTCTACAACCACATGATCGAGGAGTATGCGCGGCACAACGGGCACGCGGACCTGATCCGCCAGGCGATCGACGGAGCCACCGGCGAGTGACGCTGCTGACCGTCGGGCACGGCACCGCGTCGCAGGACGAGCTGGTCGCCCTGCTGCACGGCGCCGGCGTGCGGCTGCTGGTCGACGTGCGGACCGCGCCGGGAAGCCGGCGGCACCCGCACGTGGCCCGCGCCGCGCTGGCCGACTGGTTGCCGGCCACCGGCATCGACTACCGCTGGGAGCGGGACCTCGGTGGCTTCCGGAAGCCACCGCCGGACTCTCCGGACGTGGTGTGGCGGGAGCCGATGTTCCGCGGGTACGCGGCGTGGACCCGGCAGGAGCCGTTCCGGGCCGCGCTGGACCGGGTGCTCGCCGCCGGCGACGGCACCGTGGTGATGTGCAGCGAGGCAGTCTGGTGGCGCTGCCACCGCCGGCTGATCGCCGACGTCGCCGTTCTACTTCACGACGTACCGGTCCTGCACCTCATGCACGACGGGCGGCTCGCGCCGCACCTGCCGACGGCCGGCGCCCGGGTCACGCCGGGCGGCCTGGTCTACGACGACGGGGCGCTGCCGCTCTGAGCGATGTGGAAGTTGAACCGGTTGTGCCCGATCGCCATCCGCAGCGCGACCCAGAACAGCACGGCAGCCTCCAGGCCGCGTGCCGCCGGCAGCGGGCCCAGGTCGAGGATCGCCGCCTCGGGCCAGCCGAACTGCCGCAGCAGGCCGGTCACCGCCGCCTTGGCGGCCGCGTCGTCGCCGGCCACGAACACCTCGTGCTCGCCGGGCACCAGCTCCGGGTGCACCATCACGTCGCAGTTCATCGTGTTCAGCGCCTTCACCACGTACGCCTGCGGGTGCTCCCGCTGCAGCCGCTCCGCGGTGCTGTCGCCGGACGGCACGGTGAGCCCCGGCGGGAAGTTGCCGTCGAGCGCGTTGGACACGTCCAGCAGCACGGTGCCCGGAGCGGGGTCGGCCTGGGCGACCGCCGCGGCGGAGTGGCTGCCGGCGGTCGCGTTGACGACCACCTCGGCGCCGGCGGCCGCCTGGCGGAAGTCACCCGAGGCCGCGCCGTGTTCGCGGGCCCAGCCGGCCGCGGTCTCGTTCGCCGCGTCCCGTGACCCCATCGTCACGTCGTGGCCGAGCTCGACCAGGCGGGTGGCGAGCGCCTGCCCCACCGGTCCGGTGCCGAGTACGCCGATCTTCATGGCCGCCAAGTAGCCCGTCCGGGCGGCCCGGGGTCAACCCCGTTTCGCCCACGGCGCACGATCTCGGTGTCGACCCGACCGGTGTCGGCCGGACGATCGGAGGAGCCATGACCAGCGGACAGCCGCGCATCGCGGTGGTGACCGGAGGCGGTAGCGGGATCGGCGCGGCGTCCGCGCGGGCGCTCGCGGCCGACGGGTGGACCGTGGTGCTGGCCGGGCGCCGGCGCGAGGCGTTGGAGGCGGTCGCGGCCGGGCACGACGGGCTCGACCCGGTGCCGGCGGACGTCACCGACGAGGACAGCGTGCGCGGGCTGTTCGAGACCACCGTGCGCCGGCACGGCCGGGTGGACCTGCTATTCAACAACGCCGGCACGGTCGCGCCGCCGGTCGACCTCGACGCGCACGAGCTGGCGACGTGGAACGCGGTGGTCGCGGTGAACCTCACCGGCGCCTTCCTGTGTACGAGGGAGGCGTTCGGCGTGATGCGCCGGCAGGACCCGCAGGGCGGTCGGATCATCAACAACGGCTCGATCTCCGCGCACACGCCGCGGCCGCAGTCGGTCGCGTACACGGCGACCAAGCACGCGATCACCGGCCTGACGAAGTCGACCGCGCTGGACGGCCGGCCGTACGACATCGCCTGCGGGCAGATCGACATCGGCAACGCGGCCACCGACCTGGCCGGCGGGTTCGCGAAGGGGACCGCGCAGGCCGACGGCAGCGTCCGGCCGGAACCACTGATGGACGTCGCCGCCGTCGCCGGCGCGGTCTGCTACATGGCCGGCCTGCCGCTGGACGCCAACGTCGCCACGATGACCGTGATGGCGACGAAGATGCCGTACATCGGGCGGGGCTAGCGCGACCGGACGTACTCGGTCTCCGGGTCGTGGGGGAGCGCGGCGCACCGTCGACGACCAGTCGGCCCGCTCCCACACCGGGTCCGCCAGCTTCCGGGAGGACTCGACCCGGGACGGCGATGGGCTCAGCGGCGGACGGAGCGCTCGGCCTCGGCCAGCCATTCCCGCCGCGCCGCGACCGCCGCCTCGGCCTCGGCGATCTTGCCCGGGTTGCCGCCGGCCTGTGCCTTGGCCAGCTGCGCCTCGGCCTTGGCCACGGTGTCCCGCAGCTGGTCGAGCAGCGGGTTGCTGTCGACCTTGCCGCGCCGCCACTCGGCGTCGCCGGCCTCCCGGATCCGCTGCTCGGCCGCGCGCATCCGGTTGTCCAGCGTGCGGATCGCGTCCCGGGGCACGTGCCCGACCGCGTCGTAACGCTCCTGGATGTCTCGCAGCCGCGCCTGCGCGCCCTTGAGGTCCGAGTCCGGGTCGAGCGCCTCGGCCTCGGCGATGAGCCCCTCGCGGGTGCGCTGGTTGGCCAGCTGCTCGGCGTCGCGCTCGCTGAAGGTCGCGGCCCGCGCGGCGAAGAAGGTGTCCTGCGCGGCCCGGAACCGCGTCCACAGCTGCTCCTCGGCCTCCTTCGAGGCCCGGCCGGCCGCCTTCCACTCGCCCATCAGCGCCTTGAGCCGGCTCGCCGTCGGACCCCAGTCGGTCGAGTCGGCCAGCGACTCGGCCTCGGCCACCAGCTCCTCCTTGCGCGCCCTCGCGACCGCGCGCTGCTCGTCCAGCGCGGCGAAGTGGCTGCCGCGGCGGCGGGTGAACGTGTCCCGGGCGGCGGCGAACCGCTTCCACAGCTGCTCGTCGGCCTTCCGGTCGACGCCGCGGATCGCCTTCCACTCGTCGACGATGGCGCGGAACCGGTCGCCGGTGGCCTTCCACTGCGAGCTCTGGGACAGCTCCTCCGCCTCGAGGACGAGCTTCTCCTTGGCCGCGGCGGCCGCCGCCCTGGCCGCAGCCCTGGCCGCGCCGGCCTGCTCCAGCTTCGCCTGGGCGGCGCCCTCCAGCGTGGTCAGCCGGACGTCGAGCGTGCCGAGGTCGCCGACCACGGCGACCTCGCCGAGCGATGCCTTCATGGCAGTGGCGTGGGCAAGGGTGGACTTGGGGTCGCCGGCTCCGGAGGCGAGCCTGCTCTCCAGCAGGCCGACCTCGGTGGCCAGGTCCTCGTACCGGCGGGTGAAGTGGGCCAGCCCGTCCTCCGGGCTCCCGGCGTGCCAGGATCCGACCGCGCGCTCGCCCGCCTCGGTGCGGACGTACACCGTGCCGTCGGTGTCGACCCGTCCCCACTCGTTGCTGGCAGTCATTGCCTCGTTCCTCCTCGCGCGTCCGCGCCCTTGCATCCTCTCAGTACCGGCTGTCCGGTCGGCACCCCCTCTGCTACAAACCCGTCGTCCTACTCTCCCGGAGTGGTCTCCGCCATCGCCTTCTGTCCGTCGCCGCCGCTGCTGGTGCCCGAGCTGGCCGCCGGAGCGGCCGGTGAGCTCGACCCGCTGCGGGCAGCATGCCGGGAGGCGGTGCGCCGGCTGCTCGCCGGCCGCCCGGGCCAGGTCATCGTGATCGGAACGGGTTCCGGCGGCGGCCGGTTCCCGCCCGGCAGCACCGGGACGCTGGCCGGGTACGGCGTGCCGGTGACCGCGTCGCTGCCCGGCGCGCCGGCGCGACCGGGTCCGCTTCCGCTGCCGCTGACCCTCGGTGCCTGGCTGCTGTCCGGTGCGGACCTGCCGTGTCCGGGTGTCGCGGTGGACGGCGATATGCCGTTCCTGCCGGATGCGCCGGCGTACCTGGTGGTCGGCGACGGCTCGGCCCGCCGGACCGAACGGGCCCCCGGCTACGTCGACCCGCGCGCGGAACCGTTCGACGCCGCGGTCGCGGCGGCCCTCGCCGCCGGAGACGCCGCGGCGCTGCGCGACCTCGACCCGGCGCTCGGCGCCGACCTGCTCGCCGCCGGCGTACCGGCCTGGCGCGCGGTGGGCCGTGCCCTCGACGGCCGCCGGTACGAGGCAGATCTGCTCTACGCCGCGGCCCCGTACGGTGTCGGCTATTTCGTCGCCAGTTGGTCGGCAAGATGAGCCGGGTGGTCGCGCTCGTCGGTCCCACCGCGACCGGCAAGACCGCGCTGGCTATCGAGATCGCCGAGCGCGTCGGTGCCGAGGTGGTCAACGCCGACTCCATGCAGCTCTACCGGGGCATGGACGTCGGCACCGCGAAGCCGACGCTCGCCGAGCGGCGTGGCGTGCCGCACCACGTCCTCGACGTGTGGGACGTGACCGAGCGGGCCAGCGTCGCCGAATACCAGCGGCTGGCCCGGGCGGCGATCGAGGACGTGCTCGCCCGCGGCCGGGTGCCGCTGCTCGTGGGCGGATCCGGGCTGTACGTCCGTGCGGTCCTCGACGAGCTCGACTTCCCCGGCACCGACCCGGACCTGCGCGCCCGGCTGGAGGCGGAGCTGGCCGCGCACGGCCCGGCGACGCTCCACACGCGACTGTCCGAGGTGGACCCGGACGCGGCCAGCGGAATCCTGCCGTCGAACGGCCGGCGGCTGGTGCGGGCGCTGGAGGTGGTCGAGCTCACCGGCCGCCCGTTCGCCGCGACCCTGCCCGAGCCGGTCGAGCGGTACGACACCGTCCACATCGGACTAGACCGCGCCGACCTGGACGACCGGGTCGCGGCCAGGGTGGACCGGATGTGGGCGGGCGGCCTCGTCGCCGAGGTGCGCGCGCTGGAGCGGGTCGGGCTGCGGGACGGGCCGACGGCCGGCCGGGCGCTGGGCTACCAGCAGGTGCTCGCGCTCGGTGACACCCCGGAGGCGCGCACGCAGACGGTCATCGCGACCCGCCGGTTCGTCCGCCGGCAGCGATCCTGGTTCCGCCGCGACGAGCGGGTGCGTTGGCTCGACGCGGCCGGCCCCGACCTGCTGGCGCAGACGCTTACCCTCGTCCGGTGAGGTTCGTGAAGGGGCACGGCACCGAGAACGACTTCGTCGTGCTGCCGGACGCCCCGCCGCTCGACCCGCGGACCGTACGGGCCTTGTGCGACCGGCGGGCCGGGATCGGCGCCGACGGCGTGCTGCGGCTGGACCGCGGTGCCGACGGCTTCGTCATGGACTACTGGAACGCCGACGGCTCGGTGGCCGAGATGTGCGGCAACGGCATCCGGGTGTACGCCCGATACCTGGTCGACGCGGGTCTCGCCGAGCCGGGCACGCTGTCGATCGGCACCCGGGCCGGGATCCGTACGGTCCAGGTGCCGGCGGCCGGGGACGTCACCGTGGAGATGGGCGCGCCGGTCCCGCTGGAGGCCGCGCCGACCGTCGGCGGCCGGACCGGCACCGCGGTGAGCATGGGCAACCCGCATGTCGTGGTCGAGCTTCCCGACCTGGCCGCCCTCGACGCGCTCGACCTGTCCCGGCCGCCGGAGCTGCGCCCGTCCCTGCCGGACGGGCAGAACGTCGAGTTCGTCGTCCGCCGCGGTCCGCGCGGGCTGGTGATGCGGGTGCACGAGCGGGGAGTGGGGGAGACCCGGTCCTGCGGCACCGGCGTGTGCGCGGCGGTCGTCGCCGCGGTCGCCTGGGCCGACGGGGACGGGCTGGACGAGCCGTGGACCGTCGACGTGCCCGGCGGCCGGCTCACCGTGACCTGGCTGTCGGCCGGTCCGGTCCTGCTGTCCGGGCCGGCCGTGCTGGTCGCGCGTGGCGAGGTCGACCCCGCGGCGCTGACCGGTCGGGGCTGACCCGTCGGGGCTGACCGGTCGGGGCTGATCAGTCGGGGCTGAACCGCCAGCTCTGGTTGCCGCCCGCCGTCGGGTCGGCCTCGGTGACCGGATCGTGGCAGTCCCACTGCTGCACCGGCGCGCCCTCGTTGGTCGCCCCGCCGGTGACGTCCAGGCACTTGCCGCTGTGCGCGGCGACGATCTGCACGTAGCCGGTGTCCGCGCCGGTCGGGTCGAGCACCGGGCGCAGCTGGAAGGTCTCGTTCGGGCCGCCGTTGCAGTCCCACTGCACGACCGGGGCGCCGTTGTCCACCGAGGCGCCGAGCACGTCCGCGCACCGGCTCGCGCCGGCGTTGACCAGCTCGTACAGGCCGGGCTGGGCGGCGCCGACGAGCAGGAAGCCGGTGCCGAAGTCGGTGCCGCAGGCCCGCTGGACGAGCTGGGCGCCGGCGTCGGAGCGGCCCTGCGGGGCGCCGAGGCAGAGCCCGGACCGCTTCGACGTGAACGAGCCGCCGGACGGCGGGAGCGGCGAGCCGGTCGGGCTCGGCGTCGCGGTCGGGCTCGGCTCCGTGCTCGCGCCGGCCGTCGGTGCGGCGCTGGCCGCCGCCGGGGGTGCCGCGCTCGGCGCGGGGTCGCCACCGCGGCTGGTGGCCAGCCGGACCACCACCACGAGCAGCGCCAGCAGCAGGAGGACCACGCCGACCACCCCGGCGACCACGAGCAGCGCGGTCTTCTCGTCGCCGCGCAGCGCGCCGACCCGGGCGGCGAGCCGGCGGGTGGTGGCGACGGCGCGGCCGCGCACTGTCGGCGGTCCGGGTGGGACCGGCGCCGGCGCGGGCGGCGGTGCCTCCTCGGAGCCGCCGAGCCCGGTCAGCAGGACGCGGGTGAAGCTGCCGGTGGCGGGCTCCGCCGCGGCCGGCTGCGGTCCGTACGCGGGCGAACCGCCGGGCCACAGATCCGCCCGGGTCGCCCCGACCGGCACCTCCGGCAACACCGAGGTCGCCTCGACGTCCCCCCGCGGCACCAGCATCCCCGCCAACCCCGGCACCACCCGCCCCACCAGCCCGCCGCCCGCGGGTCCGC
>DATBFW010000064.1:0-10714 GCA_036558285.1 Mycobacteriales bacterium | reverse complement strand
CTGCTGCGCCGGACTCAGGCCGGGTCGAGGGCGGGGTAGCGCACCCCGGTCTTCTCCTCGGAGACCTCCCACAGTCGCTCGGCCACGGCGCGGTCGCGCGCCCGTGAGCTGACCGCGACCCGCTTCGGCGTGCCGCGCAGTTCCAGCAACCCGTCCGGCCCGAACACCTCGCCGCCCCGGACGGCCGGGTCGGTCGCGGCGCGCAGCGTGGGCAGCGCGCCGTCCCGCGCGGACTGCCCGATCACCCGGCTCACCGCCTCCGTCGCCCGCTCCATGACCTTGTTCCCGGCCAGCCGCGGCCCGGCGGTCTGCAGGTTGGTCACCGCGTACCCGGGGTGCGCGGACAGGGCCAGCAGCTCGACCCCGGCCGCGTCGGCCCGCCGCTGCAGCTCGAACGTGAACAGCAGGTTCGCCAGCTTCGACTGCGCGTACGCCGGCCACTTGCGGTAGCGGCCGCGGGCGTCGAGGTCGGCGAAGTCGATCCGGCCGATCCGGTGGTAGCCGCTGGTCACCGTCACCACCCGGGCGCCCGGGCGGGCCAGCAGCTTGGGCAGCAGCAGCCCGGTCAGCGCGAAGTGGCCGAGGTGGTTGGTGCCGAACTGGCTCTCGAACCCGTCCGGCGTGTGCCGCAGCGGCACCGCCATCACCCCGGCGTTGTTGACCAGCAGGTCGAGCCCGTCGGGCGCATACCCGGCCGCGAACGCCCGGACCGAGCTGAGGTCGGCCAGGTCGAGCGGACCAAGCTCCGCCTCGGCGGCAGGGACCTCTGATTTCAGCTTGGCCAGTGCGTCGGCGCCGCGGCCGGGGTCGCGGGCGGCCAGCGTGACCGCCGCGCCGTGCCGGGCCAGCTCCACCGCCGCACCGAAGCCGATGCCGGAGTTGGCGCCAGTGACCACCGCCGTGCGGCCGGACAGGTCGGGGATGTCAGCAGTCGTCCACGTCACGGCCCCATCCTGCCCGGTCACCGGCACGAGCCGCGCGGCACAATGGCGGGCATGTCCGCAGCCGCCCGCCAGTCCGACCTCGACCCGACGATCGCCGCCCGGCTCAAGCGGGACGAGCACGGCCTGTTCCCGGCCGTGGCCCAGCAGTGGGACACCGGCGAGGTCCTGATGGTCGGCTGGATGGACGACGAGGCGCTGCACCGCACGCTGACCACCGGCCGCTGCACGTACTGGTCCCGCAGCCGCCGGGAATACTGGGTGAAGGGCGAGACGTCTGGCCACCAGCAGTGGGTCCGCTCGGTCGCGCTCGACTGCGACGGTGACACCGTGCTGGTCAGGGTCGACCAGGTCGGCGCCGCCTGCCACACCGGCGACCGCACCTGCTTCGACGCCGACCCGCTGCCGGCGGTCGTGCTGGAGCGCCCGGCGGTCGTGGACCAGGGGACGCCATGACGACCGGGCAGGCCGTCCCGGACCGGGCCGGGTTCGCGCGGCTGGCCCGCGGCTCCCGGCTGGTGCCGGTGACCCGCCGGCTGCTCGCCGACGGCGAGACCCCGGTCGGCGTGTACCGCAAGCTCGCCGGCGGGCGCCCCGGCACGTTCCTGCTCGAGTCGGCCGAGCACGGCCGGTCCTGGTCGCGCTGGTCGTTCGTGGGCGTGCGGTGCTCGGCCACGCTGTCCGAGCGGGACGGGCGGGCGGTGTGGACCGGTACGCCGCCGCCCGCCGCGCCGGCCGACGGTGACCCGCTCGAGGTGCTGGCCGCGACCTGGCGGGCGTTGCTCGGTCCCGCTCCGGCCGACGAGCTGCCCGACCTGCCGCCGCTGACCGGCGGGCTGGTCGGCTACCTCGGCTACGACGTGGTCCGCCGGATCGAGCGGCTGCCGGCGTACGCGACCGACGACCTCGGGCTGCCCGAGCTGACCATGCTCGTCGCGACCGACGTCGCGGTCGTCGACCACTACGAGGCCAGCGTGCTGCTGGTGGCCAACGCGCTGGTGCCGCCGGACGCGCCGGCCGCCGCGGTCGACGCCGCGTACGAGGACGCGGTGGCCCGGCTGGACGCGATGACCAGGGACCTGGCCACGCCGGCGCCGCCGAGCGTCGCGGTGACCCGGCCGGTGCCGCCGGCCGAGCACGTGTCCCGCACGCCGCCCGGGCAGTATCAGCCGGCGGTGAAGGCGGCGCTGGACGCGGTGCGGGCCGGCGAGGTCTTCCAGGTGCAGATCGGGCAGCGGTTCGAGACCCGCACCGACGCCGACGCCCTGGACATCTACCGGGTGCTGCGGACGCTGAACCCGTCGCCGTACATGTATCTGCTGCGGCTCGACGGGTTCGACATCGTGGGGTCGTCGCCGGAGGCGCTGGTGACCGTGACCGGCGGGCGGGCAGTGCTGCACCCGATCGCCGGCACCCGCAAGCGCGGCGACACCCCGGAGCGGGACGCCGAGCTGGCCGCCGAGCTGGTCTCCGACGTCAAGGAGCGGGCCGAGCACGTGATGCTGGTCGACCTGGCCCGCAACGACCTCGGTCGGGTGTGCGCTCCGGGGACCGTACGGGTGGTCGAGTTCGGTGCGCTGGAGCGCTACTCGCACGTCTGGCACATCGTCTCCACCGTCACCGGCGAGGTCGCGCCCGGGCGGGACGCGCTCGACGTGCTCACCGCGTGCTTCCCGGCCGGCACGCTGACCGGGGCGCCGAAGGTGCGGGCGATGGAGATCATCGACGAGCTGGAGCCGGTCCGCCGGGGCGTGTACGGCGGGGCGGTCGGCTACCTCGACGCCGCCGGCGACCTGGACATGGCGATCGCGATCCGGACCGCGGTGGTCCGGGACGGGACCGCGTACGTGCAGGCGTCCGCGGGCATCGTCGCCGACAGCCTCCCCGCCGCCGAGGAGCTGGAGACCCGCAACAAGGCCCGCGCCGTGCTCCAGGCGCTCGCCACCGCCGCCACCCTCACCCCACCCGCGATCCCGTGACCGCCGCCCCGCACCCCGAAGCGCAGGGCCGCGGCACTCCCGCCGGGCGCGGTGCGGGGCGGGAGCTGGCCGCGGTGGCGGCGGTGTGCGCGGTCGGCGGCGGAATGGTGCTGTTCGCCGTGGGGCGGCCGTGGGTCGAGGTCGTCGCGCACCGGGCGTCGCCGCTGCCGGACGTCACGCTCGCGCTGTCCGGGCGCAGCGTCGAGCCGCTCGTCGCCGGGCTCGGGATCGTCGGGCTGGCCGGCGTGGTCGGCCTGCTGGCGACCCGCCGGTGGGGGCGGCTGGTCGTCGCCGCGATCGTCGCGGCGTCCGGGCTCGGCGTCCTGGTCACCGCGCTCACCCGGCTGGCCGCCCCGGACGCCGCGGAGGCCAGGTCCCTGCTCGACGACGCGGGCCGATCCGCCGGCGCCGCCGCGGTCACGGCGACCGCGCACCCGGGCTGGGCGCTGCTCGCCGCCGCCGGCGGGCTGCTGCTCGCCCTCGGCGGCGTGGCCGCCTTGCTGCGGTCCCGGCGCTGGCCGACCATGTCGGCCCGGTACGAGACGCCGGCCGCCCGCACCGACCGCCCCCGCACCGACGCCGCCGTCTGGGACGCGCTCGACCGCGGCGACGACCCGACCGCGAGCCCCTGACCCGGCCCGTACCGTCCTCGAACACGGCGCTGATGTGACCGCGCCGCCGCGGACCGTACGGTGGCTGCGTGCTGGGCGACAGCAAGGGGCTCGTGCTCGTCGTGGAGGACGAGCGGGCGATCGCCGACCTGGTCCGGCTCTACCTGGCCCGCGAGGGGTTCGGCGTGCACGTGGAGGCGGACGGCGCCGCCGGCCTGGCCGCCGCCCGCCGGCTGCACCCGGTCGCGATCGTGCTCGACGTCGGCCTGCCCGGCCTGGACGGCACCGAGCTGTGCCGCCGGCTGCGCGCGGACGGCGACTGGACGCCGGTGCTGTTCGTGACGGCCCGGGACGACGAGGTCGACCGGGTGCTCGGCCTGGAGCTCGGCGCCGACGACTACGTGACCAAGCCGTTCTCGCCGCGCGAGCTGGTGGCCCGGGTGAAGACCGTGCTGCGGCGCACCCGCGGCGTCGAGCGGTCCACGCCGCTGCTGGAGGCCGGGCGGGTCTCGCTCGACCCGGACCGCCGCCGCGCGTACGTCGACTCGACCGAGGTCGTGCTCACCACCACCGAGTTCGACCTGCTCGCGTTCCTGCTCCGCCGGCCCGGCCGGGTGTACGAGCGCGAGCAGCTGCTCTCCGAGGTGTGGGGCTACGCGGCCGCGGCCGGCACCCGCACGGTCGATGTGCACGTCGCCCAGCTGCGGGCCAAGCTCGGCGCTGCAAGCCCGATCCGTACGGTCCGCGGCGTCGGCTACTCGGCGGAGTCCCGTGACTGAGCCCGGCCCGGCGCCGGGTGGGCCGGGTCCGGGGGATCGGCTGTTCGGGGAGCGGCGGGTGGGGTCGGGCCGGCGGCGGGGCACGCTGGCGGGGCGGATCGCGCTGGTGACGACCGCGGTCGCGGCGGTCGCCGTGCTGGTCGCCGGGCTGGTGTCGCTGAGCCTGGTGAACGGGGCCGGCGACGCCGACGCCCGCCGGACGCTGTCCGCGCTGGCCGACGCCGCGGCCGAGGGCGCCGGCGGCAACGGCCGGCTCGGCGACGGGTCGGTCGCTCTCGGCCGGCAGCGCACCCGCAACCAGCTCAACGCCCTCAAGATCGACTTCACCTTCCTCACCCGGTCCGGCGCCACCAGCGGCGGCCCGGCCGACGGCCTGGCCAGCCGGGCGCTGACCGGGGCCGAGCGGGCGGAGGTGGTCGCCGGTCGGTCGATGTCGCTGACCCGGAGCGTCGGCGGGGTGCGCACCCTGGTCGAGGCGCGGCCGGCCACCGTCGGCGGCGTCGTGCTGGCCCAGTCGATCTCGGACGCGTCGTTCGCCGGCGCCGCGGTCAGGCGGATCGCGCTGTCGCTGCTGATCGGCCTCGCGGTGGCAGCGCTGGCCGGGGTGCTGCTGGCCCGGCTGCTGGCCCGCCCGCTGCGGCAGGCCGCCACGACCGCGCACCTGCTCGCCGCCGGCGCCCGCGACGTCCGGGTCCCGCCGGAGGGCCCGGCCGAGGTCGCCGAGGTCGCCGACGCGCTGAACTCGCTGTCCGCGGCGCTGGCGACCAGTGAGGGCCGGCAGCGGGAGTTCCTGCTGTCGGTCAGCCATGAGCTGCGTACCCCGCTGACCGCGATCACCGGGTTCGCCGAGTCGCTGGCCGACGGGGTCACCACCGGGCCGGAGGTGCAACCGGTTGCCCGCACCGTGCTCGGCGAGGCGCACCGGCTGGAGCGGCTGGTCAGCGACCTGCTCGACCTGGCCCGGCTGGGCGCCCAGGACTTCCGCATCGACCTGCGGCGGGTCGACCTCACCGCGCTGATGGAGACGGCCGGCGAGGTGTGGCGGGCGCGCTGCGAGGCGGTCGGCGTGGTCGGCCGGACCGACCTGCCGCACCACCCGCTGCTGTGCGTCACCGACCCCACCCGGGTCCGCCAGATCGTCGACGGCCTGGCCGAGAACGCGCTGCGGGTCACCCCGGCCGGCCGCCCGGTCGTGCTCGGCCTGTACCAGACGCAGGGCAGCGCTCCGGGCACTGCCGTCATCCAGGTCCGCGACGGCGGACCCGGCCTGTCCCCGGAGGACCTGCCGATCGCGTTCGAGCGGTCGGTGCTCTACGAGCGGTACCGCGGCGTCCGCCAGGTCGGCACGGGCGTCGGGCTGGCTCTGGTGCACGGGCTGACGACCAGGCTCGGTGGCAGCGCGGACGCCGGCCGGGCGCCCGAGGGCGGCGCCTGCTTCACCGTCCGGCTGCCGCTGCAGCCGGCGCCCGACGCGATCACGGTCCCGCTGCCGCGGCCGGGGCCGGCCGGGGGCGGGTCGGTCGCCGCCCCCGGGGCTCGGTAGGGTGCCTGGGGAGGCAGCCGAGGAAGGGACCAGCGTGAGCGTTCTCGACGAGATCCTCGTCGGAGTCCGCGCCGACGTCGCCGCTCGCGAGGCAGTCACCCCGCTCGCCGAGGTCAAGGCGGCCGCGGCCAGGCAGCCGGCGGCCCGCGACGCGATCGCGTCGCTGCGGCTGCCCGGGGTGGGCGTCATCGCGGAGGTGAAGCGGGCAAGCCCGTCCGCGGGCGCGCTCAGCTCGATCGAGGATCCGGCCTGGCTCGCCGGCGAGTACGAGTCCGGCGGCGCCCGGGTGATCAGCGTGCTCACCGAGGAGCGCCGGTTCTCCGGCTCGTTCGCCGACCTCGACGCGGTCCGGGCCAGGGTCGACGTGCCCGTGCTGTGCAAGGACTTCATCGTGTCCTCGTACCAGGTGCACGAGGCGCGGGCGCACGGCGCCGACATGGTGCTGCTCATCGTCGCCGCGCTCGCGCAGAACGCGCTGGTCGGCCTCGTCGAGCGGACCGAGTCGCTGGGCATGATGCCGCTGGTCGAGGTGCACGACGAGGCCGAGGCCGATCGGGCGCTCGAGGCCGGGGCCAAGGTCATCGGTGTGAACGCGCGCAACCTCAAGACGCTCGAGGTGGACCGCAGCGTGTTCGAGCGGATCGCGCCCGGCCTGCCCAGCCGGGTGCTGAAGATCGCGGAGTCCGGCGTGCGGGACCCGCACGACCTGATCGCGTACGCGGCGGCCGGCGCCGACGCGGTGCTGGTCGGCGAGGGGATCGTCACCAAGCCGAGCCCGCGCCAGGCCGTGGCCGACCTGGTCACCGCTGGCTCGCACCCGGCCACGCCGCGGCCGGCCCATGACCGCTGAGGCCGTCCCGGACGCGTCGGGCCACTTCGGCCCGTACGGAGGGCGGTTCGTGCCGGAGGCGCTCATCGCGGCGCTGGACGAGCTGGCCACCGCGCACGCGCAGGCCCGGCAGGACCCGGCGTTCACCGGCGAGCTGGACCGGCTGCTGCACACGTACGTGGGCCGGCCGACGCCGCTGACCGACGCGGCCCGCCTGACCGCGCACGCCGGCGGCGCCAGGATCCTGCTCAAGCGGGAGGACCTGGCCCACACCGGTTCGCACAAGCTCAACAACGCGCTCGGCCAGGCGCTGCTGACGAGGCGGATGGGCAAGTCCCGGGTGATCGCGGAGACCGGCGCCGGCCAGCACGGGGTGGCGACCGCGACCGCCTGCGCATACCTGGGCCTGGACTGCGTGGTCTACATGGGCGAGGAGGACACGGTCCGGCAGGCGCTCAACGTGGCCCGGATGCGGATGCTCGGCGCCGACGTGATCGCGGTCAAGACGGGGACCCGGACGCTCAAGGACGCGATCACCGAGGCGATGCGGGACTGGGTCACCAACGTGGCCTCCACCCACTACGTGATCGGCTCGGTGATGGGGCCGCACCCGTTCCCGATGCTGGTGCGGGACTTCCAGCGGGTGATCGGCGACGAGGCCCGCGCGCAGCTGCTCGACCTGACCGGCCGGCTGCCGGACGCGGTCACCGCCTGCGTCGGCGGCGGATCCAACGCGATCGGCATCTTCACCGCGTTCGTACCGGACCCCGGCGTGGCGCTGGTCGGGTACGAGGCCGGCGGCACCGGTGTCGAGGGTGCGCTGCACGCGGCGACGATCGCGGCCGGGCGGCCGGGCGTGCTGCACGGCATGCGGACCTACCTGCTGCAGGACCCGGACGGGCAGACGCTGCCGACCGCGTCGGTCTCGGCCGGGCTCGACTACCCCGGGGTGGGTCCGGAGCACGCCTGGCTGTACGACACCGGCCGCGCCTCGTACCGGTCGGTGACCGACGGGCAGGCGATGGAGGCGCTGCGGCTGCTCGCGCACACCGAGGGCATCCTGTGCGCGATCGAGACCGCGCACGCGGTGCACGGCGCGGTCGAGCTGGCCCGCGAGCTCGGGCCGGAGCAGGTCGTGCTGGTCTGCCTGTCCGGCCGTGGCGACAAGGACATGGACACCGCCGCCCGCTGGTTCGACCTGCTCGACCCGGGCGCCGCGGGGTGAGCCGGCTCGCCGAGGCTTTCGCCGCGGCGGAGGCGGACCGGCGTGCGGCGCTGGTCGGCTACCTGCCGGCCGGGCTGACCCCGGACGCGACGTTCACGGCGATGGTCGAGGGCGGCGTCGACGCGGTCGAGGTCGGCCTGCCGTACTCGGACCCGGTCATCGACGGCCCGATGATCCAGCGGGCGGTGGACCGGGCGCTGGCCGCCGGCACCAGGCCGGCGGACGTGCTGCGCACGGTCGAGGCGGTCGCCCGCACCGGCGTCCCCGCCGTGGTGATGACCTACTGGAACCCGGTCGAGCAGTACGGCGTCGACCGGTTCGCCGCCGACCTGGCCGCGGCCGGGGGAGCGGGCATGATCACCCCGGACCTGACGCCGGAGGAGGCCGGTCCCTGGCTGGAGGCCGCGGACAAGCAGGGACTCGACCCGGTCTTCCTCGTCGCGCCGTCGTCCACGGACGAGCGGGTCGCCCGGATCTCGTCGCTGTGCCGCGGCTTCGTGTACGCCACCTCGGTCATGGGTGTGACCGGCGCCCGGGCGCAGACGTCGGCCGCGGCGCCGGGGCTGGTCGCCCGGGTCCGGCGGGTCACCGACCTGCCGGTCGGGGTCGGGCTCGGGGTGTCCAACGCCGACCAGGCCGCCGAGGTGGCCGGGTACGCCGACGGCGTGATCGTCGGGTCGGCGTTCGTCCGGACCGTGCTCGAGGCCGGCTCGGACGCGGCGGCGGCCCGGGCGGCCGGGGCGCTGGCGGCTGAGCTGGCCGGCGGGGTGCGCCGCCGGGTCAGGGGATGACGAGCAGCTTGCCGGTGGTCCGCCGGCTCTCCAGGTCGGTGTGCGCGGTGCCGACCTCGTCGAGGCGGTAGCGGCCGCCGATCCGGACCCGCAGCGAGCCGTCCGCGACCGCGTCGAAGACCGCGGCGGAGCGCTCCAGCAGCTCCTCCCGGTCGGCGATGTAGTGCGCCAGCGTCGGCCGGGTGAGGAACAGCGAGCCGCCGGCCTGCAGCCGGCGCGGGTCGACCGGCGGCACCGGGCCGCTGGACGCGCCGAACAGCACCAGGTAGCCGCGCGGGCGGAGGCTGGCCAGGCTGGCGTCGAAGGTGGAGGCGCCGACCCCGTCGTACACGGCCGCGACGCCGGCGCCGCCGGTGATCCGGGCGACCTCCTCGGCCACGTCCACCTGGTCGTACCGGATCACCTCGACCGCGCCGGCCTCCCGGGCCAGCTTCGCCTTCTCCTCGGTCGAGGTGGTGGCGAGCACGTCCCCGCCGCGCTGGCGGGCCAGCTGCACGACCAGCGACCCGGTGCCGCCGGCGGCCGCGTGCACGAGCACGGTGTCGCCGGGCTGCACCGGGTAGGTCGTGTGGGTCAGGTACTGCGCCGTCATGCCCTGCAGCAGCACCGCGGCCGCGGTCTCGTCGTCGACCCCGGCCGGGATCGGGACCGCGCGGGCGGCGGGCACCACGGCCCGGGTCGCGTACGCGCCGGGCAGCATCGCCCAGGCCACCCGGTCGCCGACGTCGACGCCGACCACGCCCTCGCCGACCGCGGCGACCGCGCCGGCGGCCTCGGTGCCGAGTTGCAGCGGCAGCTCGCCGGGGTAGGCGCCGGTGCGGTAGTAGACGTCGACGAAGTTCACGCCGGCCGCGGTCACGTCGACCAGCAGCTCGCCGGGGCCGGGCTCGGGGTCGGGCAGCTCGGCGACCTCGATCGCCTCCGGGCCGCCGTGCGCCCGGATGATCGCCGCCCGCATCAGGCGATAGCCAGATCGCGGGTGAGCGTGCGGACGACGCCGGACAGCGAGCCGGCGCAGTCGGACACGACCGCGGCTGCGGTGGCGGTGATCCTCGTGGGCAGGCAACCGGAGTCGTACCAGCCGAGGTGGTCGATACGGCCGCGACCGTTGAGCACGGGCTCGCCGGAGACCAGCTCGCATCGGAACGCATAGGTCAGCAGGTCGGGCAGGTCTTCCTCGTCACCGCGCAGGTTGCCGCACAGCAGGTAGAGACCGAG
The DNA here is from genome assembly GCA_036558285.1 of Mycobacteriales bacterium. Classification (GTDB taxonomy): domain Bacteria; phylum Actinomycetota; class Actinomycetes; order Mycobacteriales; family CADCTP01; genus CADCTP01. The sequence goes on along the minus strand of DATBFW010000064.1, from coordinate 798 downwards.
CAGGTCGACGACGCGGGCCTCGATGCCGGTCTCCCGCCGCAGCTCCCGCACGACGGCGTGGATCGGCGTCTCGGACGGCTCGATGTGCGCCCCGGGCAGTCCCCACCGGTGTCGCGCGTCGGCCTTGCGAACCAGCAGCACCCGGCCCTCGGCGTCGCAGAGGACCGCGGCCGCGGCCCGCGTCACGTGTCCCATGCCACAGACCCTAACCGGGCCGCGGCGGTCTGCTAAGACCTCGACCGGATCCGGCCGGGGCGCGGTGCCTCCGGGTGGTTGGAAGCGACACCCTAGACTCGGCGGGTGCTGCTTGCCTCGTTCCCGAGCCCCAGCCGCGGCGTCTGGGATCTCGGCCCGATCCCCATCCGGGCGTACGCGTTGTGCATCATCGCGGGGATCATCGCTGCGATCTGGATCACCGAGCGACGCTGGGTGGCGCGCGGCGGGAAACGCGGCACGGTCTCGGACATCGCGGTCTGGGCGGTCATCTTCGGGCTGATCGGCGGCCGGCTCTACCACGTGATCACCGACAACGAGCTCTACTTCCGGGCCGGGCGGGACCCGTGGCGGGCGTTCTACGTCTGGGAGGGCGGGCTCGGCGTCTGGGGCGCGATCGCGCTCGGCGGGGTCGGCGCCTGGATCGGGTGCCGCCGCCGAGGCATACCGCTGCCGTTCTTCGCCGACGCCGTCGCGCCCGGCATCGTCGTCGCCCAGGCGATCGGGCGGCTGGGCAACTGGTTCAACCAAGAGCTGTTCGGCCGGCCGACCACCTTGCCCTGGGGCCTGGAGATCGCGCCGAAC
>DATBFW010000063.1:0-32633 GCA_036558285.1 Mycobacteriales bacterium | reverse complement strand
CCGCCCCCGACGATGCAGCCGCCCCTGACCGCCGCCGGAAGGTCACGCCAGTGCTCTCCCCGCGGCCGGAACCCGGCCGGCGCCCCGTCGCCGCCGACAGGGTCCGTCCGTCGCCCGGCCCCCGGCCGGGTGGTCATGCCGAGGCGGCGTCCGCGACGGGGTTCCGCCGCGCCCGACAGTGCACTGCCTGTGGGCGGGGCTCCGCCGCGGCGGGCGGGGAGGGACTGTCAGCGGGGTGGGTTAGGGGTTTGCTGACCGTTGTCGGCCGGGGGCTGGCCGGGGCCGGGGCGCTGGGGCGGGGCGGCGTAGCCCTGGTTCTGGGTCGGCGGCCCGGCGTACTGCGGCGGGGTCGGCGGGAGTGCCCGCGGACCCTCCTCGTTCGGCAGGTCGTCCTCCCCGTCCGGCCGGTCGTACGAGAGGCCGGCATGCGCGCTGGCCGTCTCGGCGTCCCGGTCGGACGCGCGGATCTCGGCCTCCGGCTGCAGCCGCGCCGGCGGCAGCTTCGAGTCGAACCAGTCGCTGGTGTCCAGCGTCTCCTTCGGCGCCGTCGGCTGCCCGCCGGCCGACTTCGCCGCCTCGGCCAGCCAGGACGGTGCCTCACCGGCCGCCGCCCCGTTGCCGGTCAGCCCGGCCAGCCCCTCCAGCGCCTTGGAGAACTCGCTGGGCACGATCCACAGCTTGTTGGCGTCGCCCTGCGCGATCTGCGGCAGCGTCTGCAGGTATTGGTACGCGAGCAGCTTGGGGTCGGGGTCGGACGCGTGGATCGACGCGAACACCGTCTCGATGGCCTTGGCCTGACCCTGCGCGGCCAGGTAGCGCGCGGCCCGCTCACCCTCGGCTCGCAGGATCCGCGACTGTCGCTCGGCCTCGGCGGCGAGGATCGCGGACTGCTTGGCGCCCTCGGCGGCGAGGATCTGCGCCGCCTTCTGCCCCTCGGCGGTCTTGATCGACGACTCCCGGGCACCCTCCGACTGCAGGATGATCGCGCGCTTGTCCCGGTCGGCCCGCATCTGCTTCTCCATCGCGTCCTGGATGGACGGCGGCGGGTCGATCGCCTTGAGCTCGACCCGGGCGACCCTGATCCCCCACTTGCCGGTGGCGTCGTCGAGCTCGCCGCGCAGCTTGGTGTTGATCTCGTCCCGGGAGGTCAGCGTCTGCTCCAGGTTCATCGCGCCGACCACGTTGCGCAGCGTGGTGACGGTCAGCTGCTCGACCGCCTGGATGTAGTTGGCGATCTCGTACGTCGCCGCCCGCGGATCGGTGACCTGGAAGTAGATGACCGTGTCGATGTTCACGGTCAGGTTGTCCGCGGTGATCACCGGCTGCGGCGGGAACGACACGACCTGCTCGCGCAGGTCGATCATCTGCCTGACCCGGTCCACGAACGGGATCAGCACGTGCGGGCCCGGGTCGAGGGTCCGCGAGTAGCTGCCGAGACGCTCGACGACACCCGCCCGCGCCTGCGGAACGATCCGGATGCTCCGGAGCAGTAGCACGACGACGAGGGCGATGACGACGAGCAGGGCGATGAGGCCGGCTTCCATTGACTGCTCCTATGTGTGCCGGGTCGGCGCGGCCCGGTCTCTCATTCGTGCGACCACACGACGGCGGTGGCGCCGCGGATCTCCATCACCTGCACGGTCTTGCCGACCGGCAGCACCTGCAGCGGGTCGTACGACTGGGCGGACCACTCCTCGCCGGCCAGCTTGACCCGGCCCCCGTGCTGGTCCACGGTCCGCACCACCACCGCGTTGCGGCCCTTGAGCCCCTCGATACCGGTGCGCTGGGCGTAGGTCAGCGGCACCTGCATCCGGCGCCGGGCCAGCGGGCGCACGACCACGACGAGGCCGAGCGAGACCACCGCGAACACGGCGACCTGCACCACGGCCCCGGCGCCCAGCGCGGCGGCACCGGCCGTCGCCAGCGCGCCGATCGCCAGCATGATCAGCACGAGGTCGAGCGAGACCGCCTCGGCGATCGCCAGAACACCGGCGGCGAGGAGCCAGATCAACCACGCAGGCACACTGTCATTGTCTCACTGTTCGGCTAACCGCCGCCGCCGGCGGTCACGAAGTCGATGAGCTCCTCCAGCGCCCTGAGCAGGGGAACCTCGAGATCGGCGTACGAGTCGACGGATCCGAGCACCCGCCGCCAGCCGTCCCGCGGATCACCCCAGCCCAGCCGCCGGCAGACCCCGGTCTTCCAGTCCTCGTCCCGGGGCACCGCCGGCCAGGCCCGGATGCCGAGCGCGGCCGGTTTCACCGCCTGCCAGACGTCGACGTACGGGTGCCCGACCACCAGAACGTGCGGGTCGGTGACCGCGGCGACGATCCGGCTCTCCTTCGATCCCGGCACCAGGTGGTCGACCAGCACGCCGAGCCGGTGCGCCCGGTCGGGCCGGAACGCCCGGACCGCGCCGGCCAGGTCGTCGATCCCGTCCAGCGGCTCCACCACGACCGCCTCGACCCGCAGGTCGTCTCCCCAGACCCGCTCGACCAGCGCGGCGTCGTGCACGCCCTCGACCCAGATCCGGCTGCCCCGCGCCACCCGGGCCGGCGCGCGCTCGACCGCGATCGAGCCGGACGCGGTCCGGCCCGGCCGCCGCGGGGCCGGCGCGGCCGCCGGCCGGGTCAGCGTCACCGGCCGGCCGTCCAGCAGGAAGCCGGCCGGGCCGAGCGGGAACACCCGCCGCCGCCCGCGCCGGTCCTCCAGCGTCACCGCGTCCTTCGCGCACTCCACCACCGCGCCGCAGAAGCCGGTGCCGGCTTCCTCGACCACGAGGTCCGGCTCGGCCGGCACCGTCGGCACCACCTTCTTCCGCCGCCAGTCGCCGGCCAGCACGTCGGTCCCGTAGTCGTTGCTGCGCACGCGGGCGACCGTACGGTCCCGGCGGGCCCGGTCGGCCGTGACGCGCCGGTGCGGTGACCGGCGGCCGGCCAGCACGTAGGGTTGCCGCGTGAGGGTGCGCGCCGGGGTGCTCGCCGCCTGGACGTCCGCCTGGCTGGCCGGCGAGGCGGCGTACGACGACGTGGTCGCGCGGGTGACCGGCGACGACGAGCCGCACCGGGTGACCGGGCTGCCCGGGGCGGCCGGCGAGACCCCGCTGGGCTGGGCGCTGCCGGTGCTGCGGGAGCGCTCGCCCGACGGGGTGCGGGCCGTGCTGCCGGTGGCCGGCGACCCGCGCGGGCTGCCCGGGCCGGGGCCGTTCACGACCGCGGCGCTGGAGGCCGGCGAGGCGGTCGTCGGACGCGGGCTCGGGCTGGTGCCCCGGGTCACCGAGCACGGCTCGGTCGCCGACCGCACCTGCTCGGTGCTGTGGACGGCGTACGAGGTGGTCGAGCCGGCGCCCGACCCGCTGACCGTGCCGGAGGCCGAGCACGAGCTGACCGCGGCGACCCGGGACGCCGCGTCCGCGCTGGCCGCGCTGGACGTGGCCAGCTGGCGGCCCGAGGTGGCCGACGAGCTGGCCCGGGTGCGCCGCGGCGTCACCCCGGAGCTGCCGCCCGGCCACGACGCGCGGGCGGTCCGGCTGCTGGCCAGCGCCGACCGGCTGGCCGCCGTGCTCGACCTGGCCGGCGCCGACGCCCCCGGCGGCGCGGTCACCGGCGCCGAGGCCCGCGCCCGCGACGACGCGCTCCGTCCACTCGCGACGGCCGTGCGACGCGCCCGCCAGGCCGCCTACAACGCCGTCCCGTCCCGGCACCGGTGAAATCCGTCCACTGTGGACCGCCACAGTGGACGGTGCGGTCAGGGCCGGCGGCGCGGGGCCGGGCAGCAGTCCAGCGGGCAGACGTCGTGGCTCGGGCCCATCGGGCCGAGGGCGAGCTTGGGCGCGGCCACCGTACGCTCCTCGACCAGCTGGCCGACCATCCGGACGAACCGCGGATCGGTGCCGACGGTCGACGCCCGGGCGTAGTCGAGGCCGAGCTTGGCCGCGGTCGCGGCCGCCTCCTCGTCGAGGTCCCAGAGCACCTCGACGTGGTCGGAGACGAAGCCGATCGGCGAGACCACGACCGCTCCGGTGCCGGCCGCGGCGAGCGCGGCCAGGTGGTCGTTGACGTCCGGCTCCAGCCAGGGCACCGACGGCGGTCCGGACCGGGACTGCCAGACCACGTCGAACTCGGCGCCCGGCCCGCGGACCGCCTCGGCCACCAGCCGGGACGCCTCCCGCAGCTGGGCGGTGTAGAGGTGCCCGCGGGGGCCGCTGGAAGCCTCCATCGACAGCGGGATCGAGTGTGCGGTGAACACCAGCCGGGCGTCCGGCCGGCCGACCAGCGCGGCCCGTACGCCGTCCGCGGCCGGCTCGATGAACCCGGGGTGGTTGAAGTAGTGCCGCAGCTTGTCCAGCTCCGGCGCCCCCTCCCCGACCGCCGACCTGGCCCGGGCCAGGTCGTCCTGGTACTGCCGGCACCCCGAGTACGACGTGTACGCGCTCGTCACGAACACCAGCGCCCGGCGCACGCCGTCCGCGCGCATGGTCGCGACACTGTCCTCGACCAGCGGGTGCCAGTTGCGGTTGCCCCAGTAGACCGGCAGGTCGAGCTCCGCCCGGATCGCCGCCAGCAGCGCCCGGTTCTGCTCGTTGATCGGCGACACCCCGCCGAAATGCGAGTAGTGCTCGGCCACCTCGAGCAGCCGCTCCCGCGGCACGCCCCGCCCGCGCACGACGTTCTCCAGGAACGGCAGCACGTCCTCCGGCGCCTCCGGACCGCCGAAGGACAGCAGCAGCAGCGCGTCGTACTCGGGGCTCACGCCGTCATGTCTACACGCCCGTCGCGTGGAACCCGCCGTCGGCGTGCACGATCTCCCCGGTCACCGCGGGCGTCCAGTCCGACAGCAGCGCGACGCAGGTCCGAGCGACCGGCTCCGGATTGGTGATGTCCCAGCCGAGCGGCGCGCGCTCGTCCCAGACGTCCTCGAACCTGCTGAAGCCCGGGATCGACCGAGCCGCCATCGTCCGCAACGGCCCGGCGGCGACGAGGTTGACCCGCGTGCCGCGCGGGCCGAGCTCGCGGGCGGTGTAGCGGGCGGCCGACTCCATCCCTGCCTTCGCCACGCCCATCCAGTCGTACGACGGCCAGGAGACGGTCGCGTCGAAGGTGAGCCCGACGATCGAGCCGCCGCGCTCCGGCAGCAGCGGCAGCACCGCCTTCGCCAATGCCGGCAACGAGTACGTCGAGACGTGCACCGCCGTGGCCACGTCGTCCCACGGCGTCTCCAGGAAGTCGCCGCCGAGCGCGGACGCCGGTGCGAACCCGATCGAATGCAGCACGCCGTCGATCCCGTCCACGTGCTGGCGGACCCGCTCCGGCAGCGCGGACAGGTCGTCGGCGCTGGTCACGTCCAGCTCGACCACCGGCGCTGGCCCGGGCAGCTTCTTCGCCACCCGCTCCACCAGGGTGAGCCGGCCGAAGCCGGTCAGCACCACCGAGGCGCCCTGCTCGATCGCCACCCTGGCCACCGAGAACGCTATCGAGGCGTCGGTGATCACCCCGGTGATCAGCACTCGCTTGCCGTCGAGCAGCCCCATCTCAGTGCCCCATCCCCAGTCCGCCGTCCACCGGCAGCACGGCTCCGGTGATGTACGAGGCGGCGTCCGACGCGAGGAACGTGACCGCCCCGGCCACCTCGTCCGGGGTCGCCAGCCGCTGCAGCGCCACCTGCGTCCTGACCCTGGCGACCTCCTGCTCGGGCAGGACCGCGGTCATGTCGGTCTGCACGAAGCCGGGCGCCACGATGTTGACCGTGATCCCGCGGGAACCGAGCTCGCGGGCCAGCGACCGGCCGAACCCGATCAGGCCGGCCTTCGCAGCCGCGTAGTTGGTCTGCCCGGCGCTGCCGGTCATCGCGACCACCGACGACACCAGCACGATCCGGCCGGAGCGGGCGCGCAGCATCTTCCCGGCCGCTCGCTTGCACACCCGGTAGGCCGCGGTGAGGTTGGTGTCCAGCACCCGATTGAACTGGTCCTCGCTCATCCGCAGCAGCAGCGTGTCCTCGGTGATCCCGGCGTTGCTCACCAGCACCTCCACCGGGCCGTGCTCGGCCTCGACCGCGGTGAACGCGGCGTCCACGGCGGCCGTGTCGGTGACGTCGCACTCCACCCCGAACAGGCCCTCGGGCGGGCCGGACGAGCGGTGGGTCACGGCGACCTTGTCGCCCTGAGCGGCGAACGCCTGCGCGATCGCGAGGCCGATGCCGCGGTTGCCACCGGTGACGAGCACGGATCGGGTCACGGAGGCGAACCCTATAGTCCAGCCATGCGTGGCATCCAGATCACCCGGTTCGGCGGCCCCGAGGTGCTCGAGACGGTCGAGCTGCCCGAGCCGCAGGCGGCCACGGGGATGCGGGTGTACGACGTCACCGCGGCCGGGGTCAACTACGCCGACACGCACCAGACCGAGGACAGCTACCTGGCCCCGCAGCGGCTGCCGCTGGTGCCGGGGGCGGAGTTCGCCGGGACCGGGCCGGACGGGCGGCGGGTCGTCGGCCTCAGCGGCGCCGGCGGCTACGCCGAGCGGGTCGCGGCCGCAGAGGCGCTGGTCTGGCCGATCCCGGACGGCGTCTCCGACGGCGCGGCGCTGGCCGTCGTGCTGCAGGGCGTCACCGCCTGGCACGTGCTGCGGACCAGCGCCCACCTGGCCGCCGGCGAGTCGGTCGTCGTGCACGCCGCGGCCGGCGGGGTCGGCACGGTCGCGGTGCAGCTGGCCAGAGCCTGGGGTGCCGGGCGGATCATCGCGGCCGCCTCCTCCGCGGAGAAGCGGGAGCTGGCGCTCTCCCTCGGCGCCGACGTGGCCGTCGACCCGGCCGCGGACGACCTCACCGCGGCGCTGCGGGAGGCCAACGGCGGCTCCCGGGTGGACGTGGTGCTGGAGATGACCGGTGGCCCGGTCTTCGACGCGAGCCTGCGGGCGCTGGCCCCGTTCGGCCGGCTCGTCACGTACGGGATGGCGTCCCGGACCCAGCCGACGCCGGTCGACCCGCGCAGCCTGATGGCCCACTCGTCCGCGGTGATCGGCTTCTGGCTGGCGCACTGCTTCCGCGACCCGGCCCGGTGGCTGGACGGCCCGATGACCGAGCTGCTGGCCATGGTCGCGGACGGGCGGCTGCGCGCGGTCGTCGGCGGGACGTACCCGCTGAGCGAGGCGGCCGAGGCGCACCGGGCGCTGCTGGAGCGGCGCAGCACCGGCAAGCTCGTGCTCGACCCGCGGCGCTGAGCACTGCTGCGGACGGGTGAGCCGGGTCGATCCTGGTGGGACGACGCTGCGGCCGGGGCTACGGTGCTCGCCATGCAATTTCTCGACGGTGGCGCCAGCGGGCCGAACGGGCGGGAGATCCGCACCGCACGGTCCTCCGAGCAGGACCCGGCCGACGAGGGTGCCGCCTCGGGGCGCGGCTCGCTGATGTCGCGCTACCGCGGGACACCGCAGCCGGCACCCACCGCCGAGGAGCAGGCGCCGCCGAGCGGCGACCGGCCGGGGGCGCCCGGGAGCCCGCCGGCCGGCCCGGGCGCGGACAGCCCGTGGCGGCAGTCCGGCTGGACGTCCGCGCCGCCGGTGCTGCCCGCTCCCTCCCCGCCCACCACCCCGCCGGCGGGCCCGCGGGCCACCCCGCCGGCGACCCCGCCGGCCGACACGCCGTCGTCGGCCACCCCGCCGGCCACGCCACCCGCGTCGCCGCCGTTTACGGCTCCGTCGCCGGCGTCGCCGTCCCCCGCAACCCCGCCGTCGTCCACGGCAACCCCGCCGTCGTCCACGGCAACCCCGCCGTCGTCCACGGCACCGTCGTCGTCCACGGCACCGTCGTCGGACCGTCCCGCGCCCGCCGCACCGCCGGCCGAGAAGCCAGCGTCCGCGGCACCGACGGCCGAACGGCACGCGCCCGCGCCGGCAACCGAACGGCCCGCGCCGGCCGCACCGGCCACGGAACGGCCCGCGCCCGCCGCACCGGCGGCCGAGAAGCCGGCCGACGGGCCGTCCGGGAAGTCGGCCGACGGGCCGGCGACGGCCGCGCGGAAGCCGGCCGACACGCCGGCTGACGTCGCTCCTGCCGCCGTCGCGACCGAACCGGCAGGCAGGTCCACTCCCGCCGCGACCGCGACCGCCCAGGGCCTGCTCAGCGCCGAGCGGTCGGCCGAGTTCAAGGGGCGCTGGCGCGGCCTGCAGGCCGACTTCGTCGACGACCCGCAGCAGGCCGTCCGCGAGGCCGGCGACCTCTCCCGGGAGATCCTGCGCGCGCTGTCCGACACGATCGCCGACACCGAGCGGATCGACCGCTGGCAGGCGGAGGACGGCACCAGCGGCACCGAGGACCTGCGCGTCGCCCTCCGGCAGTACCGCACGCTGGTCGACCGGCTGCTGGAGCTGTGACGGCCTAGAGCCGGCCCGCCTCGCGCATCAGCAGCAGTGCGTACGCGGCGAGCGTGCTGTCGTCGGTCACCCGGCCGGATCGGATCAGCTGCTCGAACTCGGCCCGGCTGACCCGGCGCTGGCGCATGTCCTGCTCGGACTCCTCCCGCGCCGGCGGCCCCGGGGTCAGCTCGGTGGCCAGGAACACGTCGAACCCCTGGCTGCTCATCCCGTACGCGCAGTGCAGGTGACCGAGCAACTCCAGCGAGCCTGCCCGCAGCCCGGTCTCCTCGGCCAGCTCGGCGCGGGCCAGCTCGGCCGGCTCGACCGTGGCGCCGCCGGGTGCCGTCCCCTGCGGGAACTCCCAGTACCGCCCACCGACCGGGTAGCGGTACTGCTCGACCAGGTGGAACCCGTCCGGCTCGGCGGGGACGACCAGCGCGAAGTCCGGCTTGTCGACGACCGAATAGATGCCGGCCGAGCCGTCCGGCCGGCGGATCTCGTCCTCCCGCAGCGTCAACCACGGGTTCCGGTAGACCTCGCGGGTGGACACCCGCCGGACGACGCCGCCCCCGCCGCTCACAGCAATCGGTTCGACCAGAGCAACGAGAGGCCGGCAGCGCCGAAGGCGAACAGCAACCCGATCCCGACGAACCAGGTGGTGATCTCCCGGCGCTCGGTGGTGTATCCGATCTGGCTGCCGAGGTCGCGGTAGACGTTGCTGAGCTCCTCGGCCGACGCCGCGGCGTAGTAGCTGCCACCGGTGCCGTCCGCGATCTCCTTGAGCTTCTCGTGGTCGACCGGCACCACGACCCGCTGCCCCTCCAGGTCGATGTAGCCGGTGTCGGTGCCGAACGCGATCGTCGAGACCGGCACCGCCGCCTGCTTGGCCGCGCCGACCGCCTGCTCGGGGCTGCGGCCCCAGGTGTTGCTGCCGTCGGACATCAGCACGATCCGGGCCGGCGCGTTGCCCTCCGACGGGTCGGTGCCCTGCAGTTGCGCCTGGAACGTCTTGACCGCGTCCAGGCAGGAGAAGATCGCCTCGCCGATCGCCGTACGCTCGGCCAGCTCCAGGTTGTCGATCGCGCGCAGCACCGAGGCCCGGTCGGTGGTCGGCGAGACCGCGACCGTCGCCGTACCGGAGAACGTGACCAACCCGAGGTTGATCCGCGGCGGCAGCAGCGCGACGAACTCCTTGGCCGCCGCCTGCGCCGCCTCCAGCCGGTTGGGACTGACGTCCTCGGCCCGCATCGACAGCGAGACGTCGATCGCCATCATCACCGTGGCCCGGTCCCGCGGGACCCTGGTGTCCTTGGTCGGCTTGGCCATCGCCGTGGTCAGCGAGGCGAGCGCGAGCAGCAGCGCGGCGAAGGCCAGGTGCCGGCGCCAGCCGGGCCGCTTCGGGGCCAGCTTGCCGAGCAGGTCGAGGTTGGCGAACCGCACCGCGAACGCTCGCCGGCGCAGCTGCAGCACGAGGTAGACGATCAGCAGCGCGGCGACCCCGAGCAGCAGCCACAGCCAGCCGGGCGAGAGGAAGGTACGGGTCACCGCAGCGCTCCTCCGGAGGCACCGCGGCGGCGCGCGGCGACGAACCGGACCATGTCGACCAGCCAGTCCCGGTCCGTACGGAGCTGGAGATGCGCGGCCCCGGCGCGGCGCAGCGCGGCGGCGATCTCCGCGCGCTGCTCGCCCGCGGCGGTCTCGTACTTCTCCCGCAGCTGCTTCTTGTTGGTCTGCACCTCCAGCAACGTGCCGCTCTCCGGGTCGACGAGGGTGAGCAGCCCGACCGGCGGCAGGCCGAGCTCGACCGGGTCGAGCACCTCGATCGCGAGCACGTCGTGCCGGACGGCGAGCGCACGCATCGGCCGTTCCCAGTCGAGGTCGCCGAGGAAGTCGGAGATCACCACGGCGAACCCGCGCCGGCGCGGCGGCCGGCGCAGCCCCTCCAGCGCGGCGGCCAGGTCACCGCGCTTGCCGCGGGGCGAGCGCGGCATCGAGGCCAGCTTGCGCAGCAGCGCGGTCGTGTGCACCCGGCCGGACTGGGCCGGGAACCGGTGCAGCTGCTCGCCGGTGGTGATCAGCGCGCCGAACCGGTTGCCGCCCTTGCCGGTGAGGTGCGCCATCGCGGCGACCGCGGCGATGACGAGGTCGCGCTTCTCGCACCGGGCGGTGCCGAAGTCGAGGCTGGGCGACAGGTCGACAACGGCCCAGGTCTCCAGCTCCCGATCGGCGATCGTCTCCCGGATGTGCGGCAGCGTGGTCCGTGCGGTCACCGCCCAGTCCATCCGGCGCACGTCGTCGCCGGGGTGATACTCCCGGGACTCGCCCGCTTCCGACCCCGGCCCCGGCACGAGGCCGAGGTAGTTGCCCTGCAGCAGGCCGTCCAGCTTCTGCCGGATGGTCAGCTCCAGGTGGGCCAGGACGGCCGCGGCCTGGGCCGGCCCGGCGTCGCGCAGGCTCGCCGCCCGGGCCGGCGGGCCTTCCGCCTCGGACGGTGCTGTCACGCGCTGCGCTCCTCGCCCGGACCGTTGGACAGCTGCTCGGCGGGGCGGCCCGGCTGCGGCAGCGGCGGCGGCGTCGGTGCGGCCGGGGTGGATCCGGTGGTCGGCGCGTAGCCCTGCGACCCGTACGGGCCGCCGGCGGCGCGCTGGCGCGGGGTGACCTGCGGCAGCGGCACGCTCTGCAGCACCCGGTGCACGACGTGCTCGGAGGGGACGCCGTCCGCGAGCGCGTCGTAGGAGAGCACCAGCCGGTGCCGCAGCACGTCCGGCGCGATGTCCAGCACGTCCTGCGGCAGCACGTAGTCCCGCCCGCGCATCAGCGCCAGCGCCCGGGCCGCGCTGATCATGCCCAGCGACGCCCGCGGGCTCGCCCCGTACGCCACCCAGCCCGCGACGTCGCTCATGCCGTGGTCGCCGGGCGAGCGCGTCGACAGCACCAACCGGATGACGTAGTCGACCAGCGCGTGGTGCACGAACACGTGGCTGGCCGCCTCCTGCAGCCGCAGCAGGTCGGCCGGGCTCAGCACCTGCTCGGGCACCGGCGGCACGACGCCCATCCGGTAGACGATCTCCCGCTCCTCTTCGCCCGTCGGGTAGTCGACCACGACCTTCATGAGGAACCGGTCACGCTGCGCTTCCGGAAGCGGGTAGACACCCTCGGACTCGATCGGGTTCTGCGTGGCCATCACGAGGAACGGCAGGGGCATCGGGTAGGTCGTGCCGCCGATCGAGACCTGCCCCTGGGACATGACCTCGAGCAGCGCCGACTGCACCTTGGCCGGCGCCCGGTTGATCTCGTCGGTCAGCACGAAGTTGGCGAACACCGGGCCGAGCTCGGTGTCGAACCGGTCCGAGCCCGGCTTGAAGATGCGCGTGCCGACGATGTCGGACGGCACGAGATCAGGGGTGAACTGCAGGCGCGCGAACGTGCCACCGGCGACGGTCGCCAGCGTCTCCACCGCGAGGGTCTTGGCGACGCCGGGCACGCCCTCCAACAGGCAGTGTCCCTTCGCGAGCAAGCAGACCAACATCCGCTCGACCATCCGGTCCTGCCCGACGATCACCCGCTTGACTTCGAACAGCGCGCGCTCCAGCAGCCCGGCGTCCCGCGCCGGGGTGGACGCCGAGGCGTCTCCGACCGCTGTGTCGACCATCCGCTCGCCGCCTCCTCGAGCCGGCTCCCGCCGGTCTGCTCTCTACGCCTGTCGACGAGCAAAGCGCACGATCCGTGAGACCGGCGTAAGGTCGGTTAGGTACGCATCTGACCTGGCGCTTTGGATCATCGAGCGGACCGTTCGGAGGCCGTCGAGGTCACCCTGCGAAATGGTATGGCCGCCGTTCGGGTGATCTTCTTGTGGCGCTGATGCCCGTTCGGGTCCTGTGGTGCTATTTTCCTCTCGCGTCGGGCGGCTCCCCCCGTGGCCGCCCGACGCGCCCATGCTGCGCCCAGTGTCCGGAGCGCCGGGATTCCGCCGATGACCTCTTCGCTCGATGCCGATGTCCGCTGCTCGGCCAAGGGCTGCCAGCGTCCGGCGGTATATGCGCTGCTCTGGCGGAACCCCAAGATCCACGACGAGGACCGCACCAAGCAGTGGCTCGCCTGCGAGGAGCACCGCGACACGCTGTCGGACTTCCTCGCCCGCCGCGACTTCCCGCTGCGCGTCGAGCGGCTCTGAGACCGGGCGCCCGCCGCGCTAGCCGCCGATGGCAGACATCGGCCGGTCCGGCTGCTGGAAGTCGGGACCATCGATGCCGTGCCCGGCCTTCTTGCCGGCGATCGAGGCGATGAACCGGCGGGCCAGCTCGTCGTCGTCGGCCCCAGCCCGCAGGGCCGCCCGGAGATCACTCTCGGTCGTGGCGAACAGGCAGTTGCGCAGCTGGCCGTCGGCGGTGAGCCGGACCCGGTCGCAGTCCCCGCAGAACGGCCGGGTCACCGAGCCGACCACCCCGACCCGCGGCTTCCCCTGCGCCCAGCCGGTCCGGTCCGGCCCGTCCAGCACCGCCCAGGTCTCCGCCGGCGCGCTGCCGCGGTCCGGGTCCGGCACCGGCGCCAGCGCGTACACCGCCCGCAGATGCTCGAGGATCTCGTCCGCGGTCACCATCGCCGCTCGGTCCCAGCCGTGCTGCGCGTCCAGCGGCATCTGCTCGATGAACCGCATCTGGTAGCCCTCGCGCAGCGCCCAGCCAAGCAGGTCCGGCGCCTCGTCGTCGTTGATCCCGCGCAGCAACACCGCGTTGATCTTGACCGGGGTGAGCCCCGCCGCCTGCGCCGCCCGCAGGCCGGCCAGCACCGCGGCGTGCTTGTCCCGGAACGCGATCCGCCTGAACCGCTCCGGGTCCAGGGTGTCCAGCGAGACGTTCACCCGGTCGAGCCCGGCCGCGGCCAGCGCGGCGGCGTCCCGGTCGAGCAGGATGCCGTTGGTGGTGATCGAGATCTCCGGGCGCGGCCGCAGCGCGGCCATCCGGGCGACGAGGTCGGGCACGCCGCGGCGCAGCAGCGGCTCGCCGCCGGTCAGCCGCACCTCGGTGACCCCGAGACCGACCGCGATACGTACCAGCCGGACGATCTCGTCGTCGGTCAGCAGCGTGTCCTTGGGCAGCCAGTCGAGCCCTTCGGGTGGCATGCAGTAGGCGCACCGGAGCGAGCAACGGTCGATCAACGAGACCCGCAGGTCTGTCGCGACCCGGCCGAACCGGTCGACCAGCTTCCCGGGTGCCCTCACCCAGCCACTGTAATCAGGTGCCGGGCCGAGCGGCGCCGATGTAGCCGTTGGACCACATGTACGAGATCTTCACGACGTCACCGGTCTGCGGCGCCTGCACGATCCGGCCACCGCCGATGTAGATCGCCACGTGGTGGATCGTGCCGGGGTCGGACGGGTTGTACGCCCAGAACACCAGGTCGCCCGGCATCAGGTTGCCGCGGGAGATATGGATGCCGGACCGGTATTGGTAGCCGGAGTAGTGCGGCAGGTAGACGCCGACCTGGGCCCAGGCCCACAGCGCCAGCCCGGAGCAGTCGAAACCGACCGGGCCGTCGGTCCCCCAGGTCGGGCCGGAGGAGTTGCCGCCACCCCAGGAGTAGGGCAGGCCGAGCCACTGCATGGCCAGGTCGGCCACCCGCCGGCCCTTCGACGCGGACCAGCCACCCCCGCCGGTCCACCGCGGCGCGCTGACCGCCAGGCTGCTGCCGCCGGACGAGCGCGACGAGCCGGACGAGCTCGACCTGGCCGACGCAGCGGCCGCGGCCGCCTCCCGGGCCGCCGCAGCCGCCCGCAGCGCGCGCTGCCGGGCCGCCTCCCGGGCCGCCGCCTCCTCCTGCGCCTTCTTCCAGGCGCGGTAGCGGGCGCGCTCGGCGTACAGCCCGTTGAGCTTGATCCGGGCCGCTTCGAGCTGCTGGTTGAGGGTGGCCTTCTGGGTCTGCAGCGAGGCCAGCTTGGCCCGGGCCGCAGCCACCTCGCGGGCCGCGGCAAGCTTGAGCGCCTGGGCCCGCGCGGTGGCCGCCTTCTGCGCGGCGAGCAGCTGCCTGGCCGTCGACTCGGCGTTGGCCCGCTTGACGGTGGCCCGCTCGAGCTGGCCCATCGCGTCGAGCTTCCGCTTGCCCGCGTAGCTGAGCAGGTCGGCCCGCTGCAGCAGGTCGGTCGGGCTGTCGGCGTCGAGCAGCGCCGCGGTGGCCGAGTTGACCGTGCTGCCCTGCATGTAGGACCTGCGGGCGAAGGTGGCGAAGTCGGCCCTGGCCGCCTCGACCGCCTTCGCCGACTTCGTGACCTGGGCCTTGGCCGCGGACGCCTTCGCCGTCGCGGTGCCGAGGTCGACGACGGCCTTGTTGTAGCGCTCGACCGCGAGCTCGGCCCTGTCCTGCGCCCGGCGGGCGTCGCCGTCGGCCTGCGCCACCAGCGCGGTGAGCCGGCCGACGTCGGCGGCCCTCTTGTTCTTCTCCTGCTGGGCGGCGCTGATCGCCGCGTCACCCGGGTCGTGCGGCCGTGCGTACGCGTCGTGCGGCACGAGGGTGACCGTGAGGGCGGCGGCCACGGTGACGATCGCCGTCCGGAGCAGTGTCCCGGGCCTGTTCACCACATCTCCCCCATGAGCACCGACCGGCATACCATGCCACGCAGGTCCCACTGTCGCCAGAGGCAACTTCAATCACACCAGTCCCACCGGGTATCAAAGTGGACGGATTCGGCCTTGGCAAGACCTGATTGGGGCAGAACTTCGACTGTGCGGCCGCTCGGCTGACTTATCGCTGCGACATTCGGCGCAGCGCGGGAGTCAGATCCGCCCGGCGACCCTGGCCGCGAGCGCCGGCAACACGGTGCCGAGCGGGGCGTCGACGGTGACCGCCGCGTACCGGTCGCCGCGGGTGGCGCCCTGGTTGACGATCGCCACCGGGCGGCCGTCCCGCGCCGCGCGCAGCACGAACCGGTGCCCGGACATGACCGTGAGGGACGACCCCAGCACGAGCAGGCTGCGTGACCCGGCAAGCAGCTCGTAGCAGTGCGCGACCCGGTCCGCGGGCACGGCCTCGCCGAAGAACACCACGTCCGGCTTGAGCACGCCGCCGCAGTCACCGCAGTCGACGATGCGGAAACCGGCCAGCGCGCTGTCCGGCAGGTCGACATCGCCGTCCGGGTTGATGCCCGCCGCGATCGCGTGCCAGCTGGCGTTGGCGGCGGCCAGTCGCGCGTGCAGCTCCTCCCGGGCGGACAGCCGGCCGCAGTCGAGGCAGCGCACCCGGTCGAGGCGGCCGTGCAGGTCGGTGACGTCGCGCGCGCCGGCGGCCTGGTGCAGGCTGTCCACGTTCTGGGTGATCACGCCGGACAGCAGGCCCGCGTCCTGCAGGGCGGCGACCGCGCGGTGCCCGCGGTTGGGCGTCGCGCCGCCGACCAGCTGCCAGCCGAGGTGGCTGCGGGCCCAGTAGCGGCGGCGGGCGGCCGGGTCGGTGGTGAAGGTCTGGTAGGTCATCGGCCTGGCCCGGCGGGCGGTGCTGGACGGGCCGCGGTAGTCGGGGATCCCGGACTCGGTGGAGATGCCGGCGCCGGACAGCACGAGCATGCCGCCCTCGGCGACCAGGTCGGTCAGCGTGCCCAGCGCCTCGGCCGCCCGCTCGGCCGGCAACGCGACGCGGCTCACGCCAGCGGCCGTCGCCCGGGCGACCATCGTGTCCACGCGCACGACGGTACGTCGGGACGCCCGCCGGCGCTCGCCTGTCAACCGGCAGTCCACAGGCCGTGACGCCGTCCACAATCGTGCGTCCCACCTGCTATGACCCCGCGCGCGAGTGGAAGGATGAACGCATGGTCAGCGCAGACTCCTTCGGGGCCCGGGGCACTCTGTCCGTCGGCGACACGTCGTTCGAGATTCATCGGCTCTCGGCCGTGGACGGCGCTGATCGGCTGCCCTTCAGCCTCAAGGTGCTGCTGGAAAACCTGGTGCGCACCGAGGACGGCGCCGACATCACCGCCGACGACGTCCGCGCCCTCGCCGGCTGGGACCCGGCGGCCGAGCCCGACCGGGAGATCCGCTTCTCCCCCGCCCGGGTCGTCATGCAGGACTTCACCGGTGTGCCGGCCATCGTCGACCTCGCCACCATGCGCGAGGCGATGCGTGACCTCGGCGGCGACGCGGCCCGGATCAACCCGCTGGCGCCGGCCGAGCTGGTGATCGACCACTCGGTGGTGGCGGATTTGTTCGGCACACCCGATTCGTTCACGCGCAACGTCGAGCTCGAATACGAGCGCAACTACGAGCGCTACCAGTTCCTGCGCTGGGGGCAGGGCGCGTTCGACGACTTCAAGGTCGTCCCGCCCGGCACCGGGATCGTGCACCAGGTCAACATCGAATACCTCGCTCGTGTCGTGTTCACCCGCGACGGCGCGGCCTATCCCGACACGCTCGTCGGCACCGACTCGCACACCACGATGGTCAACGGGCTCGGCGTGCTCGGCTGGGGCGTCGGCGGCATCGAAGCCGAGGCCGCGATGCTCGGCCAGCCGGTGTCGATGCTCATCCCGCGGGTGGTCGGCTTCCGGCTCGACGGCGAGCTGCCCGAGGGTTCCACCGCGACCGACCTGGTGCTGACGATCACCCAGATGCTGCGCAAGCACGGCGTGGTCGGCAAGTTCGTCGAGTTCTACGGCCCGGGCGTCGGTGCAGTGCCGCTGGCCAACCGGGCCACGATCGGCAACATGTCCCCGGAATACGGGTCGACCTGCGCGATCTTCCCGATCGACGAGGAGACCCTGCGCTACCTGCGGTTCACCGGCCGCCCGGACGACCAGGTCGCCCTCGTCGAGGCATACGCGAAGGAGCAGGGCCTCTGGCACGACCCGGACGCCGAGCCGGCCTACTCCGAGACCCTCACGCTCGACCTGTCCAGCATCGTGCCGTCGCTGGCCGGCCCGAAGCGCCCGCAGGACCGGGTGCCGCTGGCCGAGGCCAAGCAGGCCTTCCGGGTCATCCTGCGGGACTATGCCGACTCCGACGGCATCCAGACCGCCGTGGACGAGGGCATCGCCGAGACGTTCCCCGCCAGCGACCCGGTCGCGGTCGAGGTCAACGGCGCCGTGGTGCCCGAGGCGATCGCTCCCGGCCCCACCCGCGGGCGGGCGTCCAGCCCGACCAAGGTGACGCTCGACGACGGCACCGAGACCGAGATCGACCATGGCGCCGTCGTCATCGCGGCGATCACCTCCTGCACCAACACGTCCAACCCGTCGGTCATGATCGGTGCCGCGCTGCTGGCGAAGAAGGCGGTCGAGCGTGGCCTGCAGCGCCGGCCGTGGGTGAAGACGACGCTCGCGCCGGGCTCCAAAGTGGTCATGGACTACTACGAGCGCGCCGGCCTCACGCCCTACCTGGACAAGCTCGGCTTCAACCTCGTCGGCTACGGCTGCACCACCTGCATCGGCAACTCCGGGCCGCTGCCGGAGCCGGTGTCCGACGCGGTCAACGAGGCCGACCTCGCGGTGGTCTCGGTGCTGTCCGGCAACCGCAACTTCGAGGGCCGGATCAACCCCGACGTGAAGATGAACTACCTCGCCTCGCCGCCGCTGGTCGTGGCCTACGCGCTGGCCGGCTCCATGGACGTCGACATCACCACCGAGCCGCTCGGCGCCGACTCGGAAGGCCAGCCGGTCTACCTGCGCGACCTGTGGCCCTCGGCGGCCGAGGTGCAGGAGGTCATCGACTCCTCGATCGCCAGCGAGATGTACACCCGCGACTACGCGGACGTGTTCGCCGGCGACGAGCGGTGGACCTCGCTGCCGACCCCGACCGGCGACACGTTCGCGTGGGACGCCGAGTCGACGTACGTGCGCAAGCCGCCTTACTTCGACGGCATGGAGCGCGAGCCGGCGCCGGTCACCGACGTCGCCGGTGCCCGCGTGCTGGCCAAGCTCGGCGACTCGGTGACCACCGACCACATCTCCCCGGCCGGCGCGATCAAGACCGACTCACCGGCCGGGAAATACCTCGCCGAACACGGCGTCGAGCGCCGCGACTTCAACTCCTACGGCTCCCGCCGCGGCAACCACGAGGTGATGATCCGCGGCACGTTCGCCAACATCAGGCTGCGCAACCAGCTGGTGCCGGGCGTCGAGGGCGGGATGACCCGCAACCTGCTCACCGGCGAGCAGACGACGATCTACGACGCCTCGGTGGCGTACGCGGAGGCCGGCGTGCCGTTGCTGGTGCTGGCCGGCAAGGAATACGGCTCGGGCTCCTCCCGCGACTGGGCGGCCAAGGGCACCGGGCTGCTCGGGGTGCGGGCGGTGCTCGCCGAGTCGTACGAGCGGATCCACCGGTCCAACCTCATCGGCATGGGCGTGCTCCCGCTGCAGTACGCGGAGGGTGAGACGGCCGAGTCCCTCGGGCTGACCGGCGAGGAGACGTTCGACGTGGTCGGCATCGAGGCGATGAACGACGGGGGCGACGTGCCGCGGACCGTCACCGTCCGGGCGGACGGCAGGGAGTTCCAGGCGGTCGTGCGGATCGACACCCCCGGCGAGGCGGCCTACTTCCGCCACGGCGGGATCATGCCGTACGTGCTGCGCTCCCTGCTCTGAGCGGCGTCGTGACCTCCTGGGGCGTCACGGCGGCGGAGCGGGCGGCGCCGCTGCCCTGTGACGAGCTGGTGCCCGGCGACGTCATGGTGCTCGACCGGGCCGTCGACGTGACGGCGCCGGCCGCGCTGACGTTCCGGTGGCTGTGCCAGCTGCGGGTCGCGCCATACTCGTACGACCTGATCGACAACCGCGGCCGACGCAGCCCGCGGACGCTGACGCCAGGGTCGGACCGGCTCGAGGTCGGGCAACGGATGTGCAGGATCTTCACGCTCGACTCGTTCGTGCCGGGGTCGTCGCTCACCCTGCGGCTCACGTCGGCGCGGGGCCGGCGGGCGTTCGGGGACGTGGCGATCACCTATGCGGTCGTGCCGACCGGGCCGGGCACGTCGAGGATCGTGGCGCGGGTGAGAGCCGGCGGGCTCGACCCGATCCGGCGCCAGGCGCTCGGCTGGGGCGACCTGATCATGATGCGCAAGCAGCTGCGTACCTTCGCCGGCCTCGCCGCCCGGACCGCCGCCGAGGGCTGAGGAGGCCCTTCGTGGGCGCGTCCCGCTAGCGTCCCGTCCGTGGCCGACCGTTCCGACCGCTCGCTGGTCGACGCCGTCCGCGCGGCCCTGCAGGCGGTCGCCGACCCGGCCGCGGCCGAGCCGATGCGGGCCTACATGAAGTCGAGCATGCCGTTCCTGGGCGTGCCGACACCGGCCCGCACCGCGGCGCTGCGCCCCGTCCTCGCCGGACGCCCGCTGACCGATCCGGCGACCTGGCGTGGCACGGTGCGCACCCTGTTCCGGGACGCCGCTTATCGCGAGGAGCGGTACGCGGCGCTGGCGATCGCGCGCCGGTATCCCGCCCACCTCATGGCGGAGCCGGCGCCCAGCCTCGACCTGCTCGACGAGGTCATCGTCACGGGCGCCTGGTGGGACTTCGTCGACGAGGCCGCGATCCGCCTGCTCGGCCCGTTGTTGCTGGGGCATCCCGACACGGTGCGACCGGCAGTGCGGCGGTGGGCCTGCGACGCCGACCGCTGGCGTCGCCGCGCCGCGGTGATCTGCCAGATCGGCGCCAAGGAGCGCACCGACACCGCGCTGCTCGCGGAGGCGATCGAGGCCAACCTCGCCGACCCGGACTTCTTCCTGCGCAAGGGCATCGGCTGGGCCCTGCGCCAGCAGGCGCGTCTCGACCCCGACTGGGTTCGCACCTTCGCCGCCACCCACGACCTGAGCCCCCTCTCCCGCCGCGAGGCCCTCAAGCACCTTTGACCCCGCACGCCGGGCGGGCCGGTCGGTGTGGGCGCTAGGCGGAGCGGCGTTCGGGGCGGTGCGGGCGCTGGGGGCGGCGGTGGGAGCGCGCCGGGCGGTTCGCGCGGTCCGGCACCGGTTCTAGCCCGCGGACCTGGATCGGGCTGCCGGAACGACCGAGCGCGAGGACGGCCTCGTGGCCCGGGCCGACCGGGGTCGCAACGGTGGTCACGCCGGCGCGGGCGTGCATCGCCGTCGCCGCGCCGACCTGTTCCGGCAGCAGCAGGGACAGCACCGTGCCGCGGGCGCCGGCCCGGGCCGTCCGGCCGGACCGGTGCAGGTAGTCCTTGTGGTCGGCCGGCGGGTCGAAGTGAACGACCAGGTCGACGTCGTCGACGTGGATCCCGCGCGCGGCGACGTCGGTCGCGACGAGCACCCGCACCCGCCCGGAGGCGAACGCGTCCAGCGCCCGCTGCCGCTGGTTCTGTGCCAGGTTGCCGTGCAGCGCACCGGCCGCCACCCCCAGCCGGCCGAGCTGCCGGGCCAGCCGGTCCGCGCCGTGCTTGGTGCGCACGAACACCAGCGTCCGGCCGGGCCGCGCCGCGATCTGCGCCATGACTTCGATCTTGTCCTCGTGCGGCAGGGTGAACGCGAGGTGGTCCATGGTCGCCACCGGCGCCGCGGCCGGGGCGACTGCGATCGCCACCGGATCGGTGAGGTAGGCGCTCGCCAGCCGGTCCACGCCGCGGTCCAGCGTCGCCGAGAACAGCATCCGCTGGCCACCGCTCGGGGTGGCGTCCAGGATGCGGGTCACGTCCGGTAGGAAGCCGAGGTCCGCCATGTGGTCGGCCTCGTCGACGGCGGTGACCTCGACCGCGCCGAGGTCGCAGTCGCCCGAGCCGACCAGGTCCAGCAGCCGGCCCGGCGTGGCGACGAGCAGGTCGACGCCCCGGCGCAGGGCCGCGATCTGGCGGCCGATCGACGTACCGCCGTAGACGGCCAGCACCCGCAGCCCCATCGGCTGGCCGAGGGGTGCGAGCGCGTCCTGCACCTGGGCGGCGAGCTCACGGGTCGGCACCAGCACGAGGCCGCCGGGCGCACCCGGACCGCGGCTGCCGGCACCGGCCAGCCGGGCCAGCATCGGCAGCCCGAAGGCGAGCGTCTTGCCGGCGCCGGTCTCGGCCCGGCCGAGCACGTCCCGGCCGGCGAGGGCGTGCGGCAGGGCGCGGGCCTGGATGGGGAACGCGGTCCGGATCCCGCGCCGCTGCAGCCCGGTGAGCAGCACCTGCGGCAGCCCCGCGGCGCCGAAGTCGGCCGGTGGCGCCGGCTCCTGCAGCGACGCGGTCAACCTCGCCTCGAGCTCGCTGCCCGCGGCTCCGAGTCGGCCCCGATCCCGGGCCGGACCGCGCCGCCCGGCCGAACCACTGCTCCGGCGAGGGCCGGCATGGGCCGAGCCGCTGCGGCCGGCCTGGGTTCCGTGGGTCGACGGCTCGGCACGACGTCCGTCCGGCGTGCTGCCCGCAGGGCGGGCGGGGCGACCGGCATGGTGCCGGGCAGGGGTCTGCGGCGTGCGGCGGCCGCGGTGGTTCCGGTCGGGCTCGGCAGCGCCGGCGGAGCGGCGGCGAGCGGACGAGGGCGTGGCAGGACTGTGGGTCGGGCGGGACAAGCGGGACTACTCCAGATCGGCTCGGTGGCCGCTTCTGGCGATCGATCCGCCTTACGGCCCGGCGGACAACTCGCCCGCGGAGGCGGCACCCCTGGGCGCCGACCAACCAGGGTACGCGACTCCCCGGCCGGCGCCCCCGCCCGGGGTCAGCTCCGGAGCACGGCGCCGGTGCGGCCCCGGCCCCGGCCGCGCCGCCCGCCACCGCGAATGACGCCCGAACCGGGCGGTCTAGCTCCGAAGCAGAGCGCCGGTGCGCGGCCGGCGCCGGCCACCGCTGCGCCGCGCGCCACGGCGAACGACGTCGGACCGGCGGTCTAGCTCCGGAGCACGGCGCCGGTGCGGCGGCCAGCCTCGGCCACTGCGGCGTCGCGCGCCGCCGCGGCCTCCTCGACGGTGAGCGTCCGGTCCGGCGCGCGGAACCGCAGCGCGTACGCCAGCGACCGCACGTCCGGCCCCAACCGCTCGGGGTCGGCGTACACGTCGAACAGCCGCAGCGACTCCAGCAGCGACCCGGCTCCGTCCCGCAACGCGTCGGCCACCCACGCCGCCGGCACCTCGGCCGGCACGACCAGCGCCACGTCGAGCAGCGCCGGCGGGTAGCTCGACAGGGCCGGCGCCCGCACGATGCCCCCGATGCCCAGCGCGTCGAGGTCGAGCTCCATCGCGCAGGTCCGCTCCGGCAGGTCGAGCGCGGCCACGACCCGCGGGTGCAGCTCGCCCGCGTAGCCGACGACGGTCTCGCCGGCCAGCAGCGCCGCGCACCGCCCCGGGTGCCACGGCGCCTGCCGGGCCGCCCGCACGGTCAGCGGCACGTTCGCCACCCTGGCCACTTCGCGGGCGGCCTCGATCGCGTCGGCCCAGCACGCCGGCCGACCCGGACCCCACCAGCCGGCCGGGTCGAGGTTGCCGGCGAGCACCGCGCCGACGTGGGTCGGCTGCTCCGGTATGCCGACCGCCAGCGCGGCCAGCTCGTCGTCGGTCGGCCGGCGGGACACGCCGACGACCGGCAGCGGCGGCAGCGTCTCGGCCGGCAGGAAGACCAGGCCCGCCTCGAACAGGGCGACGTCACGCTGGCCGCGGCCGACGTTGCGGCGCAGCGCCGCGAGCAGGCCCGGCAGCAGCGTGGTGCGCAGGTCCGGCTCGGCCTCGGACAGCGGGTTGACCAGTCGCAGCGTCCGCCGCCGCGGGTCGTCGTCGTCCAGGCCGAGGTCGTCCCACACCGGTGCGCCCACGAACGGGTAGGTCAGCACCTCGACCAGGCCGAAGTCGGCCAGCGCGCGGCCGATCGACCGGCGCACCCGCTGCCGCTCGGTCAGCCCGGTGCCCGGCGGCGGCGTCGGCAGCACCGACGGGATCGTCTCGTATCCCTCCAGCCGGACGACCTCCTCGACGAGGTCGGCCGGGTCGACCAGGTCGTCCCGCCAGGACGGCGGAACGACCGTGAACAGCCCGCCGGGCGCCGCGGTCACCGTGCAGCCGACCTGCTCCAGCCGGCGTTGCACGACCTCGCCCGGGATCGGGATGCCGGCCGTCCGCTCGGGCAGGTCGGCGGCGAGCGTCACGGTCACCGGCACCGGGCCCGGACCGGCGACCGTCACCCCGCGGTCGACCTGCGCCCCGCCCAGCGACGCCAGCAGCGCGCAGGCCCTGGCCAGCGCCGGCCCGCCCACCAGCGGGTCGACCCCGCGCTCGAACCGCTTGGACGCCTCGCTGGGCAGCTTGTGCCGGCGGATGCCGCGGGAGATCGTCGCCGGCTGCCAGTGCGCCGCCTCCAGCACGACGTCGGTGGTCTCCGGCCCGATCTCGGTCGCCGCGCCGCCCATGATCCCGGCCAGCGCGATCGGCCCCGACTCGTCGGTGACCAGCAGGTCGTCCGGGTCGAGCGTGCGCCGGACCCCGTCCAGGGTCTCCAGCGTCTCCCCCGGCCTGGCCCGGCGCACCGTGATCGCACCGGTGAGCCGGCCGCGGTCGAACGCGTGCATCGGCTGGCCGGTCTCCAGCATCACGTAGTTCGTGACGTCGACGGCTAGCGAGATCGACCGGATGCCGGACAGCACGAGCCGGCGCCGGATCTCCAGCGGAGTCGGTGCCGCCGGGTCGAGCCCGGTGACCGTCCGGGCCGAGAACAGGTCGCAGCCGACCGGGTCCTCGATGAGCACCGGCCAGCCGTCCCCGTCCGGCTCCGCCACGGCCACCGCCGCGGGGTCCGCGTACGCCGCGTCGAAGGCGTGCGAGAGCTCCCGCGCGATGCCGCGCACCGACATCTCGTAGCCGCGGTCGGGCGTGGTCTCCAGGTCGAACACGACGTCGCGCAGGTGCAGCAGCTCGACCGCGTCGGTGCCGAGGGGGGCCAGGTCCGGCGGCAGCACGATGATCCCGGAGTGCTCGTCGCCGAGGCCGAGCTCGCGGGCCGAGCAGATCATCCCGTCGGACACGTGCCCGTACGTCTTCCGCGCGGTGATCGCGAACCCGCCCGGCAGCACAGCGCCCGGCAGCGCGACCACGACCAGGTCGCCGGCGGCGAAGTTGCGGGCGCCGCAGATGATGCCGCGCGGGCCCTCCCCCACGTCGACCTGGCACCAGCGGATCGTCTTCCCGTTGCCGGCGGTGAACTCCCCGAACTCCAGCACCCGCCCGACCAGCACCGGCCCGACGAGGTCGGCGCCGACCTCGTCGATCTCGTCGACCTCGACACCGAGCCGGACCAGCCCGGCCGCGATCTCCGGGGCCGTCAGCGACGGCGGCAGCGCCACGTGCTCACGCAGCCAGGACAGCGGCAGCCGCACGCCTCAGACCTCCGTTCCGAACGGCAGCATGAACCGCACGTCCCCCTCGAACATGTCCCGCATGTCCTCCACGTCGTGCCGGGCCAACAGCGTCCGCTCGATGCCCATCCCGAACGCGAAGCCGCTGTAGCGCTCCGGGTCGACACCGCAGGCGATCAGCACCCGGGGGTTGACCATCCCGCAGCCGCCCCACTCGACCCAGCCCTCGGACTTGCAGGTCCGGCACGGCCGGGACGGGTCGCCGACCGAGGCCCCCCGGCACACCCAGCACTGCAGGTCGAACTCGGCCGACGGCTCGGTGAACGGGAAGAAGTGCGGCCGGAACCGGGTCCGCAGGCCGGAACCGAACATCTGCGCGGCGAAGTGGTCGAGCGTCCCGCGCAGGTGGGCCATCGTGATGCCCTCGGCCACCGCGAGGCCCTCGACCTGGTGGAAGACCGGACTGTGGGTCGCGTCGACCTCGTCGGTCCGGTAGGTCTTGCCGGGCACCACCACGTAGACCGGCGGGGTGCGTTCGAGCAGCACCCTGGCCTGCACCGGCGAGGTGTGGGTGCGCAGCAGCAGGCCGGGGTCGCCGTCGACGTAGAACGTGTCCATCGCGGCCCGGGCCGGGTGGTCCTTGCCGAAGTTGAGCGCGTCGAAGTTGAACCACTCCGACTCGACCTCGGGACCCTCGGCCACCTCGTAGCCCATCGCGACGAAGACGTCGGCGATCCGGTCGGCCAGGCTGGTCAGCGGGTGCCGGGCACCGCGCGGGCGGCGGTCCCAGGGCAGCGTGACGTCGACGGTTTCCTCGGCCAGCACCCGGGCGTCCCGCTCGGCGGTCAGCGCCGCCAGCCGGGCGTCGTACGCGGCCTGGGCGGCGGAGAGCGCCTCGTTGAGCCGCCGGCCCGCCTCACCCCGCTCCGGGCCGGGCAGCGCGCCGATGCCCCGGCGGGCCAGCCGCAGCGGCGACCGGTCACCGAGGTGCGCCGGCTTGGCCCGGGACAGCGCGTCCAGGTCCGCAGCCTCGGCAAAGGCCTTCTCCGCCGAACGGACGGCGGAGTCGAGGGCCTCGGCCGCCAGCCCGGCGGCGGGATTTCCTTCGGACACGCCAAAAGTGTAGTGAGCGACCCCGCCCCGCCCCGACCGGGTTATCCGGTCTCGTACGGCGGTCCGCCGGCCGGCAGCAGCACCCGGAACCGGGCGCCGCCACCGGGCGCCTCGTCGACGCAGATCTCGCCGTGGTGCGCCTCGACGATTCCCTTGACGATGAACAGCCCGAGTCCGGTGCCGCTGGCGTGCCCCTGCCGCCAGAACCGGGAGAAGATCCGCGGCCGGCTGATCTCGTCGACGCCGGCGCCCTCGTCCGACACGGTCAGCTCGATCGCGGCCGCGCCGGAGCTGGTCTTCGCGCCGACGGTCTCGATCGTCACGGTCCCGGCGCCGTGCCGGATCCCGTTCTCGACCAGGTTGGACACGATCTGGGTCACCCGGTCGGGGTCGAGCCAGGTCTCCGGCAGGCCGCCGGCAGCGAGCATCAGGAAGCGGTCCGGCGGGTCGCCGGCCGCCACCCGGCCGCCGACGACGCGGCGGACGATCTGCGGCACGTCGACAACCTGGGGGCGCAGCCGCAGCCGGCCGGCGTCGATCCGGGACACGTCGAGCAGGTCGGACAGCAGCCGGACCACGCGGTCCGCGTCCGCGTTGACCGCGGCCAGCATGGCCTGCTTCTGCGGGTCGGCCAGCCGGTCCCACTTGGCCATCAGGGTCGAGGTGAAGCCCTTGACCGTGGTCAGCGGTGAGCGGATCTCGTGCGCGACGGTGGAGACGAGGTCGGCCTGGTCCCGGTCGGCGCGCCGGCGGGCCCTGGTGTCCCGGAACGCGACGACCAGCCGCTGCACCGGCCCGCCCGGCCGGTCCCGCACGTACCGGGCCGTCACCAGGAACTCCCGGCCCGAGCCGCGCAGCTCCAGCTGCCGCTCGGGATGGCCGGTCCGGCTGGCCAGCCCCCGGTACGGGGAGACCACGCTCCACCAGTCGGTGCCGGCCGAGTCGACCAGCGGCAGCACCTCGCGGTAGTCGCGCCCGCGCGGGTCGCCGGTCGTGCCCAGCAACCGGCGGGCGGCACGGTTCAGCGCGGTGACCCGGCCGTCCGGGCCGGCCACGAGCAGGCCGTCGGGCAGTTCGTCGTAGGCGTTCAGCAGGGCTTCCCCCCTCATGCCCTTGAGGCCCTAGGGAATAGCACGCCGGCCCGAGACAGCGCCACCAAGGAGTTCCTGGGTGGTCGCCGACGCGAACAGGCACACGGCGGCGGCTGCGGCAAGGTTCAGACTCTCCGCCCGGGGCGAGATCGGGATCCGGACCCTGGCGTCGGCCAGCGCGCCGGTCTCCGCCGGCAGGCCCCAGGCCTCGTTCCCGAACAGCCAGGCGGTCGGGCCGGCCAGCTCCGGCAGGTCGGTCAGCTCGCGCTCGCCGGCGCCGTCCGCGGCCAGCACGGTCAGACCGGCGGCGCGGACGGCGGCCAGTGCGTCGGGCAGCGGGGCGGCACGGACGACCGGCAGGTGGAACAGCGAGCCGGCGCTGGCCCGCACGGTCTTGCCGTTGTACGGGTCGACGCTGTCGCCTGCCAGCACCACCGCGTCGGCGCCGGCGGCGTCCGCGCTGCGCAGCACGGTGCCGGCGTTGCCAGGGTCGCGGATGTCGGCGAGGACGGCGACCAGCCGGGGAGCGCCGGCCAGCGCGGTCGCCAGCGGCACGTCGAGCACCGGGCAGACCGCGACGATGCCCTGCGGCGTGGCGGTCTCCGACAGCGCGGCAGCGGCGCGGGCGGTGACCGCGCAGACCGGTACGCCGGCGGCGTGCGCCCGCTCGACCAGGTCGGCGTGCCGGCCGGCCGCGGTTTCGGTGACGAACAGCTCGCCCGGCGGCGGGTCGTGGGCGAGCGCTTCCCGGACCGCCTGCGGTCCCTCGGCCAGGAACTGCCCGGCCGCGTCGCGACCGGCCCGACGGGTCAGCTTCCGGGCCGCGACGACGCGCGGCGTCCGCTCCGTGAACACCTCAGCCACCCCTCGTGCGCGCTGCCCGCCGCACGCCGGCCGGCACCCGGTGGGACGGCCGAAGAGAAAGCGCGACGCCGCGCCGGCCCGGGAGGGCTGGCGCGGCGTCGGAAGAGAGCCGCAAGCTCAGGCGGCGGACTCGCCGGCCGGCAGCGCCGCCCGCGCGGTGCGCACGAGCGCGGCGAACGCGGTCGGGTCGGTCACCGCCAGGTCGGCCAGCACCTTCCGGTCGACCTCGAGCCCGGCGGCCTTGAGCCCCTGCACGAACCGGTTGTACGTCATCCCGTTCGCCCGGGCCGCGGCGTTGATCCGGGTGATCCATAGCTGGCGGAAGTCGCCCTTGCGGGCCCGCCGGTCGCGGAAGGCGTAGTTGCCGGAGTGCAGCAGCTGCTCCTTGGCCTTCCGGTACAGCCGGGAGCGCTGCCCGCGGTAGCCGCTGGCCGCCTCCAGCGTCGTCCGCCGCTTCTTCTGGGCGTTGATCGCCCGCTTCACGCGTGCCACTGGTGATTCCTCGTCGTCTGGCGCCGCACCGGGTCACGGGGCAGCGAAGTTGGTCAGGACGGTCAGCGACCGAGCAGCCTCCGGACCCGCTTGACGTCCGCGGGCGCGACCTCGGTCGTGCCGGCCAGCCGCCGGGTGCGGGTGCTCGGCTTGTGCTCGAGCTGGTGGCGGCGGTTGGTGTGCTGGCGCAGCAGCTTGCCGCCACCGGTCACCCGGACACGCTTGGCGGTGCCGCTGTGCGTCTTGTTCTTCGGCATGGTGAAGTGGTTCTCCTCGCAGGCACGCGCCGGGGCGCGTCAGGTGTCGGCCGACCCGGGCTCGGGTCAGCCGGCGGTCTCGGGCTGGGGCGACGGCTCGCGCGAGGCGCGTACGACCTTGGCGTTCTTGTGCGGCGCCACGACCATCACCATGTTGCGACCGTCCTGCTTCGGCGACGACTCCACGAAGCCGAGCTCCTGGATGTCGTCCGCCAGCCGCTGTAGCAGCCGGAAGCCGAGCTCCGGCCGGGACTGCTCGCGACCGCGGAACATGATGGTGACCTTGACCTTGTCGCCCTGACGCAGGAACCGCTCGACGTGACCCTTCTTGGTCGAGTAGTCGTGCGGGTCGATCTTCGGCCGGAGCTTCATCTCCTTGATGACGGTGAGCGCCTGGTTGCGGCGGGCCTCACGCGCCTTCTGCGCGCTCTCGTACTTGAACTTGCCGTAGTCCATGAGCTTCGCGACCGGCGGACGGGCCATCGGAGCGACCTCGACAAGGTCGAGCTCTGCTTCCTGGGCCAGACGGAGCGCATCCTCGATGCGCACGATGCCGACCTGCTCCCCCTCTGGACCGACGAGCCGCACTTCGGGGACGCGGATCCGGTCGTTGATGCGGGGCTCAGTACTGATGGGGCCTCCTCAGTGAGCGGTCAGGGACGGTGCTCACGAAGGCCACGCTCGACCGGTCGCGAGGCGGGATACGCCTCCACCGCCGCTGCGCCTCGGGCGCCGCGACAAGACCGGACCCGGCTGCCTCGCGGCGGCTCGGGTGGGAGCGTGAGCTCCGCTTGCACACCTCTGCACCAGGCAGAGGCTGGTCGTCCCGTTCAGGTTACCCCATGTGAACGCGTGGAGGGCCCGTGGCCTTCCCCGGCGGCGTGCCGCGCGTGCAGCGCACGCAGGGCCCGGACGGTGGTCACCGCGCGCTGGCCGTCGGCCGCCTGCACCGCGAGCAGCGCGATCTGGTCGTCGTCGGCGAGGTCGAGCATCGCCCAGGGCGTGCCGTCCCGGAACGACACGGCCCGGACGACCTCCCAGGGCACGTCCTTGGTGGTGAAGATGTTCTGCACCCGGACACCGTCCAGGTCGGCCACCACGGTCGGCCGGGCCAGCACCAGCACGCCGGCCGCGACCAGCCCGCCGAGCAGCACCATCGCGATCTGGTCGCCGGGGCCGAACTCGACGCCCTCGCTGCTGGTACGCCCGAGCAGCGCCGCGATCGCCACGAACAGCACCACAACGACGGCCGAGGTCCCGAACGCGACCCGGCGCAGCCGAACCGGCCGCGCCCGCACCACATCGGCGCCGCCGGCCGCCCTCCCACGGGCGTGCTCGCGCCGGGGATCCCGGTCGTCCGGTGCGTCCGCCACGGGTCCATGGTGCCCCTTCCGACCAGGACGGCCCGCACGGGGTCAGGACGGCTCGGCCTGCAGCCCGGACTCGATGGCGAAGACCACCAGCTGGGCCCGGTCCCGGGCCCCGAGCTTGAGCATCGCCCGGCTCACGTGCGTGCGTACCGTCGCCGGGCTGATCACCAGCTCCTCGGCGATCTCGTCGTTGGACCGCCCGGTCGCCACCCAGGCGACCATCTCCCGCTCCCGGTCGGTCAGCTCCTTGATCCGCGGGTGCGGCGCCGCCCGCCGGCCGGTGGCGAACTCCGAGATCACCCGCCGGGTCACGCTCGGCGACAGCAGCGACCCGCCGTCGGCGACCACCCGCACCGCCCGCAGCAGGTCGCCCGGGTCGGCGTCCTTGAGCACGAACCCGCTCGCGCCGCCGGCGAGCGCCTCGAAGACGTACTCGTCCAGCTCGAAGGTGGTCAGCACGATGACCTTGACCTTGGTCAGCCGCGGGTCCGCGGTGATCTCCCGCAGCGCGGACAGACCGTCCAGGACCGGCATCCGCACGTCCATCAGCACGACGTCCGGGACGGTACGGCGGATCTCGGTCAGCCCGGACCTGCCGTCCTCGGCCTCGCCGACCAGGTCGGTGTCCGGCTCGGTCTCGAACAGCGCCCGCAGGCCCATCCGGACCAGCGCCTGGTCGTCGACGACGACGACCCGGATCGGGGTCACGCCGGCAGCTCCGCCTGCACCACGAATCCTCCGCCCTCCCGCGGTCCCGCGGACAGCTGCCCGCCGACCGACTCGGCCCGCCGGCGCATGCCGGCGATGCCGCTGCCACCATCGCCGCCGGCCGGCCCGTTCCCCCGGTCGGACACCTCGACGTGCAGCGCCCCGTCCACCGCGACCCGCACCGACGCCTCGCTGGTGCCGGCGTGCCGCAGCACGTTGGTCAGCGACTCCTGCACGATCCGGTACGCGACGGCGCCCACGTCCGGGGGCACCGCGTCGCTCTCCGGCAGCGTCACCGACAGCCGCAGCCCGCCGTCGCGCATCCGGTCCAGCAGCAGCGGCAGGTCGGCCAGCCCCGGCGCGGGCCGGCGGGCGGCCTCGTCGGCCGGCGAGCGCATCCGCTCCAGGTCGGCGCGCAGCCCGTCGAGCGCCTCCCGGCTGGTCGCGGCGACGGTGGCCATCAGCTCGCGGGCCCGGACCGGGTCGCGGTCGAGCACGTGCGCGGCCACCCCGGCCTGCATGGCGATGACCGCAAGGCTGTGCCCGACGCCGTCGTGCACGTCCTGGGCCATCGCCAGCCGCTCCTCGCTCACCGCGCGCCGGGCGATCTCGGCCCGGGCGGCCTCCTCGGACCGGGCCCGGGCGGCGAGCGCGAAGCCGACCGCGGCCCCGGCGGCCACGGCGGCGACCATGGCCGCTCCCCACACCAGCAGCCCGGCCCAGCCGTTGCGGTGCACGTGCCCCGGGCCGGCTCCGGCGAGCAGGGCGACCAGGAAGCCGACCAGCCACGGCACCGCGCGGCGCAGCGGCATGCTCGCGGCCAGGCACCAGGCCCAGACCGGCCCGACGAACAGGATCGGTCCGTACGGCTGGCCGGTGCCGAAGTAGACCCCAGTGGCGACCGCGGCGATGGCGACCCCGGCCAGCGGGGCGCGGCGGCGCAGCAGCAGGCTGAGCGCGGCGATCGCGACGAGGACGTAGCCGAGCGCGTCCGGGGGGTTGTCCTGGTTCGCGCCGGCCGGGTGGGTGCCGCCCAGGCAGACGACCAGCAGCGGCACCGCCGGGATGAGGATCCACAGGCGGCGCCAGCCGGTCCGGGCCGCGTCCACGTGCCGACCATAGGACCCCCGACCGCGCGGCGCGTCCACGCGGAGCGGCAGCGCAGGTACGCGGATCTGCGTACCCGGGAGCCGTCGAGGGACCGACGACCGGAGAGGCTCGGCGTCGAACCATCGACGGCATGGACGCGACGATCGTGAGCACGCAACGGCTCACCAAGACCTTCGGCCCGCGCACCGCGGTCGACGCGGTGGACCTGACCGTCCGCCGCGGCGAGGTGTACGGCTTCCTCGGCCCGAACGGCGCCGGGAAGACGACGACGCTGCGGATGCTGCTCGGCCTGGTCCGGCCGACCTCGGGCCGGGCCACCGTGCACGGCCTCCCGCCGGGCGACCCGGTGGCGGTGGCCAGGACCGGCTCGCTGGTCGAGGGGCCGGGCTTCTATCCGTACCTGTCCGGCCGGGAGAACCTGCGGGTGCTCGCCCGCTACCGCGGCCTCGGCGAACGCGACGTCGACCGGGTGCTGGAGCGGGTCGACCTGTCCGAGCGGGCCGGCGACCGGTTCAAGGCGTACTCGCTGGGCATGAAGCAGCGGCTCGGCGTGGCCGCGGCCCTGCTCGGCGAGCCCGACCTGCTCGTGCTGGACGAGCCGACCAACGGGCTGGACCCGGCCGGCATGGCCGACATGCGGGCGCTGCTGGTCGACGTGGCCGCCGGCGGGCAGACCGTGCTGCTGTCCAGCCACCTGCTGGCCGAGGTGCAGGAGATCTGCGACCGGGTCGGGATCATCTCCGCCGGCCGGCTGCTGGTCGAGTCGACCGTGGCCGACCTGCGCGGCGCAACCGGGATCCGGCTCGTCGCGCACCCGCTCGACCGCGCGCTGGCCGTCGCGATGCGTGTCGCCGGCGACGACGCGGTCGAGGTCGACGGGCCGGTGCTGCGGCTGTCCGGCCCGGCCGCGCAGGCCCCCGAGCTGGCCAGGGCGCTGGTCGCCGACGGCATCGACATCCGCGAGCTCACCCCGGTCGAGCGCTCCCTCGAGGACGTGTTCTTCGACCTGACCAGGACCACCGAGGAGGTGGCGGCATGACCGCG
>DATBFW010000062.1:0-22790 GCA_036558285.1 Mycobacteriales bacterium | reverse complement strand
AGCACGTCCTCCAGCCCGAGCAGCCGGCGCACCACCACCGCCCGGCTCGCCCACGGGCAGGCCCGGCTGACCACGAGCCGGTAGCGCCCCGGCTCGACCGGGTAGCCGTCCCGGCCGTCGGCGGTGATCCGGGTCGTGATGTAGCGGGAGTCGCGGGTGAACTGGCCCTGCGCTGCCTCGGTGCGTGCCATGGTCCGATCCTTCCCAGCTGCCGCTAGGTTTCCCACGTGGGGCGACTCGGGTTGGGGCTCGCGGCGATCGGCCGGCCGGCGTACATCACCTCCGGGCGGGACCGTGACCTGCCCGGCGACCGCAGCCGCGACGAGCTGCGGGCGCGGGCACACGAGTTGCTCGACGCCGCGTACGCGCTGGGGATCCGGTACGCCGACGCGGCCCGCTCGTACGGGGACGCCGAGCAGTTCCTCGGCTCCTGGCTGGACGACCGGCGGCCGGAAAACGTGTTCGTGGCCAGCAAGTGGGGCTACGAGTACGTCGGCGACTGGCGGCTCGACGTCGACACGCACGAGGTCAAGCACCACGACCTGGCCACGTTCCGCCGGCAGCTGGCCGAG
Organism: Mycobacteriales bacterium; assembly: GCA_036558285.1. GTDB lineage: Bacteria > Actinomycetota > Actinomycetes > Mycobacteriales > CADCTP01 > CADCTP01. The sequence continues at coordinate 22,218 of DATBFW010000062.1, read as the reverse complement.
TCGCGGGCGCTGCTGGGCGGCTGGCTGCGGCTCTACCAGGTGCACTCGCTGGTCCCGGACAGCCCGCTGCTGACCGACGGCCCGCTGCTGGCCGCGCTGGCCGAGCTGCGCGACAGCGGGATCGAGATCGGCGTGTCCACCTCGGGCCCGCGGCAGGGCGAGGCGATCGAGCGGGCGCTCGAGCTGTCCGCCGGCGGCGCCCGCCTGGTCACCTCGGTGCAGTCGACCTGGAACCTGCTGGAGCGCTCGGCCGGGCCGGCGCTCGCGGCCGCGCACGAGGCCGGCTGCCGCGTCGTGGTCAAGGAGGCGGTCGCCAACGGACGGCTGGCCGGCGCCGAGGCGCCGGTGGCACTGCGCGCGGTCGCCGAGCGGTACGGCGTCGGCGCGGACGCGGTGGCGATCGGCGCCGTACTGGCCCAGCCGTGGTGCGACGTGGTGCTCTCCGGCGCGGTGACGCCGGACCAGCTCGCGTCGAACGCGGCCGCGGTCTCGTTCGACCCGGACGAGCTGGCCGACCTGACCGAGCCGCCGGACCGCTACTGGACCACCCGCTCCCGCCGCCCCTGGGCCTGAACCATCCACAGTGGACGGCTGCCGGACTCCACGTGCGAGCGCAGCGTCGCCTGGAACCGCGCGTCGGAATCCACCTGTGTCACCGTAGCGGCATCGAGGCGGCGGAGCAGCGCTAGACTGCGGCCTCCCTGCTCTCGATCAGTCCCGAGGTGACGATGCCCGGCGCCACTGCGTCCGCCCGGGGAAGCCGGCCGGTGCTGCCCCGCCGCGGCCGGTCGGGGCAGCCGGCCGACCGGCCGGAGCAGGTGCGCACGGCGGCCCTTGAGCTGTTCGCCGCGCACGGCTACCGGGCGGCGACGGTCGACGAGATCGGTGCCAGGGTCGGCATCCGCGGGCCGAGCGTCTACAAGCACTTCCGGTCCAAGCAGGACCTGTTGGTCGACATCGTCGTCGGCACCACCGAGGCGATGCTGGCCGCGCAGCGAGCCGCGGTCCGCTCGGCCGGCGACGTCCGCGAGCAGCTGCGCCGGGCGGTGGAGGCGCACGTCCGGTTCCACGCCGAGCACCCGCGGGAGGCGTTCGTCGCCGGCCGGGAGATCGACAGCCTGCCCGAGCCGCACCGGTCGGCCGTGCTGCGGAAGCAGGCCGAGTACGAGCGGCGGCTGCGCCGGCTGGTCGAGACAGGCGTGCGGGACGGCGCGTTCGCGGTGGAGTCGCCGCGGCTGGCGGCGTACGCGATCCTGGACATGGGCGCGGGCGTGGCCGGCTGGTTCCGGCCCGGCGCCCCGGTCGGCCAGGACGAGCTGGCCACTCGCCACGGCGAGTTCGCGCTGCGCCTGGTCGGCGCCCGGCGGACGGCCCGCCGGTCCACGTAGCCGCCCGGCTATCCGACCTGGGCCGGCCGCGGCGGGGCGGTGGAGCGGCGGACCACCAGCGACGGCGCGAGCAGCACCGAGCGCGGCATCCGGTCCGGCTCGTCGATCGCGTCGAGCAGCAGCCGCGCGGCCTCGAAGCCGAGCTCGTAGTGCGGGATGCTCACCGTGGTGAGCGGGGGCTGCATCTTGTCCAGGAACGGCATCCCGTTGAAGCCGACCACGCTGATCTGTTCGGGGCAGCGCAGTCCGCGCTCGTGGAACACGTCGTAGCAGCCGAGCGCGAGCAGGTCGTTGCCGCAGACGATCCCGGTGAACCCGGCGCCCGAGTCGAGCAGGCCGCGCAGCGCCTGCGCCCCGTCCGCCTCCGACCAGTACGCGCTCTCGGCCACCAGCGCCGGGTCGTCGGCGAGTCCCTGGTCGCGTACCGCGTGCCGGAACGCGCGGGCGCGGACCACTCCGGTCGACGTGTTCTGCGGTCCGGCGAGGTGGGCGATCCGCCGGTGCCCGAGCCCGGCCAGGTGCGCGACCGCGAGCCCGATGCCGACCGCGTCGTCGGCGGTCACCGCGGGCAGTTCGAGGTTGTCGACCCGCCGGTTCACCAGCACCATCCGCACGCCCTGGGCGTGCAGCCGGACCAGCAGCGGGTGCTCGCGCCGCGCGGTGGCCACGATGAGCCCCTCGACCTGCCGGGAGCGCAGCGACTCGATCTGCGCCTCCTCCCGGATCGGGTCGTTGTCGGTGTTGACGATGAGGGCGCTGTAGCCGGCCGGGGACAGGACGTCCTCGATGCCGCGGACGATCGGCGGGAACAGCGGGTTGGTGAGGTCTGGGATGACCAGCCCGACGGTGGTGGTCCGGGCGGTCTTGAGGCTGCGGGCGATCGGGTTCGGCTGGTAGCCGAGGGACTCGGCAGCCCGCAGCACCTTGCGGGCCGTGTCGGCGTTGACCAGGGGCCGGGTCTGCGGGTTCAGCGCGCGGGACGCGGTCGCCGGGTGCACGCCAGCGAGCTGGGCGACGTCCCGGAGTGTCGGCGCTGGCACGCGGGGCATACTAGTTGGCCGACACGGAACCGGGTACGCCATCGGCGACCGGGTCGGCCGGCGGCCGCCATCGGGCCCGGCCGACCGTCCCGAGCAGCGCGAGCGGCACGGCCAGCGCGGCGAGCGCGCCGAAGATCGCACTGAACTCACCGGCGCCGGCCGGGCCGGCCACCACCGCCGAGGCGAGCGCGCTGCCGGCGAACAGCGCCCCGGCGAACAGCGAGACCATCGCGGCCCGGGCGTCGGGCAGGACGCTGGTCGCCCAGGTCTGCAGCGACGAGTGCATCGCCGCCCAGGCCAGCCCGAGCAGCACGGCCGCGGCGGTGGCCACCGGCGCCTGCTGGGACAGCGCCGCGGTCAGGCAGCCGGCGACCGCGGCGGCACCGCCGATGCCGATCAGCCGCCAGGTCGGCCAGTGCCGGGACAGCCGACCGACCATCGGCGCGAACGCCAGCACGGCCAGCCCGTACGCGGCGGTCACCGCGCCGGCCACCGCCGCGCCGGTGCCGGCCGACTCGACCGCGGCCGGCAGCAGCGTCAGTGTGCCGAGCAGCACCACGCCTTCGATGAACGACAGCAGCAGCACCAGCAGGGCGACCGGCGTGGCCAGGACGTGCTTGAGCGGGGCGAGCAGGTGTTGCCGTGGCCGGCCAGCGGGCTCGGGTAGCCGGCGCAGCAGCACGGCAAGCACCAGCGCGCAGCCGCCGGTGATCGCGAACGCCAGCCGCCAGGAGGCGACCTGGGCCAGCGCGCCGGCACCGACCGCGCCGAGCGCGGTGCCGAGCGCCACGCCGACCAGCAGTCGGGTCACCTCCTGCTGCCGGTGCCGGATCGGCACCACGTCGCCGACGTAGATCAGGCAGGTCGGCATCGCCGCGCCGAACAGCGCGCCGGCGATGCCGCGGGTGATGATCAGTCCCGCGACACCGTGCATGGTGGCCGACACCGCGGTCGCGATCGCTGCCAGCAGCAGCGTGACGCGCAGCGTGCGGACCCGGCCGAGCCGGTCGGAGACGATCCCCCAGACCGGCTGCATCGCCCCGTACGCGATGTAGTAGACGCTCGCCGCGGTGACCACCGACGGCAGCGGCACGTCCAGGTCCCGGGAGATCGCCAGCAGCACCGACGGCATGGCGAACCGATCGAGCGTGCTGACGAACGAGGTCAGCTGCAGCAACCGGAGGGAGGAGCGGCCGGGTTCGGTCGTCGGCTGGGTGGTCGGCGCGGCCATCAGGACGCGACCAGCAGGCCCGATCCCGCCGTCAGCGCCGGCGCGAACAGGTCGGTCCCGCCGTCGGTCTCCGGCCGGTAGCGGCGGCGCAGCTGCACGATCGTCCGGATCGCGGCCGGGTCGACGACCCCGTCCGGCACGAGCCCCTCGTCCGGGTCCTTCAGCCGGGCGAGGTGGCGCCCGGCCAGCGGCGCCGGCAACCCGAGCGCGTCGGCGGCCTCGGCCGCGGTCGGCCCGTCCAGCCGGCCGGCGACGACGTCGGCGGCGGTCCGGGCCAGCGCGGCGGCCAGCCGGCCCGCCGGCTCCAGCTGCGCGTCGCCGACCACCGCGAGGACGGTGCCGAGGTACGGCGCGCAGTCCCGGCTCACCGCGGCGAGCGCCCGGTAGCCGGCCGCCTCGGCGTGCAGCTCGTTGCCGGCGTTGAGCATCGTCGCGGCGCACTCGCCGCGCAGCAGCGCCCGCAGCCGCTTCGGGGTGGAGCCGAGCGCGACCACCTCGTAGTCCTCCCGGGCCAGGCCGACCGACTCGGCCAGCGCGTACATCGCGAACGCGAAGCCGGAGCCGGGCACGTCCACGCCGAAGGTGCGGCCGCGCAGCTCGGCCGGCTCGGCCGACGCGTACAGGGCCAGGCCGAGGCCACGGTCCACGGCCGACACGATCCGGGCGTCGGCGGTGCGCCCGAGCGGGTTGGTCGGGCTGTACCGGTACGCCAGCACGTTGTCCGGGCTGGTCAGCACGGCGTCGAGACCGCCGTCGAGCAGCGCGGAGAACTGGCCGGGCGAGGACGGCACCGGCGTCTCGATGACCTCGAGCCCGGCGTCGGCCAGCGCGCCGGTGGCGCGGGCGACCCGCAGCAGCACGGACGGCGTGAACGATCCCAGGGTGAGGCTGGTCGGCACCGGTGCTCCTGTACGCGCAGCGTTATCAGCGGAATCGTAACCGTACACCGCAGTCGTTTGCAGTGAGGGTCACGGGCGAATATCCATTCCCTGCGTGTTCCGTGCGAACCCTTGACAGTCGTGTGGCCGCCGCCACATCATCCGGGCAGCAAACGATTGCTGTCCCCGGCGACCCCGTGCCGCCTCAGCGTGGAGGGCCCGATGAGCGCTCGTCCGTTCCCTGTCCCCGGCCGGCCCGCTGCCCCGGACCGGCCCGCAACCCGCCGCCGTCGCCGCCTTGGCGCCGCCGCGCTGGGGGTGGTGGCGGCGCTGACGCTGGCCGCCTGCGGCTCCCGCCCGTCCGAGCAGGCGACCACCTCGACCGAACCGATCGTCATCGGCATCTCACTGCCGCTCACCGGCGACTTCTCGCAGCCCGGCGGCGAGGCGAAGCGCGGCTACGAGGTCTGGCAGAAGCAGGTCAACGAGTCCGGCGGCCTGCTCGGCCGGCAGGTCCAGCTCAAGATCGTCGATGACGCCAGCAGCCAGGACACGGTCGTCTCCGACTACACCAAGCTGATCACGCAGGACAAGGTGGACCTGCTGCTCGGCACCTTCTCGTCGCTGCTGAACTACCCGGCCTCCGCGGTCGCGGAGAAGAACCAGATGGTCTTCGTCGAGCCGGCCGGCGGCGCGCCGAACATGTTCGCCCGCGGCTTCAAATACCTGTTCTTCGCCCAGCAGGCGACCGCGCCGCACCAGGCCGACGTGTTCGTCAACTACATCAAGACACTGCCGCCCGACCAGCGGCCGAAGACCGCGGCATACCCGACGCAGGACGACCCGTTCGCCGCGCCGGTGATCGAGTCCATGCAGAAGCAGCTGTCCGCGCTGGGCGTGCAGACGGTCTACAGCCAGACCTACCCGGCCGACACGACGAACTTCCAGTCGATCGCCAGCCAGCTGTCCACGAAGAAGCCCGACCTCATCGCGCAGGGCGCGGTGTTCGAGGACGGCGTCGGCCTGGTCCGCTCGCTCAAGCAGCTCGGCTACTCGCCGAAGATGCTCTTCCAGACCTCGGCTCCGAGCAACGCCGGCCAGTACAGCAGCGCGATCGGGACCGACAACACCGAGGGCGTCTTCTACACGGTCAGCTGGAGCCAGGACGCGAAGACTCCGCAGAACGCCGAGTTCGTCTCCGGCTACAAGGCCGCGTACAAGAACGCCGACCCGGCCGAGGACGCGGCCGACGCCTTCGCCACGGCGCAGGTGCTGCAGACCGCGGTGACCAAGGTCGGGTCGATCGACCAGGCCAAGATCCGCGACTGGCTGCACGCGAACGAGGTGCAGACGATCCTCGGCCCGCTGTCCTGGACGGCGACTGGCGAGCCGCGCGGCCAGTTCCTGCTGGCGCAGTGGCAGTCCAACAAGGTCCAGGTCGTCGGCCCGCCTGACCTGGCGACGACGGAGACGGTCGTCAACCCGAAGCCCGACTGGAAGTAGAGCTGATGGCGCAACTCGTCCAGGCCCTCGTCCTCGGGATCCTCATCGGCGGCGTCTACGCGCTGATGGCCTCCGGGCTGACCCTGATCTTCGGGGTCATGCGGATCATCAACATCGCCCAGGGTGCGTTCCTCATCCTGGTCGCGACGGTGACGTGGTGGCTGTGGCGCGAGACCGGCATCGACCCGATCATCGCCTCCGTGATCACCACGCCGATGATGTTCGGCCTCGGCTGGGTGCTCTACCGCACGGTGGTCTCCCGCATCCGCGGGCAGTCCGCCTCGATGTCCGTGCTGCTCACGTTCGGGATCGCCCTCGTCATCGAGGGCATCCTGAACGTGGTGTCCGGCAACAAGTTCCGCTCGGCCACCCCGAGCTACTTCGAGCAGTCGTTCACGATCGGCTCGATCCACCTGCCCAAGCCGCAGGTGTACGGCTTCCTCGCCGCGGTGGTCGTGCTCGCCGGCCTCTACCTGGTGCTGACCAGGACCTGGACCGGCCGGGCGATCCGGGCGGTCTCGCAGAATCCCTCGGCGGCGGCGCTGGTCGGGGTGAGCGCGACCGGCACCGCCGCGCTCGCGTTCGCCCTCGGCGCCGCCAGCGCCGGCGTCGGCGGGTCGATCCTGTCGGTGCTCTACCCGTTCTTCCCGGCCTCGCACTACGACTGGATCTCCCGGCTGCTCGGGATCGTCGTGCTCGGCGGGATGGGCAGCCTGCCGGGTGCGATGGTCGGCGCGCTGGTGCTCGGCCTGGCCGAGACGCTCACCGCGACGTACGGGTCGCTGCGCTGGTCGACGCTGGTGTTCTACCTGGTGATCATGGTGGTGCTGCTGGTCCGGCCGCAGGGCCTGTTCGGTGCGCGGCTGCGCGAGGACGGGGTCACGGTGTGAGTGCCGTCCGGCTGCCGGGGTTCCTCGCCCGGGTGCCGCGCTCGCACCTGGTCGCCGGCCTGTTCCTGCTGGCCGCGCTGCTCTACCCGGTGGTCAACCCGTGGAACCCGTACACCCAGGGCGTCGCGCTGCTGATGTTCCTGCTGGCCATCCAGGCGGTCAGCTGGAACATCATCTCCGGGTACGCCGGCTACACCTCCCTGGGCCACAGCATGTTCCTCGGCCTCGGGTCGTACACGGTCGCGATCATCGCCCTGCACACCGGTGTCAATCCACTGTGGATCGCGGTGCTCGGCGGGATCACCGCGGTCGTCGTCGCGGTCCTGGCCGGGTTCGTCGTGCTGCGCACCCGCGGGCACGCGTTCGTCATCATCACGATCGCACTGCTGCTGGCGGCCCAGATCCTGGCGGTCAACCTGCGGCCGCTGACCAAGGGCTCCGACGGGATCACGCTGGAGCTGCCGTTCTGGAGCAAGGACTTCCAGAACATCCCCTTCTACTACGTCTTCCTGCTCATCCTCGTGCTCACCGTGCTGTTCAGCGGCTGGATCAAGCGGACCAAGTTCGGCACCGGGCTGATCGCGATCCGCGAGGACGAGGGCAAGGCGGCCGCCATCGGCGTGAACACCACCCGGTTCAAGGTGCTCGCGTTCGCGGCCAGCTCGTTCTTCATCGGCGTCGCCGGCGGCGTGTACGCGTACTTCATCACGTTCCTCAACCCGCTCGGCGCGTTCGCGATCCTCGGCAGCGTGATGATCGTGCTGTCCGCGCTCGTCGGCGGCCGCGGCACCCTGTACGGGCCGCTGGTCGGCGCGTTCATCGTGCAACTGATCAACGAGGAGGCGACCGTCTACGGCGGCGGCACCGGCACCCGCGTGCTCATCATGGGCATCCTGCTGGTGGTGACCGTGCTGTTCCTGCCGGCCGGGCTGCTGCCGACCGCGCAGGCGGCGTGGCGGCGCCGGCGGCCCGAGCAGGTCGAGTTCACCGACCAGACCGGCGCGCTCGGCCGCGCCGGAGGCGCCCTGACCCGCGACCGGGCCCTGGCCGAGCTGCAGACCGTCGCGTCTGCCGACTCGCTGGTGGCCGGCGAGCCGCTGCTGGAGATCAGGGGCGCCAGCAAGCGGTTCGGCGGCCTCGTCGCCGTCGACGACGCCGACCTGACCGTACGGAAGAGCACGATCACCGCGCTCATCGGCCCGAACGGGTCCGGCAAGACCACGCTGTTCAACCTCGTCACCGGCGGCATGCAGGCCGACTCGGGGGAGATCTGGTTCGAGGGCAGGCGGATCGACCGGATGCCGCCGTGGAAGCGCGGCCACCTCGGCCTCGGCCGCACGTTCCAGGTGACCCGGTTGTTCAAGGAGATGTCGGTGCTGCAGAACGTGGTGGCACCGCTGCCGGACGGCCGCTGGCGGACCATGTTCGCCGACGCGGTCAGCGGTGACGAGGCCGACCGGGCCCGCGAACTGCTCGACGTGGTCGGCCTCGGCCGGTTCGCCGGGCAACGGGCCGGCGACCTCTCGTACGGGCAACAGAAGCTGGTCGAGCTGGCCCAGGTGCTGATGCTGGAGCCGAAGCTGATCCTGCTCGACGAGCCCGCCGGCGGGGTCAACCCGAGCCTGCTCGGCCGGCTCACCGACGTGATCCGCGAGCTGAACTCGCGGGGCATCACGTTCCTCGTGGTCGAGCACAACATCCCGATGGTGCTGGAGCTCTGCGACCCGGTGGTGGTGTTCTCCCGCGGCCGGCCGATCGCCGAGGGCGAGCCGGCGGAGATCCGCAACGACCCTGTCGTGCTGGACGCGTACCTCGGCGACGACTGGCGGCCACCGGCCGCGCGGGCACCCGAGCAGGACCGCTCGCGGCCCGAACTGTCCACGACGGACCGGGGGTGAGCGGCATGCTCTCGCTGTCCGGAGTGACCGCCGGCTACGGCGGCGGGGACGTGCTGCAGGGCGTCGACCTCGACTGCGCCGAGGGCACGGTCACCTGCGTCGTCGGCCCCAACGGAGCCGGCAAGTCCACGGTGCTGCGGGTCATCAGCGGGCTGCTGCGGTGCAGCGGCGGCACGATCACGATGGCCGGTGACCGCACCGACGGTCTGCTGCCGGACGAGATCCTGCGCCGCGGGATCACCCAGGTCCCGCAGTCGCAGGCGCTGTTCCCGTCGATGACCGTACGGGAGAACGTGCTGATGGGCGGGTTTCTGCTGCGGCGCCGGCGGTCCGTGCTGGCCGAGCGGCTGGAGATGCTGACCGAACGGATCCCGATCCTCAAGGAGCGGGCGAACGACACCGCCGGCAACCTGTCCGGCGGGCAGCGGCGGATGGTGGAGATCGCCCGCTGCCTGATGCTCGACCCGCGGCTGATCCTGCTCGACGAGCCCTCCCTCGGGCTCGACCCGCGCAGCCTGGCCGGGGTAGCCGAGCTGATCCAGGAGCTGCACTCGGGCGGGACCACGGTGCTGCTGGTCGAGCAGAACGTCCGGCTGGGACTGGGACTGGCCACGCACGGCGTGGTCATGGAGGGCGGCAAGGTACGCCTGACGGGGACGGCGGCCGAGGTCCGGGACCACCCGGAGATGGCGACGCTGTACCTCGGCGGGTCCGCGGCCGCGGCCTCGTGACCGCCTTTGTAGGGCGTGCCTCCCGATCGCCTGGCGGCGCCGGCGGCGCCCAGACGGCGACCGGCGGCGTTGTCGGGGATCGACCGATACAACCCCGGTATCGGCCGACCCCTCCGCCTTGCCGGACGCCGCCTGGACGCCGCCGGCATCCACCGCCGACCGGGAGCCACGCCCTAGCGGGGTCCCATCACCGCCGCGGGATCGAGGCCGAGCGCCGTGAGCACGGCCCGGGCGGCGTTGCGACCCGGCCGGCCGGACACCGATCCGCCGGGATGGCTGGTGGCGCCGGTCAGGAACAGGCCCGGCACGCCGGTGCCGTAGTCGGTCCAGCCCGGGATCACCTCGCCGGACGGCGTGACGAACTCGCCGCCGTGGCACGATCCGCCGAGGTTGAACGGGTTGTGCGCGGCCACGTCCACCGGCGACTCCGCCCGCAGGGCGAGGATGTCGCGTGTGGACAGACCGCCGGCGTGCCGGCCGACCCGCTTGATCAGGGCCTCGGCGTGCTCGTCCTTGGCCTCGGCCCAGTCCCGGCCGTCGGCCCGCTGGTACGGCGCGATCGTGAGAATCTTGAACGTGGCCGCGCCGCCGGGTGCCCGGTCGGGGTCGACGACGGTCTGGTCGACCACGAGCAGCCACGGGTCGCGGGTGTCCGGCTCACCCCGCCGGAACGCGTCGAGCTGGTCGGCCACGCCGGCCACGCTGCCGAAGCCGGCCGCGACCGACCGGGTGCCGCAGAAGTCGAGGTCGGCCTCGAGGGCGGCATGCACCGCGAACACGCTCAGCCCCGGTCGCCAGCTGTCCCTGGCCGCGACCAGGTCCGCCGGCGGGTCGGTGAGCATGCCGGCGAGCCGGGCCAGGTGCGCGCCGGAGACGACGGCGCGCCGGGCGGCTATCCGCCGACCGTCCACTGTGGTCACCGCGGCCGCCCGGCCGTCCTGGACGCCGATGGCAGCGGCCGGCGCGCCGGTGACCACGGTGCCGCCGTGCGCGCTCAGCTGGCGCACGAGAGCGGCCGGCAGCGCGCCGGAACCGCCGATCGGCGTCGCCCAGCCGAACCGCAGCCGCCCGGCCGCGATCGACGCCGGCAGCACGCCGGTGCCGGGCCGACGCGGGTCCTGGATGGTCGCCAGCGACAGCCACAGCACGAACGCGCGCACCACCGGGTGCTCGAACCGCCGGTGGATCAGGTCCCACGCGCTGCCGGACCGGGCGGCCAGGTAGGCGGCGCCGTTCGGACCGAGCGGCAACCCGGAGTTCCACCGGCCGTGCTCGGCTGCCAGCCCGCCGTTCCACTCCTCGACCAGCTCCGTGAACGCGCGGGCGTCCGGCGTGGACCAGCGGGCCAACTCGGCCGCGGTCGCGGCGAGGTCCCGGCGCATGACCAGCAGGCCGCCGTCGTCCTGCGGCAGCACGACCGCGGGATCGGTCGTCGCGTACCGCAGGCCGTACGTGGACAGCAGGCCGAGCTCGTCGTCGGCCAGCAGCGGGTTGGACTGGATCAGCACGTGCGCGCTGGAGCAGGAGTCGTGCGCGAAGCCGGGCAGCGTCAGCTCCTCGGTGACCGTGTTGCCGCCGACCACCTCGCGCGCCTCGAGCACGCAGACCTCGAGCCCGGCCGCGGCCAGGTACGCCGCGCAGACCAGCCCGTTGTGCCCGGCACCGATCACGACGACATCGGTGCTGTCCGGCAGCGACGGCGCCATGGTGCCTCCCGGGTGACTGCAGTCGATTGCAGCACTATGCCGCAGGAGCGCGAGCACACACAAGGCGGAGCCTTGACACGAACGGCAAGGGATCCGGACACTGATCGGGCAATCGTTTGCAGAGGGGCGGCGAGATGAGCGACTCGAACCTGTCGGTCGGCTGGATCGGCGCGGGACGGATGGGCGCGGCGATGGCCGTCCGGCTGGCCCGCGCCGGGGTGAAGCCGCGGGTGTGGAACCGCACCCGGGCCAAGGCCGAGGCGATCGCCGACCAGGGCTGCGGTGTCGCCGACACGATCGCCGACCTGCGTGACAGCGACGTGGTGTTCACGATGGTGTCCACCCCGGCCGACCTCGAGCAGGTGTTGCTCGGCGACGGTGGCCTGCTGGTCGACCCGGCGCACCTGCCCGGCGCGGTCGTCGACTGCTCGACCGTCTCGATCGAGTCGTCCGAACGCATCCGGACCGAGTGCGCCGCCGCCGGCGTCGACTTCCTCGCCGCGCCGGTCAGCGGCAACGGCAAGGTCGTCGCTTCCGGCCGGCTCACCTTCGTCGTCTCCGGCCCGAAGGCGACCTACGACAAGGTCGCCCACCTGCTCGGCCACATGGGCAAGTCGGTGACGTACGTGGGGGAGGGCGACACCGCCCGGCTGGCCAAGATCTGCCACAACCTCATGCTCGGCGTGGTCGCCCAGACGATGGCCGAGATCACCGTGCTCGCCGAGAAGGGCGGCATGTCCCGGGCGGCGTTCCTGGAGTTCCTCAACGAGAGCGTGATGGGCTCGACGTTCACCCGCTACAAGTCGCCGGCGTACGTGCACCTGGACTACACGCCGACGTTCACGCCGGTGCTGCTGCGCAAGGACTTCGACCTCGGGCTGGCCGCCGCCCGCGAGCTCGACGTCCCGATGCCGGTGGCGGCGGTGACCGCACAGCTGGTGCAGGCCACTGTCAGCGCCGGCCGGGTCGACGAGGACTTCGCCGTGCTGCTCGACCAGCAGGCCGCTGCGTCCGGTCTCGAGCTGAGGCCGGAGGAGACCCCGGTCGACGACGGGCTCGGTGGAGGACCGAAGTGACGTCCTCACCCGCCCGCCCGCTGGCGGCGCCGGGGCACATGGGAGTCGACTACGAGACCAGGGTCGACTTCGACCGGCTGCGCGAGCACCGGCTGGCCCGCGCCCGGCAGTCGCTGGAGGCCAGCGGCTGCGGCGCCTTCCTGCTGTTCGACTTCTACAACATCCGCTACACCACGCAGACCTGGATCGGCGGCGCGCTCGGCGACAAGATGACCCGCTACGCGCTGCTGACCCGGGACGGCGCCGGCCCGGCGCTGTGGGACTTCGGCTCGGCCGCCCGGCACCACAAGCTCTACGCGCCCTGGCTGGCCGAGGACGACTGCCGGGCTGGCATGCTCGGCTTGCGCGGCGCGATCGCGCCGACCGCGGGGCTGATGGAGGACGCGGTCCGCGAGATCAAGGGCATGCTCACCGACGCCGGGCTGGCCGGCGAGCCGGTCGGGGTGGACATCGTCGAGCCGCCGTTCCTGTTCGACATGCAGCGGCAGGGCCTGACCGTCGTCGACGCCCAGCAATACCTGCTCGACGCCCGGCAGCTCAAGTCGCCGGACGAGATCATGCTGCTGACCCAGGCGGCGGCGATGGTCGACGGCGTCTACCAGGACATCGTCGAGGCGCTCAAGCCCGGCATCCGGGAGAACGAGATCGTCGCGCTGGCCAACAAGCGGCTCTACGAGATGGGCTCGGACCAGGTCGAGGCGATCAACGCGGTCTCCGGCGAGCGCTGCAACCCGCACCCGCACAACTTCTCCGACCGGTTGATCCGGCCGGGGGACCAGGCGTTCTTCGACATCATCCACTCCTACAACGGATACCGGACCTGCTACTACCGGACGTTCTCGGTGAGCAGCGCGACGGCGAGCCAGCGGGACGCCTATACGAAGGCGCGGGACTGGATGGACGCCGCGATCGCCGCGGTGAAGCCGGGGGTCGGCACGGATGAGGTCGCGGCGGTGTGGCCGCGGGCGACCGAGTTCGGCTTCGAGAGCGAGATGGCCGCGTTCGGGCTGCAGTTCGGGCACGGCCTCGGGCTCGGCCTGCACGAGCGGCCGATCATCTCCCGGCTGAACAGCATGCGGGAGCCCATCGAGCTGCAAGCCGGGATGGTCTTCGCGTTGGAGACGTACTGCCCGGCCGACGACGGGTTCTCGGCCGCCAGGATCGAGGAAGAGGTCGTCGTCACAGCGGAAGGCCCGCGGATACTGACATTGTTCCCCGCACAGGACCTGGTGGTCGCGAACCCGTTCTAGGAGGAGCCATGGCCGACACCCCCACCGACCTCTTCCTCGGCGGCAAGTGGGTGCCGGCCTCGTCCGGCGGCCGGTTCGACGTGTACGACCCCTCCACCGGGGACGTCATCGCCGCGGTCGCCGACGGCACCGTCGAGGACGCGATCGCCGCGGTCGACGCGGCCGACGCGGCCGCCGCGGACTGGGCCGCGACCGCGCCGCGGCCGCGGGCGGAGATCCTGCGCCGTGCGTTCGAGCTGATGACCGCGCGCAAGGACGAGCTGACCAGGCTCATCTCGCTGGAGAACGGCAAGGCGCTCACCGATGCCGCCGGCGAGGTCGCGTACGCGGCCGAGTTCTTCCGGTGGTATTCGGAGGAGGCCGTCCGGGCCGAGGGAACGGTGATGACCGCCCCGTCCGGCGCGAACCGGATCCTCGTCGTGCAGCAGCCGGTCGGCATCGCGGTGCTGGTGACGCCGTGGAACTTCCCGGCCGCGATGGCCACCCGCAAGATCGGCCCGGCGCTCGCGGCCGGCTGCACCTGCATCCTCAAGCCGGCCAGCGACACCCCGCTGACCGCGCTGGCGATGGCGGCGATCCTGGCCGAGGCCGGCGTGCCCGACGGTGTGGTCAATGTGCTGCCGTCGCGGCGCTCGGGCGCCGTGGTGTCGGCGATGCTGCACGACCCGCGGGTGCGGAAGGTGTCGTTCACCGGCTCCACCGAGGTCGGCCGGGTGCTGCTGGCCGAGGCGGCCGACCAGGTCGTCAACACCTCGATGGAGCTCGGCGGCAACGCGCCGTTCCTGGTCTTCGCCGACGCCGACCTCGACGCCGCGCTGGAGGGCGCGATGGTCGCGAAGATGCGCAACGCCGGCGAGGCGTGCACGGCCGCGAACCGGTTCTACGTGGAGGCCTCGATCGCGCCGGAGTTCTCCCGCCGGCTGGCCGAGCGGATGGCCGCGCTGCGCGTCGGTCCTGGCATCGACGAGCAGACCCAGGTCGGTCCGCTGGTCAACGAGGACGCGGTGGTCAAGGTCGACGAGTTGGTCACGGCCGCGGTCGCGGACGGAGCGGCCGCGATCACCGGCGGCAGCCGGCCGGCCGGCACCGGGTGGTACTACCCGCCGACCGTGCTCTCGGACGTGCGGCCGGCGTCGGCGATCCTGCGCGAGGAGATCTTCGGCCCGGTCGCGCCGATCGTCACGTTCACCGACGAGGCCGAGGCGATACGGCTGGCGAACGACACCGAGTTCGGCCTCGTCGCCTACCTCTACACCGGCGACCTGGCCCGCGGGCTGCGGGTGAGCGAGGCGCTGGAGGCCGGCATGGTGGGCCTCAACCGCGGGCTGGTCAGCGACCCGGCCGCGCCGTTCGGCGGGGTGAAGCAGAGCGGAATCGGCCGGGAGGGCGGGCACGAGGGCATGCTCGACTACCTGGAGTCGAAGTACATCGCCGTCAGCTGGTGAACGCTCGCTAGCCGAGGTGCTTGTCGAGGAACTCGACGACGCCGTCGACGGCTTGCTCCTGGATGGCGTCGACGGCGTCGCCGACCGGGAAGATGTAGCCGTGCAGCGGGTGATCCCAGGACACCCACTCGACGTCCTTCCCGGCCTCGGCTAGTAGGTCGTAGCTAACCCGGAAGATGCCCTGCAGGTGGTCGTCGTCGCGACCCATCACCAGCATCGGCGTCCGGATCGGTGCGATCCGCTCGGCCACCAGCGCCGCGTTGATCCGCGGCCGGACGTAGTCGGGCGAGCGCATCTGCATCTCCTCGATGTCACGTAGCTGCGTGTCCGGGTTCACCGACACGGTCGCGTCGGTGTCCAGGTCGAGGAACTCGTGGTTGGCCGGCTCGCAGGCGACGCCGGCGGTGACCGCGTCCGGGTACGAGGAGGCGATCTTGTAGAGCATCTCGCCGGCGTGGCTCACGCCCACGTGACCGATCCGCTCCGGGTCGACGTCGACCAGCGACCGCACGTCGTCGAGGATCGCGACCTCGTCCTCGAACTCCAGCGGCGACCGGTTGAACAGGTCCATGCCCTGCCGGCGGTCCCGGACCAGCGGGCCGCCGGTGTGGAAGCCGAGCTCGACCTCCGAGCGGTAGCGACCCCAGCCGCAGGCGTAGCCCGCGTCCAGCAGCCGCCGCACCACGTACGGGAAGCCGGCCACGCGCTCGCGCAGCCAGTCCAGCCCGCCGCCACCGTTGCCGTAGGCGAGGAAGACGAACGGGTGCGGCCCGTCGCCGGCCGGTCGCTGCAGCGTGTACGGCGTGTAGAGACCGTCCATCGTGGACGCCAGCCGGTACTCGACCGGCCCGTCCGCGGCGAGCAGCACGCTCACGCCTTGGCCCAGTAGCCCGGCTTCGACTTGCTCTCGGCGAGCGCCTCGGCGGACTCGAAGCCCGGCGCCATCGAGGCGTCGGTGCCGGCCATGTACTCGTGGTGGTCGATGTCCAGCAGCCGGATCCAGCTCTGCTGGCCGAACGTCAGTGCCACGAAGCAGCCGAGCTCGACCAGCTCCGGCTCGCTGAAGTGGGCGTGCAGCCGGTCCCAGAGCTTGTCGTCGGACTCCAGCCGCCACACGATCGCCTCGGTGTAGGCCAGCGCCGCCTTCTGCCGCTCGTCGTACTGGTCGGAGGTCTCGAAGTTGACCAGCTCGTCGTACTGCTGCTCCAGCAGCCCGGCGGTGGTCGCCTTCAGCGAGCGCTGGTTGCCGCAGAACTCGCACTTCACCGAGCGGGACACGTACACCCGGCACAGGTCCTTGAGCGCGTGGTCGACCACGCCGGTGTGGAAGATGTCCCGCCAGGAGTCGGCGAACGCCCAGAACGCGTTCGGCGCGTGTGCCCGCACCGCCGAGCTCTCCGGCCGCGGTGTGCCCTCCCGGGCGCAGCGCTCCATCTCGGCCTGCATCCGCTCGTCCATCGACTCCAACGGCACGTAGCTGATCCGTCCCACGACGGTCACATCCCTTCTATCGCCTGCAGCACTGCTTCGGGGGTCAGCGGGAGGTCGCGGACCCGGACGCCGACCGCGGCGGCCAGCGCGTTGCCGATCGCGGCCGCGGTCGGGCCCTGGGCGGCCTCGCCGGCGCCGACGGACGGGTTGCCGTCTCCCGGGGCCAGCTCGACCAGCACCTCGGGCACCGCCGAGAACGGCAGGATCGGGTACGACTCCCAGGTGTCGCTGGTGACCTGGCGCCGGTCGAACCGGACCCGCTCCAGCAGCGTCCAGCTGGTCGCCTGCACGGCGCCGCCCTCGATCTGGTTGCGCACGCCGTCTGGGTTGACCACCCGGCCGACGTCGACGGCCGTCCACAGGCGACGGACCCGGACGTCGGCCTCGGCCGCCACCTCGGCGACGACCGCGCACCAGGCACCGGTACCCTTGTACCGGGCGTAGCCGAGGCCGAGGCCGGTGCCCTCGGGCACCGCGCGGCCCCAGCTGGCCGCCTCGGCCGCCATCCGCAGCACGCGTCGCCCGCGCTCGTCGGACAGGTGCGCGAGCCGGAACTCCAGCGGGTCGGCACCGGCCACCGCCGCCGCCTCGTCCATCGTCGACTCGATCGCGAAGACGTTGAAGTAGCCGCCGAGCGAACGCATCGCGGACGTACGGATCGGCGACTCGGTCAGCCGGTGCCCGGTGACCCGCCGGTTGGGCAGGTCGTAGCCGGGCAGCGCGTTGCGGGTGCTGCCGGCGCCGTTGGCGATCGGCGGGTCCACCGCGGCCGGGTACGTCGCCGGGTCGGCCAGCGTGGTCGCGGCCAGCAGGCCGGGCACTCCCGCGTAGCCGGGGCGCGAGCTGTGGCCCTGGCTGTAGACGTCGTAGCTCCACGCGGCCAGCCGGCCGGTCGCGTCCACGACCGCCTCGACGTCGGCCACCATCGCCGACGAGAACGGTGCCCACGCCAGCTCGTCCTGCCGGCTCCACAACACCTGCACCGGGATGCCGGGAACGGCCCTGGCCACCAGCACCGCGTCGAAGGCGACGTCGTCGGCCGCGTTGTGCCCGTAGCAGCCGGCGCCCTCGGCGTGTCGCACGTGGACGGTCCCCGGGTCGAGCCCGAGCGCGGCGGCGATGGCCCGGCCCAGGTTGCCGATGCCCTGGCTGTGCGACCACACCTCGACCCCGCCGTCCGGGAGCGAGCGCGCCACCGCGCAGCTCGGTGCGATCGAGGCGTGCGCGACGAACGGCCGGCGGTAGGTCGCGGCGACGGTGGTCCCGGTCGGCTCGGTGCTGGTCCCGTCGTTCACGCCGTCGGCCGCGACCTCGATCGTCTCGTGCGGCCCGGCGCGCAGGAACGCGTCGAGGTCGGCCTCGTCCGGAAGCGTGTCGGTCTCGGCCCAGACCGCCTTGGCCCGCACCCGGTCCGCCGCGCGCAGCACCGCGGCCTCGTCCGGGCCGGCGACGGCGAGGAACGACCCGTCCCGCACCACGGTGATGCCCTCCCCGGCCACCGCCGGGTCGAGCTCGCGCAGCCGGGCGCCCCGCGACGGCGGCCGCAGCACCCGCGCGTACCACTGGCCCGGAAGCCGCAGGTCGTGCACGTACCGTGGTCGGCCGGTGATCTTGTCCGGCAGGTCGAGCCGGGGCACGTCGGTGCCGGCGAACCGACCGGCCGCCTTGACCGGCACGGTCGCGTCGGCCGGCACCTCGAGGTCGACCCGCGCCGCCAGCTCGCCGTACGAGCTGCGCTGCCCTTCCGGGCCGGCGATCCGTCCGGAGTGGACGATCACGGTGCTGGGGTCGACGTGCCAGTCGCGCGCCGCGGCGGTGACGAACAGCATCCGCACGTTGGCCGCCGCGGCGCGCAGCGCCGGCCCGCAGGTCGAGATCGACAGGCTGCCCGCGGTCACGCCCTCGTCCGGCCCGTCGGCGGTGTCCGCGCCGAGCATCCGCACGTCGGCGAGGTCGGCGTCCAGCTCGTCCGCGGCGAGCTGGGCCAGCGCGGTGAGGATGCCCTGGCCGAGCTCGACCTTGCCGACGCGCACGCCGATCCGGCCGTCCCCGCCGACCCGGATCCACCGGGCCAGCACCGGGTTGGCGGCCAGGTCCTTCGGCAGCACGGCCGGCTCAGGCATCGCCGCCACCCGCCCGCAGGACCGCGCGGACCATCCGGTTCTGCGCGCCGCACCGGCACAGGTTGCGCTCCAGCGCCTCGACCACCTCGGCCCGGTCCGGGTGCGGCGAGCGCCGCAGCAGCGCGGCCCCGCTCATGATCACGCCGGTCACGCAGTAGGCGCACTGGGCCGCCTGCTCGTCGAGCATCGCCTGCTGCAGCGGGTGCAGCCGGTCATCCGGCGCGAGCCCTTCGACAGTGACGACCGACTTGCCTTCGACCGACCACAGTGGAGTGTCGCAGGAGGCCACCACGGCGCCGTCGACGTGGACGAAGCAGGCACCACAGAGACCGAGCCCGCAGCCGAACCGGGCGCCCATCAGGCCGAGCTCGTTGCGCAGCACGTACAGCAGCGGCGTGTCCGGGTCGGCGCCGGACTCGTGCCGGCAGCCGTTGATGAGCAACGTTGTCACGACAGCCCGCCGAAGACGGCCGGATGGTGGGACAGCTCGATCCGGGTGCGGCGGATGTGGCCGGCGAGGAACCGGCCCGCGTCGACCTCGTCCCGCCGCCGCACCGCGTCCAGCAGCAGCCGGTGCTCGGCGTTGACCACCCACATCCGGCCCGGCCCGGTCAGCTGCATGAACGCCCGCCGGTAGTGCTGGGTCGTGTTCCACAGCCGGGACACCGTCGCGGTGAGCTGCTCGATCCGGCACCCCCCGTACGTGCCGAGGTGGAACTCGCGGTCCAGCTCCAGGAAGCGGGCGATGTCCACACCGGACTCGATCTCGTCCTGCAGCCCGGCCAGCCGGTCGATCTCAGCGTCCGCCAGCTCGGGCAGGCTCTCGGCCAGCGCCAGCGGCTCCAGCAGCTCGCGCATCCGGTAGATCACGTCCACCTCGTGCATGCCGAGCCTGGGCACCCGGGCGCCCTTGTTTGCCTCGTGCTCGACCAGCCCCTCGGCCTCGAGCATCCGCAGGGCCTCGCGCACGGGCAGCCGGCTCGCGCCCAGCCGCCGGGCGATGTCCTCCTGCCTGACCCGCTCGCCGGGGCCGATGCCGCCGCCGAGGATCTCTGCCCGCAGGTGGTCGGCGACCCGCCGGCTGGCCGCGACCGTCGCGACGGCCTCGGCGGTCACGAGCCCCACCCCGTCAGCCCGTGCGCCCGCTCGTACGCCCGACCGTCCGGATAGGACACCAGCTCGAACTGCATGCCCCACGGGGCCAGGAAGTAGACCCAGCGCTGACCCTCGTTGTGGCTCTTGCTCGCGGTCGGCTCGCCGCAGACCGTCACCCCGGCCGCGCGCAGCTCGGCCACCGCGGTGTCCAGGTCGTCCACATAGAAGGCGATGTGGTGGCCGCCGACGTCGCTGTTGCGGGGCGGCCCGTCCTGCCGGTCGGGGGCGTCGTAGTGGAACACCTCGAGGATCGTCTGGCCGCCCAGCCGGAAGAACCGGTTCTCGACCATGGTCGTGCGCGGGTGCACGTTGAGGTGCTCGGCCATCCAGTCGCCCTCGTCGCCGAACGGGCCGAGCGAGTAGAGGTAGTCGCAGCCGAGCACGTCGACCAGGAACCGGGTCGCCTGGTCCAGGTCGGGCACGGTGAAGCCGACGTGGTCGAGCCGGCGCAGCCCGGACAGTCCCACCGCGGCCCTCCTTCCGAAGTGGATCCAAACGCGACTATCTCGCGAGTCCGCAATCGATGTCTAGGGCATCTCACGCTGGAAAATGGATCCGATCCGTGCAACGCTCGCCCCGAGTGGCAGCAGGAGGATGCGATGAGCGAGCACCGCACGCCCGAGCTCGGCGCGCCCTGGACCGAGCTCGTCGCCACCGACGCCGACTGGGACGCCGCCGACCCGGAGCTGCTCTCGGCCATGTTCGGACAGTTGGTGCTGATCCGGGCATTCGAGGAGTACGTGCTCTCGCTGGCCGCCGGCGGGCTGGTGCACGGCCCGGCCCATTCCAGCATCGGCCAGGAGGGCGGGGCGGTCGGCTCGGTGCTCGCGCTCACCGCCGAGGACAAGGTCAACGGCTCGCACCGCGGGCACCATCAGTTCCTGGCCAAGACGCTGGCGTACGTGGCGCCCAAGGGCTTCGACCTCGTCGAGGGCGTGCCGCCGGACGTGCGCACGGTCCTGGTGCGCACGCTGGCCGAGATCTGCGGGCTCGCCCGTGGCTACGGCAACGGCCGCGGCGGCTCGATGCACCTGCAGTGGAAGGAAGCCGGCGCGATGGGCACCAACGCCATCGTCGGCGGCGGCGTCCCGCAGGCGGCCGGCTACGCCTGGTCGGCCCGGCACGCCGGCACTTCCGCGGTCTCGGTCAGCTACCTCGGCGACGGCGCCGCGAACATCGGATCGACGCTGGAGAGCTTCAACCTCGCGGCGGCCTGGCGGCTGCCGGTCTGCTTCTTCGTCGAGAACAACCAGTACGCGGTGTCCACCAGCGTTGCCGAGGCGACCGGCGAGCCGCGGCTGTCCGCCCGTGGCCCGGGCTTCGGCATCGCCAGCTGGCGGGTCGACGGGATGGACCCGCTGGCCGTGCACCTGGCGATGCGCGAGGCGGTCGAGCACATGCGGGCCGGCAACGGGCCGACCCTGATCGAGGCCGAGACCTACCGGTTCTTCCACCAGAACGGACCGTTCCCCGGCAGCGCCTTCCGTTACCGCAGCAAGGAGGAGGAGCAGAGCTGGCGGCAGCGCGACCCGGTCGGCCAGATCGGCGATCAGCTGGTCCGCCGCGGGCTGCTGACCCGGGAGCGGGTCGAGCAGGCGGTCGCCGCGGCCGGCCGGCTCATGGCCGGGGTCGGTGACGAGCTGCTGGAGCCGCTGCCGGGCGGGAAGCCTGGCCAGCAGCAGGTGCGCCCGGCCGAGTGGCCCGACCCCGCCTTCGTGGACGTCGGCGTCCGCGGCGACCTGTCCGAGTTCGACGGCGCCCGGTACGGCGACGGCTCGGTCGCGACGACCGACATGCCGTTCATCGACGCGGTGTCCGCGGTGATGAACCGGCGGATGGCCGAGGACGAGCGGATCGTCGTCATGGGCGAGGACGTGCACCGGCTGAACGGCGGCACGAACGGCGCCACCCGCGGGCTCAAGGCGGCCTACCCGGACCGGGTGCTCGGCACCCCGATCAGCGAGAACGCGTTCACCGGCCTGGCCGGCGGGATCGCGCTGGACGGCCGGTTCCGCCCGGTGGTCGAGCTCATGTACGCGGACTTCATGTGGGTCGCCGCCGACCAGCTGTTCAACCAGATCGGCAAGGCGCGGCACATGTTCGGCGGCACCAGCCCGGTGCCGTACGTGCTGCGCAGCAAGGTCGCGATCGGCACCGGCTACGGCTCGCAGCACTCGGCGGACCCGGCCGGGATCTTCGCCACCCAGCCGGGCTGGCGGATCGTCGCGCCGTCCACCCCGTACGACTACGTCGGCCTGATGAACGCGGCGCTGCGCTGCGAGGATCCGGTGCTGGTGCTCGAGCACGTCGACCTCTACAACAGCACCGGGCCCGGCCCGGTCGACGATTACGACTACTGCCTGCCGGTCGGTAAGGCGGCCGTGCGGCGGGACGGGGCGGCCGTGACCGTCGT
>DATBFW010000061.1:0-22460 GCA_036558285.1 Mycobacteriales bacterium | reverse complement strand
CGCTTCTCGAGCGAGCACATGACCCCGGCCGCCGGGCAGGGGGCGCTCGCGCTCGAGGCGCGGCGGGGCGACGAGGTGCCAGCCGCCGCCGCCGCCGCGGTCACCGACCGCAAGGCGATCATCGAGTTCACCGCCGAGCGCGCGGCGCTGTCGCAGCTGGGTGCGTCGTGCAACACGCCCGTAGGCCTCCACGCCCGGATCGCGGATGATGAGCTCAGCGTCGAGGGGTTCGCCGGCCTCCCCGACGGCTCCGAGTGGGTGCGCGATCGCGTCGCCGGCGACCCCAACCAGCCCGGCGCGCTCGGTGTGGATCTCGCGAAGCGGATGCGCGCCGCCGGCGCGACCGAGATCCTCGAGCGCGCGGAGTCGGCGGCATGAGCGCCCGGCCCGGCGTCGTCTACCTCGTCGGGGCCGGTCCCGGCGACCCCGGCCTGCTCACCGTCCGGGCTGCCGAGGCGCTGCGCTCGGCGGCGCTGATCCTGCTCGACCCGGACGTACCGGCCGGGGTGGCCTCCCTGGCCGAGGGCGCGGCCGAGGTGAGACCGGCGATCGGCGACCCGGCCACGGTCGCCGCCACGCTCGTCGCGGAGGCGAAGACCGGGTCGACGGTGGCGCGGCTGGTGGCCGGCGACCCGCTGTCTGCGGACGCAGTGGTGCGTGAGGTGCTCGGCGTCGCCGACGCCGGGGTTCCGTTCGACATCGTTCCGGGCGTGCCGGTGGCGACCGGCGTGCCGACGTACGCGGGGGTGCCGGTCGGCTCGGCGCACACGGTGGTCGACGCCCGCGACGAGGTGGACTGGTCCGGCGCGTCCTCGGCTCCGGGCACGCTGGTGCTCACCGCGACCCAGGCCCACCTGGGCAAGATCGCGGTCGCGCTGCTGGAGCAGGGCCGTCCGGGCGACACCCCGGTCTCGGTCACCGCGGACGGCACCGGCGAGGGACAGAAGTCGGTGACCACGACGCTGGCCGCACTCGAGCAGGACTCGGGCTGGCTGTCCGGCCCGCTGGTGGTCACGGTCGGCCCGGCCGTCACCGAGCGCGGGCGGCTGTCCTGGTGGGAGTCCCGGCCGCTGTACGGCTGGAAGGTGCTGGTCCCGCGGACCAAGGAGCAGGCTGGCGCGATGAGCGACCGGCTGCGCGCGTACGGGGCGGTGCCGGTCGAGGTGCCGACCATCGCGGTCGAGCCGCCGCGCACTCCGGCCCAGATGGAGCGGGCGATCAAGGGCCTGGTCACCGGCCGGTACGAGTGGATCGTGTTCACCTCCACCAACGCGGTGCGCGCGGTGCGGGAGAAGTTCGACGAGTTCGGGCTGGACGCGCGGGCGTTCGCCGGAGTGAAGATCGCCTGCGTGGGCGAGTCCACCGCGGACGCGGTGCGGGCGTTCGGCATCCAGCCGGAGTTGACCCCGTCCGGCGAGCAGTCCTCGGAGGGCCTGCTGCAGGACTTCCCGCCGTACGACGAGGTGCTCGACCCGATCGACCGGGTACTGCTGCCGCGCGCGGACATCGCGACCGAGACGCTGGCCGCCGGGCTGCGCGAGCGCGGCTGGGAGATCGACGACGTCACGGCCTACCGGACCGTGCGCGCGGCGCCGCCGCCGGCCGAGATCCGGGACGCGATCAAGTCGGGCGGGTTCGACGCGGTCTGCTTCACCTCGTCCTCGACCGTGCGCAACCTGGTCGGAATCGCCGGCAAGCCGCACACCCGTACGGTGGTGGCCTGCATCGGCCCGCAGACCGCGGCCACCGCCCGGGAGTTCGGGCTGCGCTCGGACGTCGAGCCGGAGGTCGCGGCCGTCGACACGCTCGTCGACGCGCTCGCCGCGTACGCGGTGGCCAGGCGGGAGTCCGGGGACGCGACGCCGCCGCCGAAGAAGAGCCGGCGGGCCTCGTCCACCAGCCGGACCGCGCGGTGAGCGCGTTCCCGGCTGCCCGGCCGCGCCGGCTGCGCCGGTCGGCGCCGCTGCGCCGGCTCGTCTCGGACGTGCGGCTGCACCCGGGCGACCTGATCCTGCCGATGTTCGTGAAGGAGGGCATCGACGCTCCGGCGCCGATCCCGTCCATGCCCGGCGTCGTGCAGCACACTCTCGACTCGCTGGTGAAGGCCGCGTACGAGGCGGTGTCGGCGGGCGTCGGCGGGCTGATCCTGTTCGGTGTGCCGGCGGCGAAGGACGCCCGCGGTTCGGCCGCGGACGACCCGTCGGGGATCGTCCAGGTGGCGCTGCGGCGGCTGGCGGCCGAGCTCGGGTCGGACACGGTGCTGATGTCCGACCTGTGCCTGGACGAGTACACCGACCACGGGCACTGCGGGGTGCTGCTGCCCTCCGGCGAGGTCGACAACGACGCGACGCTCTCTCGGTATGCCTCGATCGCGGTGGCGCAGGCATCCGCCGGTGCGCAGGTGATCGCGCCGAGCGGGATGATGGACGGCCAGGTCGGCGCGATCCGGTCCGCGCTCGACCGGGCGGGCTACACCGACATCCCGATCCTGGCCTACTCGGCGAAGTACGCGTCGGGCTTCTACGGCCCGTTCCGGGACGCGGCCGAGTGCGCGCCGCAGTTCGGTGACCGGTCGGCGTACCAGCAGGACCCGGCGCGCTCGGTGGCCGAGGCGCTGCGCGAGGTGGCGCTCGACGTGGCCGAGGGTGCCGACGCGGTCATGGTGAAGCCGGCGCTGGCCTACCTCGACGTGGTCGCGGCCGTCCGGGCCGCGGTCGACGTTCCGGTGGCGGCGTACCAGGTCTCCGGCGAGTACGCGATGGTCGAGGCCGCCGCGGCGAACGGCTGGATCGACCGGGAGCGGATCATCACCGAGACGCTGACCGCGATCCGCCGGGCCGGCGCGGACATGATCCTCACCTACTGGGCCGCGGAGGTCGCCACGCGGCTGCGTTGACCGGTATTCGGGCAGGTCTGCGGCATCATGTGAGCCCGGCTGGTACGTCTCCGGCCGCCCGCCGCCCGAGGGGGTCTCCGTGCGCCGGTCGATCGCCCTGGTCGTCTCCGTGTCGCTCGTCGCCGGCGCCGCCGCCGCGGTGACCGTGCTCGGCCCTTCCCTCCCGGCGGGTGCGGCTGAGGACTACCCGGCGCCAGCGGACGGCGTGTTCCGGCTGACCGGGCACGGGTTCGGGCACGGCATCGGCCTGTCGCAGTACGGCGCGCGCAACGCGGCGACACTCGGCCGCTCCGGCACGCAGATCCTCGACTTCTACTACCCGCGCACGACCACGGTCACCGAGCCGGCGAGCATGCAGGTCCGGGTGCGGCTGACGGCCGCCTCGGCGACGGCGGTGCCGGTGCAGGGTGCCGCCGGCCTCGCCGTCCGGGACGCGGCCAGCGGCCGGGTGACGGCCCTGCGTACCACCGCCGCCCGCTACCGGATCGTCGCCGACGCGACCGCCCTGCGCGTGCAGGCCTCGACCAACGGCGGCGCCAGCTGGAGCGCGGTCACCTCCGGCGCCGGGCCGCTGGTCTTCCAGGGCGCGCCGGAGCTGCGGCTCTACCTGCCCGACGGCACCTCCCGCGGCTATCAGGGCACGATCGCCGGCGTCCGCTCCGGCGACACCACGCTGCTCACGGTCAACACGCTGGGCCTCGACCCGTACGTCGCCGGGGTGCTCCCGCGGGAGATGCCGCCGTCCTGGCCGGCGGCGGCGTTGCGGGCGCAGGCGGTCGCGGCGCGTACGTTCGCGGCCTTCGAGCGGGCCGGGCGCCCGGCGTCGGCGAGTTACGACGTCTGCGACACGACGCAGTGCCAGGTCTACGGCGGCCGCCGGCTCTACTCCGGCGGCACGGTGACCGACCTGCAGCCGGCGTCGGTGCGGCTGGCCGTGGCGCAGACCGCCCGGCAGGTCCGCACCTTCGCCGGCGGGCCGATCCTCGCCCAGTTCGGCGCCAGCAACGGCGGCTGGACGGTCGGCGACCCGCGCTTCGCCTACCTGCCGGCCAAGGCCGACCCGTACGACCCGATCGACAACCCGTACGCGACCTGGACCGCGTCGCTGAGCGTGGCCCGGCTCGGCCAGTGCTTCCCCGCGGCCGGCACGGTGCAGCGGATCACCGTGCTGCGCCGGGACGGGCACGGTCAGTGGGGCGGCCGGATGCTCAGCGTCCGGCTGACCGGCCGTACCGCCGCCGGCACGGTGACCCAGGACGTGACCGGCGCGTCGCTGCGGTCCTGCGCCGGGATGAGGACCGCGTACGCGACCGTCACGTCGGGCCTGCGGGTGACCGTGACGCCGGCCGGGATCCGCAACCCCGACGGCAGCATCGACCTGTTCGCCCGCGGGCCGGGCGGCGACCTGCAACACCGGCGCTACCTCCCCGGTGCCGGCTGGCAGGCCTGGCAGTCGCACGGCGGCCAGATCACTGGTGCGCCGACGGTCTCCCGGGACGCCGACGGCAGCCTGGTGGTCTGGGCCCGCGGCGGTGCGAACCGGCTGTACGGCGGGGTGTGGCGGGCGGGCGCCTGGCGCGGCTGGACCCCGTACGGCGGCTCGATCAGCAGCCGCCCGTCGCCGGCGGTGCTGCCGGACGGCAGCCGGTACGTGGTGGCCAGGGGTACGGACGGGCGGCTGCAGTACGCGAGCTGGACGGCGGCCGGCGCGTTCACCGGCTGGCACAACCTCGGCGGCGCGCTCTATCCGGCCGGCCCGTCGGTGGCCGCGACGGGTACGGGCGGGCTGGTGGTCGCGGTCGTCGGCGGGCACGGGCAGGTCTACGTCCGGTCGATGGCCAACGGGGTCTGGGCGCCGGCGTTCACCCCGATCGGGGGCATCACCTCGTCCGACGTGGCGGTCGCGGTGCCGGCCGCCGGAGTGGTCGACGTGTACGTGCGCGGGCTGACCGGCGCGCGCCCGCTGTTCACCGCGCGTGCGGTCGACCGGGCCTGGGGCGGCTGGCACAACGCCGGCGGCGGGTTGGCGGCCGGCCCCTGGGTCGACGTGGTCGAGGGCGGCGGCCGCACCGAGATCTGGGCAGCAGGCGCGGACGCCGCGATCTACCTGCGCAAACGGGCCGCCACCTGGACCCCCTGGGAACGCCAACCCGCCTGATTCACCGCGGCCCGCGCCGGGTCCGCACCCCGTACCGGCGACCCCGCCGACTTATCCCGGCCGCCGCGCCGGGTCCGCACCCGTACCGGCGACCCCGCCGACTTATCCCGGCCGCCGCGCCGGGTCCGCACCCGTACCGCCGACCCCGCCGACTTATCCCGCCCGCCGCGCCGGGTCCGGGGGCCCGCGCCGGCTCCGGGCCGGATCACTGACTTGCCCGGTCGCGGCGCCGGGTCCGCGGGCCGCGCACGAGTCCGCTGACGTTCGCCCGACCTGCCCGGCCATCGCGCCCCGGCGTGGGCCGGCGCGTCGCTCGTTCACCTGGGCACCACCCGGGGTCCGCTGGCGCCTTCGCTCGACTTAGCTGGCCGCCGCGCCGGTCAGCTGGGGCAGGGCGGGAGGGTGGGGGACGGGGTCGGCGTCGGGGTGCCGGTCGCGTCCGCACCGGCGGTGCTCGTCGCGGTGGCGTCCGCGCCGGCCGGCGAGGTGGCCGCGCCGGCGGCCGTGTCGACCGCGTTCGGCGTGTGCGTCCCGGACGACGACGGGGTCGGGCTCGGGCTGCCGCTCGGACTCGGCGTGCAGGTCGGCGACGGCGACGGGCTGCCACTCGGACTCGGCGTGCCCGGTGAGCTCGGCTCGGTGGTCGTCGGCGCGGGGCTCGACGGCGCGGTCGTGGTCGGGGCAGGGCTGGACGGGTGCGTCGTCGACGGTGCCGGCGAGCTCGGCGTCGGCTTGCCGGGGCCGGACGACGTCGGTGTCGGCGTGATCGGCGCGGCCAGCGGCGGTCCGACGGAGCCCGGCGGCAACGTCGGCGGCGCGATCGGCGGCAGCGGGCGCGGCGACCCGTTCGGGGCCGTCGAGCCGTCGATCGGCGCGCCGCCCGCGTACACCGCGGCCAACGCCATGACCGTGTCGACGTACGCCGTCGACCGGTTGTAGCTGTAGACCGCGTTGCGTTGGCTGGCCTCGCTGCTCAGGTTGCCCCCGCCGGCCCGGCACAGATACTTCGCGGCGGACGCGGCGGCGTCGTCGATGTCGAACGGGTCGGCCTTGCCGTCGCGGTCGCCGTCCACCCCGAAGGTCGCCCAGCTGCTGGGGATGAACTGCATCGGCCCGACGGCACGATCGAAGGTCGTGTCGCCGTCCCACTTGCCGCCGTCGGTGTCCTTGATCTCCGCGACACCGGGCCGGCCGTCGAGCGGGATGCCGACGATCGGCGGGTCGGAGCGGCCGTCGGACAGCAGCGTCGCGCCCGCGAACTGGCCGTGGTTGGACTCGACGCGGCCGATCGCGGCGACCAGCGTCCACGGGATGCCGCAGCCGGCCGCGACGGCCGCCGCCTGGTAGGCCTGCACGGCACGGGACGGGATCCCGTTGGCCGCGAGCTGGGTGGACGCGGTCCCGCCGGGCTGTCCGCCGTTGAGCCCGGTGCCGGCCGGCGGCCTGGCTCCGGCCGGCAGCGTTTCCCCGGCCGCGGGCGAGCCCGGGTAGGAGTAGGTCGGCGGCGCGGCGGGCGGCAGCACGGTGGTCCCGGCCGGCGCGGCGACGTCCCCCTGCTGCGCGACCGTCGTCGTCGCGGCGGTGGACGCGGCGGCGACCACGGCGAACGCGGACAGCAGCACCGGGAGCCCGCGCCGCCCCGCGATGATCGACGGGACGCGGAGCTGGACGATCCGCGGCTGCGGGCGAGCGGAGAACAGCCGTCGTACCGCGTCCCGCATCAACTGCCTCCGTCCATATGCATGCGTCCGACAGGCCCTGCCGACCCTAACCCGTATTGCCGTCGCCCGAGAGGGTGAGAACAGAAGTGCACCCAATATTCGGGGGGTCGAACGCTTCGGTTCCCCCGTCCCTGGCGGGTCTGGTGTGCTGGGAGAATCGCCGGGTGAGCTCGATCGAAACTTCGCAGGCCCTGTTCGACCGGGCGCGGTTGGTGACGCCGGGTGGGGTGAACTCGCCGGTCCGCGCGTTCCGGGCCGTCGGCGGCACTCCGCGGTTCATGATCGCCGGATCCGGGCCGCTGCTCTACGACGCGGACGGCGTCGAGTACGTCGACCTGGTCTGCTCGTGGGGGCCGATGATCCTCGGGCACGCCTATCCGGGCGTCGTGCAGGCGGTGGCGTACGCGGCCGCCCGCGGCACCAGCTTCGGTACGCCCACGGTGGGCGAGGTGGAGCTGGCCGAGGAGATCGTGGCCAGGGTGCCCCCGGTCGAGCAGGTCCGGCTGGTGAACAGCGGCACCGAGGCGACGATGTCGGCGATCCGGCTGGCGCGCGGGGCGACCGGTCGCAGCGTCGTGGTGAAGTTCGCCGGCTGCTACCACGGTCATGTGGACGCACTGCTGGCCTCCGCCGGTTCCGGCGTCGCAACACTTTCCTTGCCCGACACCCCGGGCGTGACCGGCGCGCAGGCGGGCGACACGATCGTGCTGCCGTACAACGACGTGGCCGCGGTGGAGGCCGCCTTCGCCGCCCGCGGCGCCGAGATCGCCTGCGTGATCACCGAGGCAGCGGCGGCGAACATGGGCGTCGTCCCGCCGCGGGACGACTTCAACGCGGAGCTGCGCCGCATCACCGCCGAGCACGGCGCGCTGCTCATTCTCGACGAGGTGATGACCGGCTTCCGGGTCAGCCGCACCGGCTGGTACGGGCTGGATCCTGTCGAGGCGGACCTGTTCACCTTCGGCAAGGTGATGGGCGGCGGCCTGCCGGCCGCGGCGTTCGGCGGCCGGGCCGAGGTGATGGCCCGGCTGGCCCCGTCCGGCCCCGTCTACCAGGCCGGCACTCTGTCCGGGAACCCGGTCGCGGTGGCGGCCGGGCTGGCGACGCTGCAGGCCTGCACCGAGGAGGTCTACCTGCGCGTCGATGCCGCGGCCGCGACCGTCGCCCGGCTGGTCGCGGAGGCGTTGACCAAGGAGGGCGTGCCGCACCGGGTGCAGACCGCCGGCAGCCTGTTCTCGGTGTTCTTCACCGAGGGCGAGGTGCGCGACTACGACGCCGCCCGGCGGGCGCAGGCCTGGCGCTACCCGGCGTTCTTCCACGCGATGCTGGACCGCGGTGTCTACCTGCCGCCGTCCGCGTTCGAGGCCTGGTTCGTCTCGGCCATGCACGACGACGCCGTGCTCGACCGGATCGCCGACGCCCTGCCCGACGCCGCCCGTGCCGCCGCGTCCGCTACCGAGGAGGCTCCGGCGTGACCATCACGACGGTGCATCTGCTTCGGCACGGCGAGGTGCACAACCCCGAGCACGTGATGTACGGCCGGCTGCCCGGCTACCACCTCTCCGCGGTCGGCCGACGGATGGCCGAGCGGGCGGCGAAGGCGCTGCTCGACCGGGACGTCACCTACCTCGTCTCGTCCCCGCTGGAGCGGGCGCAGGAGACCGCGGCGCCGCTGGCGACGGCGCTCGGCCTGCCGGTACATCTGGACGATCGGCTGCTGGAGGCGGGGAATTCCTTCCAGGGCAAACCGTTCGGCCCCGGCGACCGGGCCTGGGCGCACCCGTCGGCCTGGCCGCTGCTGCGCAACCCGTTCCGCCCGTCCTGGGGCGAGCCGTACGCGCACATCGCCGCGCGCATGCTCGCCGCCGCCTGGTCCGCCCGGGAGGCGGCCGAGGGGCATGAAGCGGTCTGCGTCAGCCACCAGCTGCCGATCTGGACGCTGCGCCGGCTGCTGGAGGGCAAGCCGCTCTCCCACATCCCGACCCACCGGCAGTGCGGGCTGGCGTCGCTGACCAGCATCACGTTCGCAGGGGATGCGGTGCTGCGGGTGACCTACACCGAGCCGGCCGGTCCCGAGCCGCCGGACACCACCCCGGGTGCGTGAGCTTGAGGTTCGGGAGCGACACTCGTCGGGTGCGTCGGTATTCCCGCCTGCTCGTGCTGCTGCTGACGGCGTCGTTGGCGACGCTCGCGGGCTGCACGACCGGCACTGACGCGGTCGACCAGGCCGCCGGCGGGGAGTTCCGGTTCGTCAGCGGCACGCCGGCCGGCCAGACCATCGCCGTCGCCGACCGCAAGTCGGCCCCCGACGTGGCCGGAACTCTCGTCGGCGGCGGGAGCTGGGACCTACAGGCGCAGCACGGCAAGGTCGTCGTGCTCAACTTCTGGGGTCCGTGGTGCCCACCGTGCCGGGTCGAGGCCCCGGACTTCAGCGCCACGGCCACGGCGACGAAGGCGGACGGCGTCGAGTTCATGGGCGTGGCCGTGCGCGACTCCGAGCAGAACGTGGCCGCGTTCCTCAAGGACCGCCGGATCTCGTACCCGAGCCTGTTCGACCGGCCGGGCAAGACCGTGCAGCGGTTCCGCGACCTGCGGGTCGCCGGCTTCCCGTTCACGATCATCGTCGACAAGCAGGGTCGGGTCGCGGCGGTCTACGTCTCGGCCCTGCTCCGGCAGGACATCGAGCCCGTCGTGACGAGGTTGGCGGCCGAGACGTGAGCGGGGTCGGCGACAGCTTCGCCCGGGTCGTCACCGACGGCCCGTTCCTGGTCGCGGCGCTGGTCGCGGCGGTCGCCGGCCTGGTCAGCTTCCTGTCGCCGTGCGTCCTGCCGCTGGTGCCCGGATACCTCTCGTACGTCGGCGGCCTGTCCGGCACGGAGGCGACCGCCGCCACCAATAGCTCTACTTCCGGTGGCGGCGTCGCCACCCGGGCCCGGGTGCGCAGCCGGACGGTGCTCGGCGCGATGCTGTTCGTGCTGGGCTTCACCGCGGTGTTCGTCACGTACGGCGTGCTGTTCGGACGGCTCGGCTCGGTGCTCATCGAGCACCAGCGGCTGCTCGAGCGCATCCTCGGCGTCGTCGTGATCCTGCTCGGCCTGGCGTTCCTCGGCTGGCTGCCGGGCGTCTCCCGTGAGCTGCGTATCCACCGCTTCCCGTCGGCCGGTCTGATCGGGGCGCCACTGCTCGGGATCGTGTTCGGGCTGGGGTGGACACCGTGCATCGGCCCGACCCTCGGCGCGGTGCAGTCGCTCGCCCTGTCCACGGCGGGCGCCGGCCGCGGTGCGGCCCTGTCCGTCGCGTACTGCATCGGCCTCGGGGTGCCGTTCGTGCTCGTCGCGATCGGCGCTCGCTGGCTGGTGCGCTCGCTGGCCGTGGTCCGCCGGCACGCCAACATCGTGACGTACATCGGCGGCGGGCTGCTGGTGGTGCTCGGCCTGCTGTTGGTGACCGGTCTGTGGGGGGAGATGACGATCCAACTGACCTCACGGGTCGGACAGACCGGGCTGGGGACCTCGCTGTGACGGCCGAGCCGGAGGCCACGGTCCGCACCGACCCGGTCGACGCCGAGCCGGACGGACTGTCCACCCAGCCGGCGCCGGTCCGGTCCTGGCACGGCGGTCCGCTCGCGCTGGCCCGCAACTCCTGGCGCCGGCTGACCAGCATGCGCACCGCGCTGGTGCTGCTCTTCCTGCTGGCGCTGGCATCGGTGCCCGGCTCCCTGCTGCCACAGCGCCCGCTGAACCCGACCAAGGTCGACCAGTACATCGCCGATCATCCGGGCTGGTCGAAGATCCTCGACACGGCCGGGTTCTTCGACGTGTTCGCCGCGCCTTGGTTCGCCGCGACGTACCTGCTGCTGTTCATCTCGCTGATCGGCTGCGTCGTGCCGCGACTGAAGGCGCACGCGACCGCCATGCTGTCGGCGCCGCCGGCGGTGCCACGGCGGCTCGAGCGGCTGCCGGTGGCCGACTCGTTCTCCGCCGCCGGAACACCAGAGCAGGTGGCGGCCTGCGCGGTGACGCGGTTGCGCGGCTGGAAGACCGTGACCCGGACCGAGGACGCCGGCGTGGTGACGGTCGCAGCCGAGAAGGGCTACCTCCGGGAGACCGGAAACCTGATCTTCCACGCCGCGCTGGTCGTGCTGCTGGTCGGCGTCGCAGTCGGCAAACTCTGGGGCTATCAGGGCACCGTGCTGCTGACCGAGGGCCAGCCGGGCATCTGCAACGCGGTGCCGCTGTACGACTCGTTCCGCCCCGGGAAGTTCGTCGACGGCTCGGGGCTGGCCCCGTTCTGCATCGACTCGCTCGACAAGTTCAGCGTCGACTACGACCCCGACGGGACGCCGTCCCAGTTCCGCGCGGACATCACGTACTCCCTCGGTGAGAACGGCGCCGAGCGCAAGGACGTCCTCGAGGTCAACCACCCGTTGCGGACGGAGGGCGTGCGGGTCTATCTCGTCGGACACGGCTTCGCCCCCCGCTTCACGGTCACCAAGCCGGACGGCAGCGGGGCGAAGGACCTGTCGGCGCCGTTCCTGCCGCAGGACCCGAGAACCCTGCTGTCCGAGGGCGCGGTGAAGTTGCTGGACACGGTGAAGCCGCAGTTGGCGTTGTACGGCACGTTCGCTCCTTTCGCCGCCCTCGGTCCGGACGGGAAGTTGACGTCGTTGTCGCCACAGCCCGGCAACCCCGGGGTGGCGATCCAGATCTACCGCGGTGATCTCGGCGTCGACGGCGGTGCGCCGCAGTCCGTCTACGGCATCGACCAGCGGCAGGTCGCCATCGGTGCGCTCAAGCAGGTGGCCACCGCGCAGCTGATCCCGGGCAAGTCGGTGACGCTGGACGACGGCACGAAGATCACCTTCGACGGCTACTCGCAATGGGCGACGATCCAGGTCAACCACGACCCGGGCCAGATGCTCGTGCTGTGGGCGGCCGGCGCGGTGGTGCTCGGGCTCCTCCTCTCTCTCGCGGTGCGCCGGCGACGACTCTTCCTGCGGATCACCCCGGCGCCCAGCCCCAATTCGGAAACTGTGGACAACTCGGCGCCTGTGGATGACGGCGCGCGCCCGGACCGCGACGGCCGTAGTGTGGTCGCCGTCGGGGGGCTGGCCCGCACCGACGCCGGCAGCTTCGGCACGGAGTTCGCCCGCGTCGTCGAGCGGCTCCGCGACCCTTCGCCCGTCAGGAAGGACTAGCCGTGCCCGTCGACGCCGGACTCGCGACGCTGTCCGACCACATGTTCACGTGGTCGATCATCCTGTACAGCCTCGCCCTCGTTGCGTACTGCGGGGAGTACGCATTCGGACGGCGCGGCAAGGTCGCCTCGACGTCGCCGGAGCAGGTCCTGGTGGCCGCCGGCGCCACCCCGGGGCGCGGTGCACCGGCGGTGAAGTCGGTGTCGGCGCCGCCGAAGCGCCCCCGGGTGCGGGTGCCTCAGGCGGAACGGTTCGGACGGATCGCGGTCGCCGCGACCGTGCTCGGCCTGGCCGTGCAGCTGACCTCGCTCACGCTGCGCGGCATCGCCACGCACCGCGTGCCCTGGGGCAACATGTACGAGTTCGCGTCGGTGGTCGGCGCCGCCGCGGTGATCGCCTACCTTGTGGTGCTGATCCGCCTTCCGCAGGTGCGCTACCTCGGCATGTTCCTGCTGTTCCCGATCGTGGTCCTGCTGTTCCTCGCCGGCACCGTGCTCTACGCGCCGGCCGCGCCGCTGGTGCCGGCGCTCCGGTCCTACTGGATCGCCATCCACGTGACGACCATCAGCATCGGGACCGGGATCTTCCTCGTCAGCTTCGTGGCCACAGTGCTTTACCTGGTGCGACGGCGGTGGGAGGTGTCGGTCGAGGCCGGCCGCATGCCGACCCGCTTCCCGGTGACGCTCGGTGCCCGCCTCCCCGTGACCGACGTGCTCGACCGCATGGCCTACCGGACGGTCGCGTTCGGGTTCCCGGTCTACACGTTCGGGATCATCGCGGGCGCGATCTGGGCCGAGGCGGCCTGGGGTCGCTACTGGGGCTGGGACCCGAAGGAGACCTGGGCATTCATCACGTGGGTCGTGTACGCGGCCTATCTGCACGCACGGGCGACCGCGGGCTGGCGTGGGACCGCCGCCGCGCGGGTGAACATCCTCGCCTTCGCGACGATGATCTTCAACTTCTTCATCATCAACATGGTGGTGTCCGGCCTGCACTCGTATGCCGGTTTGACCTAGATTTGCCCGGGTAAGCCGGCCGTCATCTAGGCTGGACGGCCTGTAACGGCGGTACGCCGGTCGCGGACGAGGGGAGGCCTCCGGGGTGTGCGCTCGCAAGCATCCGTCTGACGACGACCGTCAGCGTCCGCGTGGGCTCGCCGACGCGCTCTCGCGCTGGGACACCGAGCAGGACTGGATGCGGCTGACGCCGGGTCGCGAGGCCGACAGTACGGAGCACGTCCCGCCGCCCGAGTCGAGTCCGGCGCGGCTCTCCCAGCCAGCCGACGAGCGTCGTCCCGCGGCGCCTCCGGCCGTCGACAGCTGGGACGCGGTCGTGCCTCGCGAGCCGCAGGCAGCGCGGTCCGCCGATCCGTGGGCTCCGGCCACCGAGCCCGAGCAGGAGTTGTGGACGCCCCCCGTCGACACGGTCTACCGCCGGGTCCGGTCCCATGAGACCGGCCCGCCCGAGCGCTGGCCATCCCAAGCCGACGTTCCCAGTCGGACCGCAGACACTGGCAGCTCGCCGCCTGGTGCGCGCGGAGACAACGAACCGGCGGGCTCCGAGCGGCCAAGCTCTGCCGGCGCAGCGCCCGAGACCGCCCGCCCGATCGAGCCGGTCGACGCGCCACAGCAGCCTGGTCCGACGAGCCGGAACACCACGCGTGCCGAGTCGCGGCCTTCGGAGTCCGAGCGCGGTGACACGAGGCGCTCTGATCCCGACTGGACCGCCTCGTCGTGGATGACTGACGCGGGTCGGCCGTCAGTGCATCGGCCCCCGTCCACACCGTCGCGCCAGCATCGGTCGACGGGCACCGGCGAGGTTGCGAAGGGGAGCGGGTCGCCATCGCCGGGCGGTGGCACGCAGACTGATCGGTCTCCAGGGTCGGATGCGCCGGCTGAGTCCGCGGGGGAGCTGGCGGAGGCGATGAGCCGCTGGTCTGCGGACGACTCGAACGCGGGCCGACGCGAGTTGACCGACGACGAGTGGTTGGCGCATCTCAAGGCCGACGCACCGCCACGGTCCACCGTGGACTCTTCAGCCGCGCCGGCGCCGTGGTCCGCGCCGGATCGACCGACTGCCGAGCCCGTGCCCGGCACCGAGTCGCCGACTCCACTTCCGCCGCCGACGGCCGGTCCACAGTGGACGATGGGTCCGGCGAGCGGCGCACATCCGGTCGCGGCGCGGTATGGACCGCAACCCGACACGAGTAGCGACAACGGCAAGCCCGAGCCCGCTGCGAGCGAGTCGGAGACCGGCGCGAACGACGCGACGCGAGTCCTGCGCCGGCCGACGTTCGCCGGCGAAGGGCCGACCGTGGCCGGAACCGGCCCATCCGGCGGCACGAGAGAGCAGAGCAGTTACGGTGACCGCTCCACCGGCATCCTGCCGGCGGTTGGCGCGAGCGGTCCGAGGCTGGGGGAGCAGGCTGGCGTGACTGACACGGACGACGTGACCCGCAAGTGGGCGGCGCCGACCGAGGGCGAGCCAGAGGAGAAGCCCGGACCGGACCAGGTCAGCCTGCCGCTCCGACCGTCGCCCACCACCGGCAGTACGCCGGCGGTCGACCGCGATCGTCCGTCCTATGGCACCGAGCGGCTCGCGCCACCCGACCCCGCCTACGGTGAGGCCCCCGGTGGACCGGACGCCCTCGGGATCCATCCGGCCCCGCCGCCCTCCCCCGGCTCCACCTACCAGGCTCCGGGTCGGTCGACCGGGCTCGGAGATCCGGCAGGGTCGAGCCCGCGCGGTCCAGCTGCGTATGGCGTTCCGGGCACTCCGTCCGGGCCGGACGATCCTCGTCGCGGACATGGCGAAAGTCCCGGTGGGGCAGGTGATCCGCGACGTGCCGCCAACCCCGGTGGTGCCGACAGCCACACTGCACGCCGTCACGTCGCCCCCAGCGGTTCGGGTGTGGTGGGCGATTCCCGCGCCGCCGGCCAACATGACACCGCCGGTGTTGCTCGCGCAGCCGGTGGTGCGGGCGCTGCGAGTGGTGCTGGCGCCTCTGGTGCTTCGGGCGACGTGGGACATTGGGCCGCCGCGGGTGATGGTCCCGGCGCCGGCGGTGGTCCGGGCGCTGCGAGTGGCGCGGGCGGCGGCGGTCGTCCGGGCACCGCAGGAGGTTGGGGCGCCACGGGTAGCCGTCCCGGCGTTGCGGGCGAGGCGGCTGGTCCCGGCGGGCCGGGCGGCCAGCCGCCGACGGTGGATCAGCTGACCGCGCAGTCCCTCCTGCGGGAGCGGCGGCCGACGCCGCAGACCGGCTGGCGCCGCGCCGTCTACAACCTCAGCGCGCACACGGTGAACCCGGGCCAGTCCCCTGAGGACCGCCGCCGCGAGGAACTCATCGCCCGCGCGACCGTGCCCGTCGCCGGCTGCTACCGGATCGCGGTGATCTCGCTCAAGGGCGGCGTGGGCAAGACCACGACGACCGTCACCCTCGGTGCGACCCTGGCCAGCCTGCGCGGTGACCGGGTGATCGCCGTCGACGCGAACCCCGACCGCGGCACGCTGTCCGGCAAGATCCCGCTGGAGACGGTCGCGACCGTCCGCAACCTGCTCAACGACGTCAACTCGATCCATCACTACTTCGACGTGCGTCGCTACACGTCCCAGTCGGCCGATCGGCTCGAGGTGCTCGCGTCCGAGTCCGATCCAGCCGTGTCGACGGCCTTCAGCGAGGCCGACTACCGCACGGTCGCCGCGATCCTCGAACGCTTCTACAACATCGTGCTTACCGACTGCGGCACCGGACTGCTGCACTCCGCGATGAGCGGCGTGCTCGACCTCGCCGACCAGATCGTGCTGGTCAGCTCCGGCTCGGTGGACGGCGCCCGCAGCGCCAGCGCCACGCTCGACTGGCTGGAGGCGCACGGCCGCAGCGAGCTGGTCCGCAACTCCGTCGCGGTGATCAACTCGGTGCGGCCGAAGTCGGGCGGCGTCGACCTCGACCGCCTGGAGGAGCACTTCGCCGCCCGCTGCCGTGCGGTCGCGCGCATCCCGTACGACCCGCATCTGGAGGAGGGCGCCGAGGTCGACCTGGGCGAGCTTTCCGGCGCGTCGCGGGCGTCCCTGCTCGAGCTCGCCGCATACGTGGCCGACGCGTTCCCGCGGCTTCCCCGCGGGCCGTACGGTCCGCGCGACTAGACGTCCATCCCGTCGTAGGTCATCGTCGGCCGCACCTCGACCAGCCCGTACGACGACTCGGGGATGCGTGCGGCGATCTCCAGCGCCCGGTCCATGCTCACGCAGTCGACGAGGAAAAACCCGGCCAGGTGCTCCTTGGCCTCGGCGTACGGGCCGTCGCCGGCCAGCGGCACCGGCCGGCGGGCATGCGACGGATCGGCGAGCGCCTCGGTGACGACCAGCTCGCCCGTCGCGGCAAGCTCCTCGACGAGCGCCGCGTACACCTTCAGTCCGGCGGCCTTCTCCGTGTCGGAGAAGCCGTCCCAGACCGCGCGCGACGCGGGGTTGCTGTAGATCATGACCAGGTACTTCACGGCTGCGCCTCCCGGGTGTGTCGGTCTCACCCGGACTGTCGAGGCCGGCTGCCCGGTCCTCGACAAGGTCCTACGGCAGGTCCTCGTCCCGACGCGTCCGGCGCGACAGCTCGCGCAGGAACTCAGGGTCGTCGTCCGGACCGACGAAGCGCGGACGCAGCTGGGGGGCTGCGGACTTGCGGCCGGCGACGTACCGCCAGACGAACACGCCGAGGATCACAGCAAGGAGTAGGACCAGCACAGGCACCCGATCAGAGTAACTGCGGCCTGCATGATCCGGCGCCTGGATGGGTATATCCGGGCGCCCCGTCGTAAGGATTCACAGGCTCAGGCCGGTGCCGGCGGACCGTCGGGGCCGTCGTCGTCCCGGCGCAGCTGCTCCTCGCGGCGGCGCAGGTCCTCTTCCCACGAGCCGAGCAGCTTCTCGTGCTCCTGCGCGGCCCGCCGGTCGAGCCCGGCGAGGAACTCCGGGTCGTCGTCCGGCGCCGGCCGAGTGCTGCCCCGGCCGAAGAGCCCGTTGGCGGGGGCGGCGGTGCCGCGGCCGGGCCGCTCCGGCCAGGCGGTCCGACCCGAGGAGCCGAGCGTGGGGCGGCGGGTGCCGGCCGCGCGCGGCCGCCCGTACACGAGCCAGGCGACGGCGCCGACGACGAACGTGAGAAGGACGACCGTCACCCAGAGGCCCTTGGACAGCGCCCGCACCTGCGTCCGGTCGGAGCTGACGGCGTCGAGGACGGCGTAGAGCCAGACAGCGAGGGCGGCCAGGAACAGGATCCCGCCGAAGCGAACGAACACGGCCCTCACCACCCCTCAGCGGCAGGATACGGCGGCTGATGATGTTACTGACCCGATGCCGCCGCGACTCGGCGGCCCGGAGTGTTCGATCAAGCAGCGCCAGGGTCAAGCACGGTGGCGTCGATGGAGTCGTTCGAGCCGCTCAGGCCGCGCATGTCACCCGCTCGGGGCACGTTCAGCGACCGTGCTTGACAGGATGTACGCGCTGCCGGTTCGGGGCCAGCCGCCATCCATTCCGCTCGAGGAGCCTGATGACCGCACCGATCTTCAGCGGCGAGGCGGCAGGCGATGACGATCCTGTTGGGTTCGGTCAGGTGGGGCCGCGGCGGCCCGACCGGTCGTCGATCGCGGAGCGTCCGCCGACGACCGGTCGAGTCGCTCTAGGCGTTCGCTCGCGGTCCGACGCTCTCGCTGGACAGCTGCTGGAGCAGCGCCCGAACCTCGGACTCGAGGAACCGTCGGTGTCCGCCCGGGGTCCGGATGCTGTGGATCCGGCCGGCGGCAGCCCACCGCGTGACCGTCTTAGGGTCGACACGGAACAGTGCAGCCACCTCACCCGGCGTGAGCAGTCGCTCCCGTGGGTCCATTCACTCCCCCTGGTACTTGACAGCCACGCGGTACAGGGTCAGGGCTCCGCGTGTGCTGACACACAGTGAACCACTTCCCGGCCCCGCTGTCCTCTGAACACTCCTATGTCGGAATGTGAAAACGCCTCTGGAGGCAGAGCGTGAACTATGTGCGACAGGTCGACGGGGTCGATCGGCGGCTCATTGCGGCCCTGCGGACCAACGCCCGGGCGACCTACGCCGAACTCGCCCGACTGGTCGGCCTGTCCGCGCCGGCGGTCCACGAGCGAGTGGGCAAGTTGGAGTCGGCCGGCGTCATCACCGGCTACCACGCCGCTGTCGAGCCGGCCGCGGTCGGCCTCGGCGTCAGCGCGCTCGTCGGCATCCTGCAGGGCGATCGCGGCGACTCCGATCAGATCTTCGCCGCCCTGCGGGAGATGCCGGAGATCGAAGACTGCTGGTTCGTGGCGGGAGAGGAGACTTTCGTGATCAAGGTCCGAGTTGCCGACATGCCGTCGTTGGAGCAGGTCATCGGGGCGTTGAACCGTATTCGCGGCGTCGCCCGGACGCGGACGACCGTCGTGCTGTCGACGCGGTTCGAGGGTCGACCCGGTCCGCCCCCTGAGCCCGCCTAGAGATTTCGGCAGAAATCTTGCCCGCTGTGTATCAGTCCGACGAGGCCTCGGCTCAGTACCGATGACCGGCCCGCGGTGCGTGGTTGCGGGGAACCTCGCCAGGAGGGGGCGCTGGCTGGTCGCGGGAGTGGCGACGGGGGTCTGACGGCGGCGTTCGGGGGAACACCGCCACCGCCGAACCACCCCGAGCACGGATGAGGCCGGACAGGTGTACGGGGGTCGCCTGCCCGGCCTCATCACGTACGGGAAATGTGTCCCAGGTCTCAGATCCACATCTCAGCGATATCTCAGCGGAGAAGTCCGGTTCTCAGCCGGCTCCGTAACAAACGAATCCCCCTGCTGTCGCCAACGTAGTCGGATCGTCACGGTCGGTCGCTGATTGCGCCTCGGCCAATGCCCGCGCAACCGGCAGTCCGCGCCGGATTCGTTCGTGCAGACCGAGCATCAGCGGCCGGGTCGCCTTGTCCGACACCGGGATGACGGTCGCCACGGCGGTACGGGCGCCGAGCGCGAACAGCGCCGACGTCAGCCCCATCACCTCGTCGCCGGCCAGCACGGCTCCGGCTCCGGACTGGCAGGCCGGCAGCAGAACCAGTTGCGGCGCCCGCGACAGCCGTTCGAGGTCGTACGCGGTGAGCGGGCCGTCGGACATGGTCAGCGCGGAAAACAGCGGGTTGTCGCCGCGCAGCACGCCATGCGCGGCGACGTGCGCGATGCCGGCTCCGTCCAGCGCTGCCTGCACCTGCTCCACAGTGGCCGCAGAGCCTTCTAGCCGCACAGCGTCCGGGTACGCCGAGGCTAGGTCGGCGATCTCGGCCTTCGCCCCCTCCAGGCCGGGACCGCAGATCAGCACGACGCGACGGTTGGCGACACGGCGCCGCCGCGTACCGGCCGCCGCCCGAAGCCAGACCGACGCCGACGGCGCCACCGTGACCGGACGGCCGACACAGGACGGTAGGAGCGCCCACGGTACCGACCGCAGCGAGCCGGTGGGCACCACGACGATCGGCCGGTTGCCCAGCACGTCGCGCAGCGGGCTGAGCACCGCGGCCTCCAGCCGGTTTGTCCGCAGCATCACCTGCTCCAGCGCCGGCTCCGGCGCGCCGTGCCCGAGTGCGAGCCGGCGTAGCGCGAACAGCAGCGCGACCAGCTCGCGGCGGGCGTCCTCCCGGCTGCCCAAGGCGTGCAAGCGAGGCTCGCCGTCCCGCACGGTCACCGCGGTCAGCGCGTCGTCCTCGACGGTCGCGATCAGCTCGATCAGCACGGCGTCGCCGAGCCCGGCCGACAGCTGGTCGACGGTCGGCGGCTCGGCCGGCGGCGCGAACAGCGGTCCGGCGGCCTGCCGGGCCAGCCGGCGGACCCGCTCCTCCAGCGCGCTGCGCCGGGCGAGCAGCCGGTCGGCCGGTCTCGAGTTCAGCAGCGCGGTCTCGGCGTCCGCCGACACCTGGCGCAGCTCGGCCAGCGCGGCCGCCAACTCCTCGTCGGCCGGCGGCCGCACCGGCCGCAGCCCGAGCGCGCCCGCGCGCCACCGCTCCGCCCAATCCAACACCTTGCGTGGAGACCCGCTCCGGACCGCGATTTGGATGCCGAGTGTCGCGACATCGTGCGCGTGGCTGGCGACGTGCACCCGGAGCTCCGTCGCGCCGAGCGTCGCCCGCTGCTGTTCCATCACGCGGAACCCCGCTCGCAGCGCGCGTTCCGCCGCCGCCTCCCGGCCGGTCGCCAACCGGACAAGCGCCTCGGCATACCAGGCGCGGATCCGCAACTCGGTGCTGCCGCGGGTGCGTGCCGCCGCCGCTTGGCGCAGCTCGCGGCGCACGGTGCCGACGTCGCCGAGCTCCAGCGCGACCCGGGCGGCGACCAGCCGGGCGTCCAGCTCCTGGGCGCGCCAGCCCATCCCGGCGAGCCGGCCAGCCTCTCGCAGCGCGCGCCGCCGCAGCGCCGGGGTCAGCTCGCCGGCGCGCTCGTCGGCCCGCAGCGAGGTGTAGCGGGCGACGGTCGCCCACCCGGGCCGTCGTTGCCGGCCGAACAGCGTGGCCGCGGTGCGTGCTGCCTGCTGCGCGGCGGGTACGTCGTTGCCGGCCAGCTGCGCCTGGGACAGCAGCAGCTGCGCCTCGGCCAGCAGCGACCGCCAGCCGGCCTTGGTCAGCAGGGCGATAGCCCGCTCCGCGGTCTCCCGCGCCTCGTCGAACGCCCCGACCGACAGCAGCAGCTCGCCACGGGTCAGCAGCAGCTCGCGCGGCCGCACGTCCTGGGCCTGGTAGGTCGCCTCGGCCGAGTCGAGGAAACCGAGCGCCGCCGGCACGTCACCGCGGCGCAGGTTGAGGTAGCCGAGGTTGGTCTCGGCATCGGCGGCCATCCCGGCCTGGCCCTCCGCCCGGGCCAGCGTGGCGACCCGGCGGAGGTCCGCCTCGGCCGCCGCCAGCTCGCC
This sequence comes from Mycobacteriales bacterium, assembly GCA_036558285.1. Classification (GTDB taxonomy): domain Bacteria; phylum Actinomycetota; class Actinomycetes; order Mycobacteriales; family CADCTP01; genus CADCTP01. Next base: position 1,568 of record DATBFW010000061.1, on the reverse strand, counting down.
GCGGTCTATATAGAGGAGGCCGCGGTTGTTGTAGAGCCTCGCCTCCATCAGCCTGTCCGGGCCGCGGCGCAGCGTCGGCAGCGCCCGGCGGTACGCCTCCAGCGCCTCGTCGGTGCGGCCGCAGCGCCACAGCACGAGGCCTCGCTGCATGAGCATCGGCGCGGCGGCCTGCCCGCGGAGCACCTCGGCGGCATGGTCGAGTTGGCGCAGCGCGTCGGCGGTGCGACCCCGTTCGGACAGCGCGTACGCCAGGGTGATCCGGGCCTCGGCCGCGGCGCGCGGTTCGCCGGCGCGCTCGGCCTCCCGGACCGCCGCGCGCAGCGCCTGGGTCGCCTCCGTCAGCTGGCCGAGCTCCAGTGCGGCGCGGCCGTGCGCTCGCAGGGCCAATGCCGCCGACCGCCCGTCACCCCCGGCTCGCGCCGCCGCGGTCGCCTGCTGCGCCGTCCGCCGGGCCAGGCCCGCGTCGGTGCCGACCAGCCGGGCGGCGTGTTCGGCCAGCTGGGCGGCCCTCTCGACGCCGCGGTTCATCGGGCAGAAGGTCCGATGAGATTGCCCGGACCGGGATGTATCAGTGCCCCGTGGTGCGTGCTCTTGACGCCGAGAGCCGCACAAAGGGGGAAGCCGTGCCCGACCCGACTCGCGTTCGTGTCCGAGCCACCGACCCGGTCTCCGAAGCGGGCGTCGCCAGTCAGCTGCGCATCCAGCACGACCTGGAGATCCTCTCGTCCGACTCGCCCACCCGGCCGGACGTCGTCGTTCTGGTTGCCGACCGTGTCGATGAGCCTACGGCGGCGGGAATCCGGGCAACCCGTGACTCCGGCGGTCCGCGTGTCGTCCTCATTGTCGGCTCGGTCGACGGTGTCGGGGTCCTGGCGGCGGTCGAGGCCGGGGTGGCGGCGATCGTGCGCCGCTGCGAGGCGACTCCCGACCGGCTCAGCACGGCGATCCGGGCAGCCGCGACCGGCGACGGCCACCTGCCGCCCGACCTGCTCGGCCGGCTGCTGCAGCAGGTCGGCGACGCGCAGCGGAAGGCGGCGGCGCCGACCGGGCTGACGTTCGGCGGGCTGACCCAGCGCGAGCTGACCGTCCTGCGGTTGATTGCGGACGGCTACAGCACCAGCGAGATCGCCACCCGAATGGCCTACTCGGAGCGTACGATCAAGAATTCGATTCATGACCTTGTGTCCAGGTTCCACCTGCGCAATCGCACTCACGCGGTTGCGTTCGCCGTGAGGCAAGGCCTGATCTAGGCCTGATACAGCCCGTCGAGAAGTGAGGAGAAGCTCATATGAGCAGTCCGACGCCGGCCCCGAATCCTCCTGCTGGCGACCCGCAGCCCACGGGTGGCAAGCCGATGCCGGCCGACCCGCGGCCGGACGGCGGGAAGCCGATGCCTGCGGACGACCCGAAGGGCTAGAGGCAGTGAAGCGGCGGGCCGGATCCACGGGGATCCGGCCCGCTTCGCTGCGCGCACCCACCGCTGAACGGGTGGCCTTCGCTGTCTGGGGGCTTCGCGCGGGTGGGTTCCACCGCTGAACCGCATGGCTTCGCCGCGGTCGGCTGTGGCG
>DATBFW010000060.1:0-9562 GCA_036558285.1 Mycobacteriales bacterium | reverse complement strand
GCCGAAGATCGGGGCGAGCGCGGCCTGAGCGCGGGCGACGCCGGCCCGCCCGGCGCCGAGGGTGTCCAGGGCGGCGACCACCTCGGCGCGGACGTCGGCGATCCGCGCGGCCGCGGGCGTGTCCGCCTCGGAGACGTCAAGCCGGTCCTGGTGCTTCTCCAGCCACGCGGTGAGCTGGTCGAGCAACTGCGGGATGAGCTCGAGCGAGTAGCCCACGGCGCCGAAGACGGTGTAGACGTCGGCGGCGGTGCCGACGCCGTCCCAGCTGGCGTGGGAGGCCTGGCGCAGCGCCTCCTCGGCTGCGCGGGCGGCGGCGGGCGCGGTCATCGCCTCGCTGATCGGCTGCAGGTCGAGGTCTTCCGGCTCCGTCATGCGGATCGGATTACCCAGTCGGCGCCCCGGCCGAACCCGGTTCCCGACATGCCGCGAGGGTCCGGCGCACCGCTGCCGGACCCTCGCTGGAGCCGACCGTCCATTGAGGACGGTCATTGGTGCCGCTAGGGGCGCACCGCCCCGACGATCGGCATCATGTCGACGCTTGCGTACCGCACCACGTCACCGGTCTGGGGAGCGTGGATGACCTGTCCACCACCGACGTAGAGCGCGACGTGGTGGATCGGGCTTCCGTAGAAGACCAGGTCTCCTGGTTGCAGCGAGGACGCCGACACCTTCGAGCCGGAGCTGTACTGCATCGAGGAGGAGTGCGGCAGCGAGACACCCGCCTGCGCCCAGGCCCACATGGTCAGCCCGGAACAGTCGAATGTGGACGGTCCGGCGGCAGCCCACACGTACGCGCTGCCGAGCTTCGACTTGGCCGCCGCCACCGCGGTTGCCGCGCCTCCACTGGCCGGGACGTTGACGGTCGGAGCGCCCGCTGAGGGGTCTGTGCGGGTCTCGTCCCGGGACGCCCGGTCGACCGGTGCCGCCTGCGAGGCGAGGAACGTCTGCCGCTCGGAAGCGGACAGCCGGTCGAGCATCGCCTTGCTCTGCGCCGCCTGCTTGGCCAGCTGGGTGCGCTTGGCCGACAGGTCATGGGTGAGCTTCGCCGCCGCGGCCTGGGCCGCCTTGGCGTCCTTGGCGGCCTTGGTGGCCGCCGCACTCGCCTTGCTCGCCTCGGCCAGAACCGCGCCGCGGCGGCTCGAGACGACGTCGATGATGCTCGCCTGGGACACGAAGTCCGCGGGCGAATCGCTGGACAGCATGGCCCCGAACGTCCCGAACGGGTCCGAGCGGCTCTCCGACGTGACCAGCTGCTTGATCCGACCCTGGAACGTTGAGACCGTCTTGGCTGCGGCCGTCGCCTTCACCGAAGCGGTCTTCGCCTGGGCCGTGCGCTTCGTGAGCAGGATCCGAGCGTCGTTGTACTGCTCCGTGACCTTCTCGAACTGCTCGTTAAACGCCCTCAGCTGTGCCATCGCCTGTGCGGAGGTCGTCGGTGCCGAGGGAGAGGGGGCACCGGGGACCGCCTGGCCACTGGTGGCGGACAGCCCGACAATGAGGGCAGCCGCACCGGCCACGGACAACGATCGGAACAGGGGGGAAGTGGGTCTCGGTACTGCCACCGAGGCGGCACTCCTTGTCTTCCAGTTCCGCCGACCGGGTTAGCTGACGGGTTCGGGCGTGGAAGTCGCCCTACGGCGGGCCGTCCGTGGCACGGAAAGCGATGCCGATTCACCCCAGGGAAGATGTGGTTCCCCGGCTCACGACACCGTTGCCGGAGCCGTGATTAGGCGGTGACTTTCCGGTGCCACCCCCGATTGGGTGACAGACGGCCGGTAAGCCGCGTGAAGACTACGGCCTGTACGGACGGAGTCAAGGCGACCTGACCGTCGGTCAGGCGTCACCGCGTAGAGATCACCCGTTCGGAGCATCACTTGCCGCGTTGAGCAGCGTCACTGCCTCCCGTACGTGACCGCCGGTGCTAGCCAGTGCACGCCGTGCAACCGGTGCGGACACTCCACAGAGGAGGGTGAGAAGCGCCACTCTCCCGTCGCCATCGGCGTTTTCGACCGCATCGGCGCAGGTGTCCGGGTCGTCCCCGGTCGCGGCGACCAGCGCCGCGGCGAGCCGGCCGCGCAGCTTCGAGTTCGTCGCAACGGCGCCGACCATGAGGTTGGACCACGTCCGTCCACAGCGGACCATCGTCGCTGTGGACAACGCGTTGAGCGCAAGTTTCTGTGCCGTGCCGGCCTTCAGCCGGGTCGAGCCGGTCACCGCCTCGGGTCCGGTGCGCACCGCGACGTGAACGTCCACTTCGGACCCTGCTGCGGCGTCGGGGTTTCCGGACAGCAGCACTGTTGCAGCGCCGTTGTCCCTCGCGGTCCGCAGTGCCGCGATCGCGTACGGTGTGCGGCCGCTGGCGGTCACCGCAAGCATGACGTCGCCCGGTCCGGCCATCGTGCCGACCGCCGCGCCGGCGACCGTGTCGTCCTCGCCGTCCACGATGCCGTCGTACGCGGCCACGTGCGCCGTCCACCGGCCCGGCTCCAGCCCGTACGTCGGGCGGATCTCGTCGGCGTCCAGCGCGGCCAGCCGTCCCGACGTGCCAGCGCCGACCACGTGCACGTGACCGCCCGAGCGGAGCGCGGCGACCAGCAGGTCGACGGCCGCGGTGAGCTCCGGCAGCGCTGCCGCCACGGCGGCCGGCACGGTCACCTCCTCGGCGATCACCAGCCGGACCACGTCTGCCGTCGACAGCCGGTCGATGTCGACGGTCGCCGGGTTGCGGCCCTCGGTGGGCGAGTCCACGTGCACCGAAGCGGTCATGCCGGCTCCTCGTCGGTCTGGGTCACCTTCGTCAGGCCGGCCGGGTCGTCCGGGTCGAGCCCGAGCCGGCGGGCCAGCGCCTCGGCCGCCAGCTGGCCGGGCACGACCAGCGCCAGCGGTGCCAGCGGCTCGGGTAGGTCGGTACCAGGCAGTGCAACGTCGGCGACCTCGGCCAGCTCCGGGCCGCCGCCGATGGAGTGCACCGGCACGCCCGCCGCCCGCAGCCGCTCGGCGACGGCGAGCACGCCGGCGAGCACCGGCCCGCCGTTCGCGGCGACCAGCAGCGCGGGAGTTCGCGCCCCGGCGACGGCGATCGGGCCGTGCAGAAGGTCCGCATAGGACAGTCCACTTGCGTCGATGCCGCAGGTCTCCCGTACCTTGAGGGACAGCTCCCACGCGGTTGATGCGGCGAATCCGCGACCCGACACCACGACTCCGTCCACATCGGACAGCACGGAGACGAGCGGGTCCACTTCGGACTCGACCGCGCCGGCGACAGCGTCGGGCACGCCGGCCAGCTCGCCGCGCAGGGCCCGGTCCGCGCCGAGGCCGAGCGCGAGCACCACAAGCGCGGCCAACTGGGTGGTGTAGGACTTCGTCGCCGGCACCGCCCGCTCCGGGCCGGCCTGGGTGACCAGTGCCAGCCGGGCGGCAGCTGCCAGCGGGCTGTCGCCGTCGTTGGTGATCGCGACCGTGCTGGCGCCGCAGTCGGCCGCCCAGGTCAACGTCTCGACGATCTCCTCGGTGCGGCCGGACTGGGACAGCGCGACCGCGAGCACGCCGTCGAGGTCGAGCCGGCGCCGGTAGCGGGTGGCGACCGAAGGCGAGGCCGGCGTGGCCAGCCGGCCGGCGCCGACCTCGCAGAGATAGCGGCCGTACAGCGCGGCGGCGTCGGAGGAGCCGCGGGCGATGAACAGCACCTGCCTGGTCCGGGCGGCCAGCTCGGCCACCGCCGGCTCGAGCGGCAGCAGCGCGTCCAGCGTGCGCCGCAACGCGGCCGGCTGCTCGCGGATCTCCGCCGCCATCCGGGTCACCGGCGCGGCGGCGGTCGGGATCACGGCAGCACCCGGTCGGCGGCCGGGCTGGCCGCCGCAGCCCCGTCCACCGTCCCGGGCAGCCGCCCGAACGCGAGCCGCCCGGCCAGCCAGGTCGCCCGGGCCGACAGGTCGTCGCCGAGCCAGACCAGGTCGGCGCTGGCGCCGGGCTCGATCCGGCCGAGGTCCGGCCGGCCGAGGATGTCGGCGGGCAGCCGGCTCGCGGCCTCGACGGCGGAGCGCAGGTCGACGCCGGCCGCGACCACGTTGGCGATGGCCGCGTCCAGCCGCAGCCCGGAGCCCGCGATCGTGCCGTCGGACCGGCGGGGCAGGCCGAGCGGGTCGACCGAGACCTGCTGGCCGCCGAGGTCGTACGTCCCCGGCGGCATGCCGGCGGCAGCGACCGCGTCGGTCACCAGCACGATCCGGCTGGGCGCCGCCGCGAACGCGAGCCGGCAGACCGGCGCGGCCACGTGGTGCAGGTCGGCGATCAGCCCGCAGGTCAGCCGCGGGTCGGCGAGGCCCTGCCCGACCACGCCGGGCTCCCGGTGGTGCAGCGGACGCATGGCGTTGAACAGGTGGGTGACGAGCCGGGCACCGGCGTCCGCGGCCGCCTCGGTCTGCTCTGCGGTGGCGTCGCTGTGCCCGACGCTGACCAGTATGCCGGCCTCGACCAGCCGGCGGACCGCTGCCAGCGCCCCGGGTCGCTCGGGCGCCAGCGTATGCATCCGCAGCAGCCCGGGCGCCGCGTCGATCAGCGCGTCGACCGCCTCCGGAGTGGGGTCCCGCAGCAGCGCCGGGTCGTGCGCGCCGTGCCGGTTGGGCGCCAGGAAGGGGCCCTCGACGTGCACGCCCAGCACCCGGGCACCGCCGAGGTCCGCGGGCAGCGCGGCGGTCCGGCGCAGCGCGCCGACGAGATCGGGTATGGGCGCGGTGATGAACGTCGGCACGAACGAGGTGACGCCGGTCTCCGGCAGCCGGGCGGACACCTCAGCCCAACCGGCCGCGTCGGCGGCCACGAAGTCGACCCCGAAGCAGCCGTTGATCTGCATGTCGACCAGGCCAGGGATCAGGACGCCGGACGGAAGGTCCACGTCAGGGGACACGTCACCGTACGTCTCTCCGGCAGCGACACCGAGAATGACACCGTCCGAAACGGCGACACAGGCCGGTCCGAGCGGCACGCTGTCAGCGACGACACGCGGCGCGCGTATCACGTGCACGGGTACCTCCCCCGGCCGGAACATTGACACTGTGCACAACGGTCTGGTCCACTTCCGGACTAGACCGGTCCATACCAGTTGCGGCGACTGTAACCGCGGGAAGGAAGAAGGCGCAATGGCCGCCGGAGAGACCGCGGGGAAGGTCACGATCGACCACCACAGCCCGGTGCCCAAGTACTCCCAGCTCCGGGAGATCCTGCTCGACCTGGTCGAGACCGAGCTGGACGAGGACCAGTCGATCCCGTCGGAGCGGGAGCTGTCCGCCCGGTTCGGGCTGTCCCGGATGACGGTCCGGCAGGCGGTGGACCACCTGGTCTCCGAGGGCCGGCTCTACCGGGTGCAGGGCAAAGGCACGTTCGTCGCCCGACCGAAGATCGAGATGCCGCTGCGGCTCGCCTCGTTCACCGAGGACATGCGCGCCCGCGGGCTGGAGCCCGGCTCCCGCGACCTCGACCGCCGTACCGACAGGGCCAGTGCCCACCTGGCCAGGATGCTGCAGATCGCGCCCGGTGACGAGGTGCACGTCATCGAACGGCTGCGGACCGCCGACGGGATCCCGATGGCGGTCGAGCGCTCGCACATCCCCGACGCGGTTGCGCCCGGGCTCTCCGACGAGTCGCTGGCCGGCAGGTCGCTCTACGACCTGCTGGCCTCGACGTACGGGGTGCTGCTCGACCGGGGCGAGCAGACCATCGAGGCCGGCATCGCCGACCCGATCGACGCCGCCCTGCTCGACCTGCCCGCCGGCGCCGCAGCGGTCCTGCTGCTGCAGCGCCGGTCGTTCGTCGGCGACCGGCCGGTCGAGTTCGCCGTCTCGACCTACCGGGCCGACCGCTACCAGCTGCACGTCGCCCTGGAGGTGCCGCGCGGCAGCCGATGAGCCGTGGGGCGCCCTACGGCTCGTCGGTGATGTGGACCGCCGCCTCCTCGGCTGAGGCACCGGCCCCGGAGATGCCCGCGTCGTACGCGATCATGTCCTTCTCGGTGTCGGACTCAAGGCCCTCGTCCGGCTCCACCAGCCGGCCGGCCCGCGGCTGCTGCTCGTCGAACTCGGGAGCCGGCACGTCGGTGTCGCCGCCCTCCTCGGCGAGCGACGCCTCTATGTCGGGGTCGTCCTCGTCGGCCTCGGTCGCCAGCCGCGCGTCCCGGTCCTCCTCGAAGTCCGGGTCGTCCTCGGTGTCGCGCCGCTGCCCCAGGATCTGGTCGACCGGGTCGCCCAGCTCCTGGTCGAGCAGGTCCGGCTCGTCCTCCGCCAGCCTCCGGTCGAGCGACTCGCCCTCGCGCATCTCGCTGAGTGTGTCGCCGTAGTCGGTGCGGTGGCTCGGCCGGTCGTCCGGCACCCAGCTCGTGTCGTAGATCGAAGACTGCGGGTCGTTGTCGTTGTCGTTCTCGTCGATCGGGTCGAGGACCTCGTTGTCGTCGAGCGTCGACTCCTCGTCGAAATCGATGACCGGGTCCTGCGGGTCGCTGCCCGACTCGAGCCCGCCCGGATCCACGCTCATGTATCCGCTCTCCTCGCTCTGTGCCATCGGCATCCGTGCCGCCGTGTTGTCAGCGACGCTTCACGCTAGTCACTCGCAGCGGCGTCCCCTGCTGGCAGGTGCTCAAAACCCCGGGCTGGAGCGTTCCCTCCACCCGGACCGGCACGCCCATCGGCACATCGTTGCCGCCAAGGATGAGGAACTTCGTGTTCCCCGCGACGAGCACCTTGCAGCCGGGTTCGACGCCGGCCTCGATCACACCGTCGATCGTGACCGCCTTGGGGGAGCCGACCGGGATGCCGGTCGGGCCGGGATGGAAGGTGCCGCCGCCGGACGGGACGGGCATCGGGTTCGCGGAGGTCGTGGGCGCGCTGGCCGACGTGCCGGCGGTCGGCTGGTCGGTCGAGCCAGAGCCAGGTTGCACGGTGGCGTTTCCGCAGGCGGCCAGCAGCAGGACGGCGCCCGCGACGACGAGAGCGGACAGGGCACGGAACCGGACCGTCACCATGTGTCGTCGGACGTACCGCGCCGGCGCCAGGTTCCCTCGACAGGCGAGCGGCCCGCTCCAGCCGTACGGTCACCGCTGTGACCAGCGTGTTGTGGTTCCGCCGGGACCTGCGGCTCGGGGACAACCCGGCCCTGCTCGCGGCCCGCGACGCCGCCGGCGCCGGGGTGCTGCCACTGTTCGTGCTCGACGACGCACTGCGCCGGCCGAGCGGGGCTGCCCGGCTGGCGTTCCTCTACCGCGCGCTGCGTGCGCTCGACGACGCGGTCGGCGGGCGGCTGGTGGTGGTGCGGGGGCGGCCGGAGAACGTCGTCCCCCACGTGGCCCGGCAGATCGAGGCGTCGTCGGTGCACGTCGCCGCCGACTTCGGCCCGTACGGGCGGGAGCGGGACCAGCGGGTCGAACAGGCGTTGCCCGAGGGGGTGCCACTGGTCCGGACTGGCTCGCCGTACGCGGTCGCGCCGGGGCGGGTGCGCAAGGACGACGGCGCGCCGTTCCGGGTCTACACGCCGTTCTACCGGGCCTGGCGCCGGCACGGCTGGCGCGGGCCGGCCGACTCCGCCGATGTCAGGGTTCGCTGGCTGACCAGGGTCGACTCGACCGGCGTACCGGCAGACCCCGACCTGCCGGCCGGTCTGCGGCTGCCCGAGGCGGGCGAGGCGGCCGCGCTGGACCGGTGGGCCGAGTTCCGCGACTCGGCACTGGTCGGGTACGCCGACCATCGCGACCGGCCGGACCTGCCTGCGACGAGCCGGCTCTCGGTGCACCTGAAGTACGGCACGGTGCACCCGCGCACGCTGCTGGCCGACCTCTCCGGACGCACCGGACAGGGAGCCGAGACGTTCCGCAAGGAGCTGGCCTGGCGCGAGTTCTACGCCGACGTGCTGTGGCACGAGCCGCGCTCTGCTCGGGAATGCCTCAACACCAGGTTCGCAGCACTGAAGCTCGACTCGGACGAGGACCGGTTCGCCGCCTGGGCCGAGGGGCGGACCGGCTACCCGATCGTCGACGCCGGGATGCGGCAGCTGCGGGCGGAGGCCTGGGTGCACAACCGGGTGCGCATGATCGTCGCGTCTTTCCTGGTCAAGGACCTGCACCTGGACTGGACGCTGGGCGCGCGGGAGTTCCTGCGCCGGCTCGTCGACGGTGACCTGGCCTCGAACAACCACGGTTGGCAGTGGGTGGCCGGCTGCGGCACGGACGCCTCGCCGTACCACCGGGTGTTCAACCCGGTCACGCAGGGGCGGAAGTTCGACCCGTCAGGCGACTACGTGCGGCGGTACGTGCCCGAGCTGCGGTCGGTGGACGGGTCCGCCGTGCACGAGCCGTGGGACCTGCCGGACGGGCCGCCGGCGGGCTATCCGGAGCGGATCGTCGACCACGCCGCCGCGCGGGCCGAGGCGCTGGCCCGGTACGAGAAGGTTCGCCGCTGACCGGGGCGCAGCGCTGTGCCGACGCGTACGTGAGCCGTGCGATCAGACCGCCGTGCCGGCGCGCTCGTCCTGCCGTGCGGTCGCCAGCGCGTCCTTGATCTTGACTCTCGGGCCGCTGCGCAGCACCGCGCCGGCGTAGATCCGACCCGCCACCCGGATCAGCGCCACCACGACGACGACCATCAGCAGCATCGACAGACCGACCTCCCACAGCGGGACGTCGCCGGCCGCCCACCGGATCGGCATCACCATCGTGGAGAACGGCGGCACGATCGAGGTCACCCTGGCCAGCCCGGAGTCCGGACTGTTGAGGACGGAGATGGCGAGGAAGAAGCTGCCGACCAGCAGGATGGTCAGCGGCGCTGTCACGTTCTGCACTTCCTCCTGCCGCGACACCAGCGCGGCCAGCGCCGCGTACAGGCAGGCGTAGAAGGCGAAGCCGAGCAGGAACCAGATGATCACCTGGCCGGCCACGCCGGCGATCCCGGTGGGCACGTCGATCGCGCCGGTGCCCAGCGCCGCCGCGATCCCGACCAGTCCGGTGAGCACCAACTGGCCGAGCCCGAGCAGCCCGATCCCGATCACCTTTCCGGTGAGCAGTTGCCACGGCCGCAGCGTGGCCAGCAACAGCTCGACCACCCGGCTCGACTTCTCCTCGACCACGCCGAGGGCGACCCAGACGCCGTAGCCGATGAGCTGGAAGTAGAGCAGCAGGACGCCGAAGAACGCGGCGCTGCGGCGGGCGTCGGAGTCGGGGTCCGGCGGGTCCAGCGCGGTGATCGCGAGCGGTGGCACGTCGAGGGCCTGCCCGACCGCGTCGGCATCGATGCCGGCCGCGGTCAGCCGGGCCGCTCCCTCGGCCTGCCGGTAGGCGGTCTGCACGACCTGCTCGGTCGTGCCGGTCAGCTCGTGGTCGACGAGCACCCGGTCGATGCCGATGAACACGGCATCCGCTTCCCCGGACGACACCGCGGCCCGCGCGGCCGGCTCGTCGGGGTAGTGGGTGATCGTGAGCGTCGCGCCCTGCACCTGCGCGGCCTGCTGCAGCGCGGCCTGGACGGTCGACACGTCGCCGACCACGCCGACCGTGACGTCGTCGTCATCGGAGTTGAACAGGGCC
>DATBFW010000059.1:0-4233 GCA_036558285.1 Mycobacteriales bacterium | reverse complement strand
CATCACGACCCGGATCACCGCCGACGGCCGGGACGGCTACCCGGTCGAGCCGGGGCGCTACCGGCTCGTGGTCAGCCGGGCCTGCCCGTGGGCGAGCCGGGCGGTGGTGGTGCGCCGGCTGCTCGGGCTGGAGGACGTGCTGTCGATGGGCATCTGCGGGCCGACGCACGACGAGCGCAGTTGGAGTTTCGAGCTCGACCCCGGCGGGCGCGACCCGGTGCTCGGCATCGAACGGCTGCAGGAGGCGTACCTCGCCCGCTTCCCCGACTACGACAAGGGGATCACCGTGCCGGCGATGGTCGACGTGTCGACCGGGCAGGTGGTCAGCAACGACTTCCCGACGATCACCCGCGACCTGTTCTTCGAGTGGCGGCCCCACCACCGCGACGGCGCGCCCGACCTGTGGCCGGCCGCGGTCCGGACCGAGATGGACGAGCTGATGGAGCGGGTCTACACGGACGTGAACAACGGGGTCTACCGGTGCGGGTTCGCCTCGTCCCAGGAGGCGTACGACGCCGCGTACGACCGGCTGTTCGGCGCGCTCGACCAGCTGTCCGACCGGCTGTCCGACCGGCGGTATCTCCTCGGCGACACGATCACCGAGGCGGACGTGCGCCTGTTCACCACGCTGGTCCGGTTCGACGCGGTCTACCACGGCCATTTCAAGTGCAACCGGCAGAAGCTGACCGAGCAGCCGGTGCTCTGGGCGTACGCGCGGGACCTGTTCCAGACGCCGGGGTTCGGCGACACGGTCGACTTCGACCACATCCAGCGGCACTACTACGAGGTGCACCGGACCATCAACCCGAACGGCATCGTGCCGCGCGGGCCGGAGCAGGCCAACTGGCTGGAGCCGCACGGGCGGGCGGCGCTCGGCGGGTCGCCGTTCGGGACCGGCACGCCGCCCGGGCCGACGTCGCCCGCGGAGACCGTGCCCGCGGAGCACACCCCGCTCTACTGAGCCACCAGCTCCGGTGCCGGCGTGCGCTCCCGGCGCGGGAGCAGCAGCGGAGTCGCCAGCAGCAGCAGGCCGGCGGCGGCGACCGCGGCACGCGGGCCGGCGAGCGCGGCCAGCACGCCCCACAGCGCGGTCAGCGCGGCGACGCAGGCGTTGCTGCTCACCGACCACGCCGCCAGCGTGCGGGCGACCAGACCGGGTCCGGAGTGCTCCAGCCGGTACGTGGCGAAGACCGGGTTGAACACGCCGACGCTGGTGACCAGGCCGAGCTGGACGACGATGACGAGCACGAGGCCGGCGACGCCGGGCTGGACGAAGGCGAGCCCGATCGACCAGCACGCGCGCAGCGTGCCGGCCCCGCGCAGGATCGCGGGTGCGCCGAACCGGGCGGCGAGCGGCCGGGACAGCCGCGCGCCGACCAGGCCGCCGACGCAGGGCGCGCCGAAGGCGAGGCCGTACTGCCAGGGCGCGAAGCCGAGCCGGCCGAGCATGAGCACCGCCATCAGCGGCGCCGTCGCCAGGATCAGCCCGTTGACCAGGATCGTGTTGCCGAACAGCGGGCGCAGGCTGGGGCTGGTGAACACGTGCCGCCACCCGTCGAGCAGGTCGCCGGCCCGCGAGCGCGGCGCTCCGGTGCGCGCCGGGCGCGGCTCGGTGCCGCCGACGGCGCGGATGCCGAAGGCCGAGAGCAGGAAGCTGACCGCGTTCGCGAGCACCGTGGTGACCGGCCCGAGCAGGCCGATCGCGGCGCCGCCGAGCGGCGGGCCGAGCGCGGTGGCGGTCCAGGTCGTCGACTCGAACCGGGCGTTGGCGACGAGCAGGTCGCCGGGCGGGACGAGCGCCTTGAGGTAGGCGCCGCTGGCCGCCTTGAACGCGATGTCGGACGCGGCGACGACGACCGCGACGACCAGCAGCTGGGCGAAACTCAGCCGGCCCAGCGCGTACGCGGCCGGGACGCTGAGCACGGCGGCGAACCGGGTCAGGTCCATCGCGACCATCACCGGGCGCTTGCGGCGGAACTCCACCCACGGCCCGAGCGGCACCGCGACTGCTGCGCCGACGGCGAGGCCGGCCGCTGCCAGTGCGGACACGGCGGCCGGGCCGGCGTCCAGCACCAGGATCGCGATCAGCGGGAACGCATCGAAGGCGAGCCAGGTGCCGACCGTGCTGACCGAGTACGCCGCCCACAGCCACCCGAACTGCCGCCCCAGCGGCCGCCGTCCCACCCCGCGATCCCACCCGGAGGGCCGCCCCGACTCAACGACCGAGCCCGGCGCGTCCCGATGTCAGTCGTGCTCGGCAAGCTCGCGGAACTCGTCGGGGACGCCGCGGGAGCGGGTGCGGGCGGGCAGGTAGCCGACCGCCTCGCGGCCGAACCGGTCGCGGACCGCGTCGACCGAGCTGTCCAGCGCCCAGCGGGCCGAGCCGAGCGCGGAGCCCGGCCGGCGCGGGTCGTCCGGGGGCACCGGCAGCTCCAGCTGGATCGAGTGCTGCACGGTGAGGTTGGAGACGGAGATCGCCAGCAGGCTGATCTCGACGGCCGCGTCCTGGTCCCGGATCGCCTGCCAGGCCAGCTGCTCGGCCACCTCGGTCAGCGTGAGCGTGGCCGCGATCGGCCCGGGCAGGGTCAGCGACCGGGTCACCGACTTCATCCCGGCGAACCGCACCCGCACTGTGACGGTCCGGCCGGCCCGGTGCTTGGCCCGCAGCCGCCCGGCCACCCGGTCGGCGAGATGGCTGAGCACGTCGGTCACCAGCTGCCCGGTCGGCTCGTGCGCGCCGATCGCCGACTGCGCCCCGACCGACTTGGCCCGCCCGATGCCAGTGATCCGGCGCGGGTCCTCGTTCACCGCGAGCGCGGCCAGCTTCAACCCGACGGCGTGGCCGAGCAGGCCCTCCAGCGCCCGCGGCGACATCTCGGCCAGCTCGCCGATCGTGTGCACGCCGCGCTCGGCCAGCCGCCGCTCCGCCACCGGGCCGACGCCCCACATCAGCCCGACCGGCAGGGGGTCGAGGAACTCCCGCTCCCGCTCCGGCTCGACCACCACCAGCCCGTCCGGCTTGGCCACCTGCGAGGCGACCTTGGCCAGGTGCTTGGTCCGAGCCGCGCCGATGGAGATCGGCAGCCCGACCTCCCGGCGCACCCTGGCCCGCAGCCGGGTGGCGATCTCGCCCGGCGGCCCGAACAGGTGCGTCGAGCCGGTCACGTCGAGGAACGCCTCGTCGATCGAGATCCGCTCCACCGCCGGCGTGACGGCGTTGAGGATGTCCATCACGTCGTCGGCCAGCCGCTGATACTGCGAGAAGTGCCCCCGTACGAACGTGATCCGGGGGCAGAGCTGGCGCGCCTGCCAGCCCGCCATCCCGCCGTGCACGCCGAACGCCTTCGCCTCGTACGAGGCCGCGAGCACGACGCCGCCGCGGTCGCTGCCGCCGACCGCGATCGGCCGGCCCCGCAGCCCCGGGTCGAGAAGCTGCTCGACCGACGCATAGAACGCGTCGAGGTCCGCGTGCAGGATCGTCGGCCCCCGGGGCATGATCGCACTGTATCGAACAGGTGTTCGAACGCCTAGGCCGTGACCGTTGCCGGAGCAGCACGTCGGCAGGGCTCCGCAGCCGTCCTGGACGCCCTATGTGCGTCGGTGGGCGTTCGCTTCCGCACGCAGCATCCGCTCGGCGCGATGGTCAACCCGCCCTCGGTGTGGTCTGACCGACGATTTCCGCGCCGTGTTGGTCTGTACGCCGTGTTGGTCTGTACGCCGAGTACCGACTCACCGGAGGCTGATGCCATGCGGAGACTGACCTTTGGCATGAACCTGAGCGTGGACGGCTACATCGCCGCGCCCGGCGACGACCTCGGCTGGAGCGTGCCGAGCGACGAGCTGTTCCAGTGGTGGTCCGACCGGGTGGGGACCACGGGCCTGGCGCTGTACGGGCGCAAACTGTGGGAGACGATGAGCTCCCACTGGCCGACCGCCGACCAGCAGCCCGGCGCCACACCGGCGCAGATCGAGTTCGCCCGCCGCTGGCGGGACATGCCGAAGGTGGTGTTCTCCGCCACGACCAGCGCGGTCGACTGGAACGCCCGACTGGTCACCGGCGACGCTGTCACTGAGATCACCCGGCTCAAGACTGAGGATGGCGGTCCCATGGACGTCGCCGGCGCCACCCTCGCCGCGGCGGCCATGCGGGCCGGGCTGATCGACGAGTACGCGATCGTCACCCACCCGGTCCTGGTGGGCGGCGGCACGCCGTTCTTCACGGCCCTGGACAAC
>DATBFW010000058.1:0-77495 GCA_036558285.1 Mycobacteriales bacterium | reverse complement strand
GCTGTCCAGGCCGCGCCGTCCCAAGGGGGGAGGAACGGCGCGGCTGGCCCGAGCCGTGCCACCCGACGGGGATGGGCGACACGGCTGTCCAGGTCCGCAGCACTCGCAGGCGAGCGTGCGGCAGGAGGAGCCGTGCCGTCCGAGGCAGGGAGGACGGCACGGCGGTCCGGGGGCCGCGCCGCTCATGGTCGGTCTGAGCGGCGTGGCTACTCGGGCCGTGTCGCCCTCCTCCCCCCTCCAAGGGCGACACGGCGGTCCGAGCCACGCCACCCGCAGACGCGGCGGCACGGCGAACCAGGCGCCGTGCCGCCCCACGGGGATAGGACGGCACGGCAGTCTCGGGACGCACCCCGAAGGGCGCGCGGGGAGCCGGACCGTCAGCAGGGACGGCACGGCGGTCTCAAGGCCCACCGCTCAACAGACGGCAAGGCCGGTTAGGAGCCGTGCCGTCCCACGGGGATAAGACGGCACGGCGGTCTCGGGGCGCACCCCGCGGGGCGCGCAGGCGGGCCCGGGCCGTCCACACGGACGGCGCGGCAGGGATGCGGGCCCACCCGCCGGCAAACGGTCGGGCGGCCGGTTAGGAGCCGTGCCGCCCCACGGGGATAAGACGGCACGGCGGTCTCGGGACGTGCCGTCCACAAAGGACAGCACGACGGGCCCGTACGGCGGTCGGGCGCGCCGGCCCACGGGAGTGGGCGGCACGGCGGCCGACTGCCGCGCGGTTATGGGGGCCGTGCCGCCCTGACGGGGGTTGGGCGACACGGCCCGTCCTCAGCACGCACCGGCTCCGGAGAGCCGGCGCGGCACGTTCGGTCAGGCCGGAGAATCCCGTGTCCACTGTGGACCGCCGACCAAGCGGTCCACAGTGGACCCAGCGGGCTGGCGCCGCGCTGCCCCCCGAGGCGGCGCGGCACCGATCGTGGCTGCGTCCAATCGACGCCTCACCACGTGGCCGATCTGACCAACGCCCGGCACCACGGCCGAGTTCCGGACCGCGGTGCCGGGCGACGAGCGTCACACAACGTTGCGTCGGAGACCGGCTCCGACGCCGTCGCTCAGGCCTTCGGTGCCCGCTTGGCCGGCGCCTTCCGGGCCGGCGCGGTCTTCGCGGCCGGCTTCCGGGTGGCCGGTCGGCCCGGCCGGGTCACGGTGTCCTCGGCCTTGTCGACCGCCTTGCCGGCGTCCGCGACCACGTCCGCGGCCTTCTCGAAGGTCTCCTTGACCTCGTCGCTGCGGCGGATCCGCCGCACCACGAGCTCGCCGCGGTGGGCCAGTGACTCGTACGTGTCCTTGGCCTGGGCCGCGTAGGTCCCGTAGGCACCGGCCGCGTGCTCGGCGGCGTTCTCCACCGCGGACCGCACGGCCGTGGCGTCGATCTGCCGCCCGTTGGACTGCAGCTTGCGCACCCGCGCCTGCACCTCGGCCGGCAGCTGGCTCAGCTGGGTCTGCAGCCGCTCGTAGGCGAACTCGCTCGCGCCCACGGCCGCGTACCACGGCTTGCGGACCTCCTCGAGCGCGACCTTGCCCTGCTCCAGGACGGTCTCGCGATACTTGCGCACCTCATCGTTGATCGGCATTGCTGTTCTCCTCCGTGTGGGGGTCCGGTTCCGCTTGCGTGCCCGAGCGGGCCTCGTTCTCCCGGCGGAAGGACTCGTAGATCTCCAGTAGGACTTGCTTCTGCCGCTCGGTGAGTACCGTGTCGCCGAGGATCGCGCCGACGACGGTGGCGTCACCCACCCGCTCGTCGAGGATGCCGGCCTGTACGTACAGCTGTTCGGCCGAGATCCGCAGCGCCTTGGCGATCTGCTGCAGGATCTCCGCGGACGGCTTGCGCAGCCCGCGCTCAACCTGCGACAGGTACGGGTTGGACACGCCGGCGGCCTTCGCCAGCTGCCGCAACGACACCTGAGCGGCATGGCGCTGCTCTCGGATGTAGTCACCCACGTCGCGCAGCACCATGCATTCGACGGTACGGACCGGTGCTAGCTCTTGCAAGCGCCTAGCTAGCACCCCGGGCGTGGGCTCCGTCACGCCGGAATCGGCCGCCTGTCGAGGTTGTTGACATGTCAACTACCTCAGGAGGACCGACCGTCGATGACCCGTAGTGCCCTGACCAGCGCTCCGCTGCACCCGCTGCTGTCCGACCGGTGGAGCCCGCGCGGCTTCAACACCAGCCACCGGCTGACCGAGCCGCAGCTGACCGCGCTGCTGGAGGCCGCCCGCTGGTCCCCGAGCGCGAACAACGCCCAGCCCTGGCGGTTTGTAGTGGCGCAGCGGGGCGACGCCGCGTTCGCGCGGCTGGTGAGCACACTGTCGGGCACCAACCGGCGGTGGGCGGGCCGGGCCAGCGCGCTGCTGCTGGTGCTGGCCGAGACCACAGACGAGACCGGCGCACCGCGGGCGTACGCGCTCTACGACACCGGGCAGGCCGTCGCCCACCTGGTCACCCAGGCGCAGGCGGAGGGGCTGTCGACGCACCAGATGGGCGGCTTCGACAAGGCGGCCGCGGTCGCCGGCTTCGGGATCGACCCGCGGTTCACACCGATCGTGGTGATCGCCGTCGGCGTGCGGCAGGACGAGCACGGGCTGCCGGACGACCTGGCCGAGCGGGAGGGCGCGCCGCGCCACCGCCGCCCGCTGGCCGAGCTGATCCTGCCCACCGCGCCGCCGACGGACCTCCCCCGCACCGCCTGACCCGGACCGCCTGACCCGGACCGCCTGACCCGCACCGCCTGACCCGCACCGCCTGACCCGCACCGCCTGACCCGCACCCCCGGCTGACCGGCGACGGTGTGCGGCGGGGCGGTGGGGTGGGCCCATACTGCGAGGGTGAGCGGACCGGTGGACACCGCGGACGCGCCGGTCGTGGACGCGGCCGGCGCCCCCGAAGCACCCTGCGTCGAGATCGGCGAGAGCCGCGAGTCCAGGGTCGGCGCGGTGCCGGTGCGCCGCGCGCTCCCGCGGCGCGAACGCCGCACCGTCGGCCCATGGTGCTTCGCCGACCACATGGGCCCGGTCCGGGTCACCGAGCAGCACGGGCTCGACATCGGCCCGCACCCGCACACCGGCCTGCACACCGTGACCTGGCTGATCGCCGGCGAGGTGCTGCACCGGGACAGCCTCGGCACCGAGCAGCTGATCGCCCCGGGCCAGCTGAACATGATGACCGCGGGCCGCGGGGTCTCGCATTCCGAGGAGGCGACCGGCAGCTACCGCGGCACCCTGCACGGCGTGCAGCTGTGGGTGGCGCAGCCGGACGACACCCGGTTCGGCGAGCCGGCGTTCGCTCACCACGCGACGCTGCCGGAGCTGGAGATCGACGA
Organism: Mycobacteriales bacterium; assembly: GCA_036558285.1. Classification (GTDB taxonomy): domain Bacteria; phylum Actinomycetota; class Actinomycetes; order Mycobacteriales; family CADCTP01; genus CADCTP01. The sequence goes on along the minus strand of DATBFW010000058.1, from coordinate 74,169 downwards.
GTCCACGCTGACCGTGCTGGCCGGCGCCTTCGAGGACGTCACCTCGCCGGCCCGCCAGGACAGCCCGATGGTCGGCGTCGATGCGGTGATCCGCCCGGGCATCTCGGTCTGGCCGCTGCACACCGACTTCGAGCACGGGCTGGTGGTCCTCTCCGGCGAGGTCGCCGTCGAGGGCCGGTCGGTGCGCTCGGACCGCTTCGCCTACCTCGGGCTCGGCCGGTCCGAGCTGGTCCTGGACGCAGTCGAGCCGGCCCGGGTGCTGCTGCTCGGCGGCGTCCCGTTCGGCCAGCCGATCCTCATGTGGTGGAACTTCGTGGCCCGGTCCCGGGACGAGATCACCGGCGCGTACGAGCAGTGGCGGGCACGGGACGGCCGGTTCGGCGAGGTGCACTCGGCCCTGGACCGGATCCCGGCGCCCCCGCCGCCCTGGTCGCGCTAGCCCGGCTCGGCAGCCCGGCTCGGCAGCCCGGCTCGGCAGCCCGGCTCGGCAGCCCGACTCGGCAGCCCGACTCGACAGCCGGCTCAGCAGTCGGCGCGCAGCCAGGCCGAACCCGGGCGTACCGGCCCGTCGGCGAAGACCGACACGGTGACCGTGCCGTTGGTCGGCAGGCCGGTGAGATCCCCGGACCAGCCGTCGCCGTCCGGGTGCAGCGCGACCATCGCCCCGGTCCGGGCCACCGCCGTCACCCGGGAGACCTCGACGCCGCCGGTGGTCGCGTGCAGGTGCGCGGACCAGCTGTCGTCGCAGGAGTCGCTCGCGGCCGTCCAGCTCACCTCGATCGAGCCCGAGGAGCGGGACCGGCGGCCGGATCCGTCGGTGCGAGCCGGCGGGGTCGCGGCGGCCCGGGATGCCGGCGGGCGGGCGCCGGCCTCCGCCTCGGCCGCGACGGCCGTCGACGGCGCGGCGGTGACGGAGGCCGAGGCACCGCCGGCCGAGCCGAACGGGGCCTGGCCGAGCGTCGGCACCGGCTCGTCGGCCGCCGCCAGCGGCGCCGCGGACGTGGTCGGCGCGGCCACCTCGGCCGGTGCGGCCGGCGCCGCGGACGAGCCGGCGTTGCCCTTGGTCGGCAGCGCGACCAGCAGGCCCAGCGCGATCACCACGACGGCCGCAGCCGACCAGGCCAGCACCTTGCCGGACAGCCGGCGCCGGTCCAGCGGGATCGGGAAGCCGTCCGGCTCGAACGGCCTGGCCCGGCGGGTCAGCTCGGCCCGGAACGCGGCCGCCTCGGCCCCGGCGGCGGCGACCAGCTCGGCCTGCAGCCAGTCGGGCGGTGCCTGCGCCGGCGGCGTCCGCCGGGGCAGCGACGCCGGAGCGAAGCCGAGCAGCGCGGCGACCTCGAACGGGCCGAGCCCGCGCCGGCCGAGCTCGGCCGCTTCGTCCTCGGCCGTGGCGCCGGCACCCCGGCGCAGGCACTCGTTGCGGGTCAGCGCGAGCAGCCAGGGCAGGATCCGGTCCGGATCGGCCAGGTCGCCTACCGCGCCGGTCGCGACCAGCAACGCGTCGAGCACCGCGGCGGCGGCCTGGTCGGCGCCGTCGGCGTCCGAGTGGCCGGAGAGCAGGCACTCCGCGTAGCCGAACAGATCAGGCCCGTACGCGTCGTACGCGGCGAGTACGCCGGCCTCGGTCCCGCCACCGAGTGCGACAGCGAGGGCGGCTGCTGACGGAGGTTGCGAATCCGTCGCCGACTCACCCACGGCGGGAGAACGTACCGCACCCGGACGCCGGATCGATCACTCCCAGGCGTCGCCGGCCAGTCGAATGGACCCGACCGGGTGACTGCCGCCGACAATCGGCGCCTCGGCGAGCTCATCCAGTACCGCTGCGTGCACGCCCGCTCGGCGTAACGCCCCGACGAGCAGCGGCGTACGGGCCCGGCCGGTGCCGTCCGCGACCTTGACCGCGACCGCCGGGCCGTCCGCGGTGGCCGCCGCGAACACGCCCTCCGCGCCGTCCTTGGCCAGCACCCCCGGCGCGCCGGCCATCAGCACGGTCACGTCCCGGCCGGTGCCGCCGACCAGGTCGGGGTGCGCCCGCATCGCGTCGGCGACCGCCCGCTCCGGCGTGCCCGCCGCGGCGCAGACCAGCTGGGCGAACGCGCGGGCAAGCCCGGCCAGGCTCAGCCCGAACAGCGGCGCACCGCAGCCGTCCACCGCGACCGCGGTGACCGGCTGGCCGGCCAGGTCCTCGACCGCGGCCCGGATCGCGACCTGCACCGGGTGGTCCGGCTCGGCGTACCCGGCCACCGGCCAGCCGTTCGCCACGCAGGTGAGCAGCATCGCGGTGTGCTTGCCGGAGCAGTTCATCGTGACCCGCTCCGGACCGCCGCCGGCCCGCACGATCGCGGCGGCCGCGGCCTCGTCCAGCGGCAGCGCCGGCGGGCAGACCAGCGCGGTCGGCGGGACGCCGGCGCCGGCCAGCAGGTCGAGCACGCGGCGGACGTGGGCCGGCTCGCCCGAGTGCGAGCTGGCGCAGACGGCGAGGTCCGGCGGCGGCAGCGCCAGCCCGGCCCGGAGCATGCCGGCCAGCTGCAGCGGCTTGTTCGCGGACCGCGGCAGGATCGGCGCGTCCGGGTCGCCGGCCGCGGCCAGCAGCTCACCCGACGGCGCCAGCACGACGCCGCTGCCGGTGTGCACGCTCTCGACGAACCCGGACCGGACGACTTCGACAGTGGCGTACGGGAAGGCGGTCATGCAGACCGGATACCCAGCACCTCGCGCGTCTCGGCCGGAGCCGCCGGTGGCCGCTGGGCGATCCGGGCCAGCCCGGCGGCGCGCGCCACCAGCTGCGCGTTGTCCCGCACCGGCTCGCCCGGCCCGTACGTGAGCGTGTCCTCCATGCCGACCCGCAGGTGCCCGCCGGCGGACAGCGAGGCGAGCATGACCGGGATCGTGGTCCGGCCGACCCCGGTGGCCGAGAACGTCGCGCCCTGCGGCAGCGCCTGCACGGCGGCGGCCAGCGCGTGCGTTGTGCCCGGCATACCGCCCGGCACGCCCATGACGAGGTCGCAGTGCACGTGGCCTCCGTACGGCGCGCCGTGCCGGTCGAGCAGCCGCTGCAGGGTCGCCAGCTGGCCGTAGTCGAAGATCTCGTACTCCGGGACGATCTGGCGGTCCCGCATCGCGGTGTGCAGCTCGACGATGAACTCCCAGCGGTTGAGGAACACGTCCGGGCCGAAGTTGACCGTGCCCATCGTGCAGCTGGCCGCGTCCGGCGCCGCCTCCAGCGCGCGCAGCCGGTCGGCCTCAGGGTCGGTGACCGCGCCGCCGGTGGACAGCTGCACGACCAGGTCGGTCGCCTGCCGCAGCGCGGCGACCGTCTCGGTCAGCAGGCCGAGGTCGAGGGTCGGGCGGGTCTCGACGTCCCGGATGTGTACGTGCACCACGCTGGCGCCGATGTCGGCGCACGCCCGCGCCGTCCGGACCAGCTCGTTCAGGGTCACCGGGAGGCTCGGCGCATCGGCCTTCGCCGTCTCGGCGCCGGTCGGGGCCACCGTGATCATCGTCGTCGCGGGCATGCCGCGATCGTGTCAGACGCGGCCGGACGACCCCATCCGCAGGGGATGAGTCGAGGTCCGGCGCCGCGCTCCCCCGCTGCGGGTGAGGCGCCGGGCGCCCCGATGCGGGTCACTGGTGGCAGCTGACGAGAAGGAGATCGCGATGTTGAAGCACCCCAAGGGACCGGAGTCGACCGGCGGCCAGATCGCCCTGGAGCCGATCTTCGGGCTCGAGGGTCGGATTCCCCGGCACGAGCTGCCCGAGGGGGAGCTTCCCCGCGACGTGGCGTACGAGATCATCCACGACGAGCTGATGCTCGACGGCAACGCCCGGCTCAACGTGGCGACGTTCGTCACCACGTGGATGGAGCCGCAGGCCGACCGGCTGATCGCCGAGTGCCTCGACAAGAACATGATCGACAAGGACGAGTACCCGCAGACCGCGGAGATCGAGTCCCGCTGCGTGCACATGCTCAGCCGGCTCTGGAACGCCCCGGACGCCGACGCGGCGACCGGCTGCTCCACCACGGGGTCGAGCGAGGCGGCGATGCTCGGCGGTCTGGCGCTCAAGCGCCGCTGGCAGCACGCGCGGGAGGCCGCCGGCAAGCCCGCCGACCGGCCGAACATGGTGACCGGCATCAACGTCCAGGTCTGCTGGGAGAAGTTCGCCAACTACTGGGACGTCGAGCTGCGCACGGTGCCGATGGAGGGCGACCGCTACCACTTGACCGCCGACGAGGCGGTCAAGCTGTGCGACGAGAACACGATCGGCGTCGTCGCTGTGCTCGGCTCGACCTTCGACGGCTCGTACGAGCCGGTGCAGGAGATCTGCGCGGCGCTCGACGACTACCAGGCGCGTACGGGCATCGACGTGCCGGTGCACGTCGACGGCGCGTCCGGCGGGTTCGTCGCACCGTTCCTCGACCCGGACGTGGTCTGGGACTTCCGGCTGCCGCGGGTGGCCTCGATCAACGCCTCCGGGCACAAGTACGGGCTGGTCTACCCGGGCGTGGGCTGGATCCTCTGGCGGGACGCGGCCGCGCTGCCGGACGACCTCATCTTCTGGGTCAATTACCTCGGTGACAGCATGCCGACCTTCGCGCTCAACTTCTCCCGGCCCGGCGCCCAGGTCGTCGCGCAGTACTACAACTTCATCCGGCTCGGCTTCGGCGGCTACCGGCGCGTGCACGGCTACTCGCGCGACGTGGCGACCCGGCTGTCCGGCAAGATCGCCGAGCTCGGCCCGTTCGAGCTGCTCACCAAGGGCGACGAGCTGCCGGTGTTCGCGTTCACGCTGCGCGACGACGTGAAGAACTTCAGCGTCTTCGACGTGTCCGACGCCATGCGCGAGCGGGGCTGGCAGGTGCCGGCGTACACGTTCCCGAAGAACCGCGAGGACCTGGCCGCGCTGCGGGTCGTGGTCCGGCGCGGCTTCTCCCACGACCTGGCCGACATGCTGCTCGCCGACCTCGGCCGGGTGCTGCCGCGACTGGAGAAGCAGCCGGCGCCGATGCACGAGCCCGAGGCCGAGTCGTTCCACCACTGACCGGAACGGCCGGCCGGCACCGCTAGCCGGCTGGCGGCCGCGCGGTCGCCAGCAGCGTGTCGATCGTGGTCGCGTTGTCCAGCGACTCGACCAGCGGCATCTGCGGCAGGTCGGCCGCGGCCTGGTGCCCGGCCGCGACGAGCGCGGCGAACCCCTCGGCCTCCAGCGTGTACTGGTCGACCGGGCCGAAGGTCTGCTCCTCGGTGTCCGCGCCGCGGGTGACGATCATCGTCGAGGGGTGGTTCCGCGGCGGGGTGAACGCGTCCGGCACGGTGATCACGCCGTCGCTGCCGATCACCTCGAGCTCGTTGTGCCGGCCGCTGACCAGGCTGCAGGACACCAGCGACAGCGCACCGCCGGTGTGGTCGAGCAGGCCGGCCAGCGTGACGTCGACGTCCTGCCAGCGTGCGGTCGCGGTCGCCGCGCGCACCGGGCCGGCGATCATCCGGGCGGCGTTCACCGGGTAGCAGCCCACGTCCATCAGCGCGCCGCCGGCCAGCTCCGCGGACAACCGCACGTTGGCCGGGTCGGACACGGCGAACCCGAACGAGGCCCGCACCAGCGTCGGCGTGCCGATCTCCCCGGCCGCGACGATCTCGGCCAGCCGCAGCGTCCGCGGGTGGAAGCGGTACATGAACGCCTCCATCAGCCAGACGCCGTGCTCCCGGGCGGCCGCGAACATCGTCTCCGCCTCGGCGCGGGACACCCCGAGCGGCTTCTCGCACAGCACGTGCTTGCCGGCCCGGGCGGCGGCGATCGCCCAGTGCCCATGCACCGCATTCGGCGTGCCGACGTACACGGCCTCGACGTCGGCGTCGGCCAGCAGCTGCTCGTACGACCCGTACGCCCTGGGCACCTCGAAGTGGCGCGCGGTCGTCTCGGCCCGGTCGAGGGCGCGGCTGCCGACCGCGACCGCGTGCTCGGTCGCCGAACCGGCCAGTCCGGTCAGGAACGACCGGGAGATCCGCCCCGGCCCGAGGATCCCCCAGCGCATGCGCCGCTCCGCTCAGTCGGGCCCGTCGACCGCCGCGGGGGTCCCCGCGGCGTCAAGGACCGTACCGTCCGCGACGGTGCGCTTCACCACGCCCAGCGCCACCGGGCCGAGCTCGTGGTGTTGGACGGCGGTGCCGAGGAAGCCGACGGTGCGCCCGTCGAGCCGCAGCGGCGTGCCCGGGGGCGGCAGCTCGTCCCGCTCGCCGGACAGGTGCAGCAGCACCAACCGGCGCGGCGGCCGGCCGAGGTTGTGCACCCGGGCGACCGTCTCCTGGCCGCGGTAGCAGCCCTTGTCGAGATGCACCGCGGTGCCGATCCAGCCGACCTCGTGCGGGATCGTGCGGTGGTCGGTCTCGAAGCCGAGCCGCGGGCGCCGGTCCTCGACCCGCACCGCCTCGTACGCCCAGGTGCCGACCGGCGTCGCTCCGGCCGCGGTGAGACGGTCGGCGACCTCGGTCAGCGACGGGCGCGGCACCAGCAGGTCGACCTCCTGCTCCCGGGTGCGCCGGGCGAAGCCGCCGCCGTCGAGCGGGACGACCGCCCAGCGCGAGGGCGCGGGCAGGCTCGCAGCCGTGAGCACGGCCGCCGCGTCCGGCCCGGCGACGGTCAGCACGGCCAGCTCGGCGGTCGCGTCCCGCGGCTCGACCCGCAACAGGAACCGCATGGAGTCCAGGTAGGCCAGCAGCGCCGGCGCGGTGCCCGGCTCGGTGTCCAGCCAGGTCGTGCCGTCCAGCTCGGCGACCACGAAGTGGTGCTCGACGTGGCCGTGCGGGGACAGCACCAGACCCTCGGTGCCGGTGCCGTCGGCCAGCGCGGACAGGTGCTGGGAGGTGATCGAATGCAGCCAGGACAGCCGGTCCGGGCCCGGCACCGCGATCACTCCGCGGGTGCTGCGGTCGACCCAGCCGGCGCCGCGGACCAGCGCGCGCTGCTCCCGCAGCGGGTCGCCGTAGTGCCGCGCCACCCCGGCGTCGGGTCCGTCGCCGGGCACGGCACTTGGTCGGTCGAGCAGCGGAGAGGCGAGCGTCGCGGCCGAGGTCACCCGTTCAGTGTGCTACGAGCTCGCGGCGGCGCGCTGGCGCCGCCCGCCGGCAGGGCGCGGAGCGGTACGGCCTACCCTCGCCCGGGTGACGGATGGGTTGGTGGGAGTGCTGGGGGTCGGGCTCGTCGACCCGACCGCACCGCTGCTGCGGGCCGACGACCTGGGCGTCGTGCGCGGCGACGGGTGCTTCGAGTCGGTACGGATCCGACCGGACGGCGGCCCGGAGGATCTCGACCTGCACCTGGAGCGGCTCGCCCGCTCGCAGGCCGCACTCGACCTGCCGGCCACCGACCCGGCCGCCTGGCGTGAGCTGGTCGGCACGATGCTGGCGGCCTGGTCCGGCCCGGCCGAGGGCGTGCTGCGGCTGATCGTGACCCGCGGGCTGGCGGAGGGCGCGCCGCCGACCGCGTACGCGCTGCTGGTCCCGATCGGCGAGCGGCAGCTGGCCGAGCGGCGGGACGGGGTCAGCGCGATCACGCTGAGCCGGGGCATGCCGGCCGACGCGACCGTCGAGGCACCCTGGCTGCTCGGCGGCGTCAAGGCGATCTCGTACGCGGTGAACATGGCCGCGCTGCGGTACGCCCGGGCGTCCGGGGCGGACGAGGTGATCTTCACCTCCAGCGACGGGCAGCTGCTGGAGGCGCCGACCGCGACGGTCGTCTGGCTGGCCGGCGGCGTGCTGCGGACCCCACCTCCGGCGCCGCTCGGCATTCTCGACGGGGTCACCGTGCGGCACCTGTTCCGCGCGGCCGCGGCGGCCGGCTTCGGCACCGAGATCCAGCGCGGCACGGTCGCCGACCTGCACGCCGCCGACGGTGTCTGGCTGCTGTCCAGTGTCCGGATCGCCGCCGCCGTGCTCGCCCTGGACGGCAAGCCGCTGGCCACCGACCCGGACACCACCGCCCGCCTCCTGCGCGCCGCCGGCGGCCCCGAACGGTGATCTCCACCCGGGCTGAATTCCCAGGTCGGACGGTGTGTTCGGGCACAGCGAAAACCTTTGCGGGCCTGCCCGGGGCGACGTAGGCTGCTCCTACACGAGGAGGGAGGTGGTCCAGAGTTGCATAGTTCTCGGACACGTGAGGTGGCTGTCAGCTAGCCGCCCCTCAGTTGAGGACACTGTGTGGCTCGCCACCGATCCGCCTGAGTTGTGGGCGGCGGCGAATTCCAGACAGCCACCGGGCCCCCGAGCCGCCGGCCCGTCCAGCCGGCGCGGAGTTCTGTACGCAGACCCGCAGTGCTCGGGGGCCTTCTCATTCCCGGCTACGGCCCGGCGGTGACTCCCGCCCGGGACAGCTTGGCCAGCGCCCGGTCCAGCACCGTGCGGGCCAGCGCCCCGTCGCCGTCGCCGGTGCCGGCCGCGGCGATCGCGACGAGAAGGTCGCCGACCCGGACCGCGGCCAGCTCGACCTCGCGCCCCTCGGCCAGCTCGGAGCGGACCTGCACCGCCGCCGAGCCGTCGCCGTACCGGGGCAGTGACACCCGGGTGACCGCGTAGCGGGTGCCGTCCGGACCGGAGAACCGGCTGCAGTCCGTCGCCGCGGCGCCGAACCGGTCCAGCGCCGCCGCGGCCGCACCGCCGGGCCGCAGCGTGACCGTCTCGTTCACGAACGCCGCCGACAGCGAGTGCGCAAACGACGCCGTCGCGTGCGCGGACGAGCCCGCCGGCAGGTAGACCCCGTCGATCCCGGCGCAGCCGAGCGCGGCCGCGGCCCCGGCGCCGTCCTGCGGCTGGAACCCGAGCGGCAGGTCGTCGGCCGTCAGCAGGCCCGCGGCGAGCCTGCCGTCGCCGCCGGTGGCGACCGCCGTCGCCGCCGCTGCTGCCGGTACCGCGGTCCCGGCGCCGGAACAGCCGGCCACCGCGACCGCGCAGCCCGCGACCAGCGCGGCCAGGACGGCTCTCACGCGGCACTGTCTACCAGGCGGTAGGGAAGCAAGCTCAACCGCCGACCCGCTCCAGCCGGGCGGACAGGTGGGGCTGCAGCGGCTGACCCATCGCCGCCATGTCCACCGCGTAGAGCAGCGCGCCGTCGACGATCCCGTACAGCCGGTGGTTGGCGGTGACCTCCTTGGCCGTCGCGGTCCGGGCCACCACGTCGGTGCTCAGCTCCCACTGGGTCGGGCCGTTCGCCCGGCCGACGTACACCTCGACGATGCCGGTGGGGTGGGCGAGCAGCACCTCGAGCTCGTCCGGCGTCGCGCCCGGGCGCCACCAGCCGGTCTCCCGCGCGCTCGGCCGCAGCACGGAGCCGTCGGCGTCGAGCAGCCAGGCCCGCGACTCGTACCGGAGCACCGGCCGGCCGTCGTGCGCGAACGTGACCTGCTGGCCGTAGTCGAAGTCGTCGATCGTCGGGTAGCCGCCCTTGCCGACGCCGCGCCAGGTGCCGACCAGCGGCAGCAGCGGGAGCAGCGACGGGTGCAGGTCCGGTCCCTCCCGCAGGTCGGCGGTCTCGTCCGGGATCGGAACGTCGGTCCAGCTGGGCGCGGCCATCGGGCGATGGTAGGCCGCGCCGGCCCGGCCCTACGCTTCGCCCATGGCCAGCTCGCTCGTCGTCAAGGTGACCGCCGGGGCCGACGCGCCGGAGCGGTGCAGCCAGGCGTTCACGGTCGCCGCCACCGCAGTCGCCACCGGCGTGCCGACGTCGCTGTGGCTCACCGGCGAGTCGGCCTGGTTCGCGCTGCCCGGACGGGCCGAGCAGTTCAGGCTGCCGCACGCGGCGCCGCTGGCCGACCTGCTCGCCGCGGTGCTCGCCGCCGGCCAGGTGACGCTGTGCACGCAGTGCGCGGCCCGGCGCGACATCGGCCTGGACGACGTGCTGCCGGGGATCCGGATCGCCGGGTCGTCGACGTTCGTCGAGGAGGCGCTCGCCGCCGGCGCGCAGGCGCTCGTCTACTAGTTCTTCGGCCAGTCCTTGTACGTGGTGAACGCCGGGTTGGCCTCCTGGTAGCCGCCGAACCCGCCGCGGGTCACCGGCACGGAGCCTTCCTGGTTGGTGAAGCCGAGGTAGCAGGCCACCCCGAGCTGGCTGCGCAGGTTGGTCACGGTCTTGCTCATCGCGTCCAGGTATTCGCCGTCGCTCTGGTACGCGGACCGGTTCAGCTGCCACTCCGAGACCCACAGCGGCTTGCCGGCCAGCACCTTCTTGGCCCGCTGCACCCACTGCTCCTGCTGCGCCGGGGTGGTCAGGTCCGGGTGGAAGCCGGCGTAGTCGACCCGGTCGAGGTAGCCGGCGTTCACGTACGCCTGGGTCACGCCGAGGTTGTACGAGCCGGTCGACCGCCCGTCGGCGGCCTGCTGGTACGGGGTGAACGCGGCGCCGAGCACCTTCTTGTGGTGGTCGCTGTGCACGACGTCCCAGGCCGCCTTGAGCGGCCCGTCGACGTACCGCTGGGCCTGCATGCCGCGGGTCAGCGTGGTCGAGAACGCGTCCGCGTCCGAGGCCCGTACGGTCACCGGGCCGAACACCTCGACCACGTCGACCGAGCCGATCCCGGGCCGGCCCATCAGCCAGGTGAAGTAGTTCTTCGCCCGGTCGTACGAGGGCATCGCGCCGCCCTCGCTGTCGACCTGCAGCACGACCCGGAAGCCCTTGTCCTGTAGCTTGGGCGCCTGGTTCAGCGCGCCGTCGTACTGGGTGGCGCCGGTGTTGGCGGTCGGGTGACTCCAATCCTTGACCGACATCTGCAGCCGGACCGTGTTCACGCCGAGCGTGCCGAGCTTGGGAATGGCCTCGTCGACGTTCACCTGCGGGCCGACGACCATCCCGTAGAAGTCGTCGCCACCCGCGGCGTTGCCGGACGGGGTGATGTAGTGGGTGATCACCGTGGCGAGGATCGCCAGCGCCAGCAGGCCGAGCACCGGGCGCAGAAGCTTGCCGAGCGCCGAGAGGATGTCACCCACGCCAGGCCGCTCCACACGCCGGGCCCGGGACCGCCGGCCCCGGGCGCATCCATCCCGCCGGTGATCAGTCTGTCACCGGCGGGACGGGATCCGACCGAGGCCTCGTCCGTGTCGCGGCCGCCGCCGATCGACGGACGGGACCGCCGCCCGACCGCGGAATGCGGCCGGGCGGCGGCCCGGTGGGTCAGGCGATCTCGACGCGGGTCTCGGTGAAGCCGGTGCCGGCCTCGACGTCGGCCGACCCGCTCGCGCCCGGGGCGAGCGCCCGGATCGTCCAGCTCCCGGGCGAGGCGAAGAACCGGAACACGCCGGTCGCGCTCGACACCACCTCGGCGGTGAACTCACCGGTCGCGTCGAGCAGCCGGACGTACGCGGCCGCGACCGGCTCGCCGTCGCGGACCACCCGGCCCTGGATGATCGACGCGGTCGCCGGGTCGACGCTCGCCGGCAGCGTGCGGTCGAGGGTGTCCTCCTGCGTGGGTGCGCCGCACATGGTCAGCTCTTCTCGATCGGGACGCCGACCAGCGAGCCGTACTCGGTCCACGAGCCGTCGTAGTTCTTCACGTTCGGCTCGCCGAGCAGCTCGTGCAGCGCGAACCAGGTGTGGCTGGAGCGCTCGCCGATCCGGCAGTACGCGATCGTCTCCTTCGAGCTGTCCAGCCCGGCGTCGGAGTAGAGCGCGCGCAGCTCGTCGTCGGACTTGAACGTGCCGTCCTCGTTGGCCGCCTTCGACCACGGGACGTTGAGCGCGGTCGGGATGTGCCCGGCCCGCTGCGACGCCTCCTGCGGCAGGTGCGCCGGAGCGAACAGCCGCCCGGCGAACTCGTCCGGCGACCGGACGTCGACGAGGTTCTTGTTCCCGATCGCGGCGACGACCTCGTCGCGGAACGCGCGGATCGAGGTGTCCTGGTCCTTCGCGGTGTACCGGGTGGCCGGGCGCTCGGTGGCCTCCTCGGTCAGCGGCCGGGAGTCGAGCTCCCACTTCTTGCGGCCGCCGTCGAGCAGCTTGACGTTCTGGTGCCCGTAGAGCTTGAAGTACCAGTAAGCGTACGCGGCGAACCAGTTGTTGTTGCCGCCGTAGAGGATCACGGTGTCGTCGTTGGCGATGCCCTTCGACGACAGCAGTGTCTCGAAGCCGGCCTTGTCGACGAAGTCACGACGGATGGGGTCCTGCAGATCGGTCTTCCAGTCGAGCTTCACCGCCCCGGCGATGTGGCCCTTGTCGTAGGCGCTGGTGTCCTCGTCGACCTCGACGAAGACGATGCCGGGCTGACCGAGATTCTGCTCGGCCCAGTCCGCGGTGACGAGCACGTCCGCTCGGCTCATGCCGGGGACCTCCTGTCTGGGTTATGGACTGCGTGGGGTACGGCTGGACGGCCCGCTGGGGCGGCGCAGGTCAGCGCGCGGCGAGGGCCGGGAATGAGCGGGAGAGCGCGCGAGACGTCAGCGCGTGCGACACAGGCAGCTGCCCACGCGGCACAGGTCGACCGCGCGGCGTTGCGTGAGCAGGGTGCCCATGGGATCCGAGGGTAGCTGGAACCCGGCCTCAGTTCACCTGTCCCGGATCACTGCACGCTGTCGGGCCTCAGCACGACGTCATCGGAGACCGCGTCGACCAGCAGGCCGGTGTCGGTGAGGTGCACCGCGGTGATGCGGAGGTTGAGCGGGAGGTTCTGCGGCTGCACCCGGAACGACAGGAGCCGGGCGGCCTCGTTCAGCACCGCCTGCGGCACCGGGATGCCGGCGATCTTGGCCTGCTCGGCGTTGATCGCGATCCGGCCGTCGTTGACCTCGACCCGGCCGACCGCCTCGGCCTTGATCGAGCGGCCGAGCACCTGCACCGAGCCGGTCAGCCGCAGCGAGTCGCCGTCCCGGGTGATGGTCAGCCCGGAGATGCCGCTGGCCTGGGCCAGCTGGTCGTACGGGATCAGCAACGTGCCGCTGATCTGGTCGACCGGGATCCGGTCCACGTTGCCGCCCAGCGCGTCGGACAGCGACACGTGCGCACCCTGCAGCCGGGCGTTGATGGCGAGGTCCTGCACGTCGCCGGCGTCGACGTCGGGCAGCTGCACCCGGATGTCCTTGTACGTGCCGCGGACCGCCTGAGTCAGGAACGGGACGCCGCGGATGCTCACATCGGGCTTGCTGTCCAGGTCGAGTTGCTGCTGGATCTCGCTGGCCAGCCTGTTCTGCGCCACGACGACGCCGATGCGGTCGGCCGCGACGAGCAGGGCTGCAAGCACGACCAGCACGATCAGCAGCCGCCGCATGGGCGGTCACCCTGCCACAGACAGCACAGTGAGATATCCGACGGGGGCGACCAGCGCGAGCGGCAGCAGCACCGACAGCACCGCCGGCACCAGCGGGCGGGGGCGCTCCGGCAGCGCCAGCGTGACGAAGCCGACCCCGACCGCGACCAGCGCGGCGACGGCGCCGACCAGCGCGCCCACGCCGGCCCCGGCCCGGGCGGTCAGCGGGCCACCGGCGGTCGCGGCACCGGCGACCGCACCGGCGACCGCGGCCAGCACCACCGCCGCCAGCCCGTACGGGACGCCGTCGGCGATCCGCGGCACCGGGGCGAGCGCGTCGGTCAGCCGGGCCAGGGTCAGTCCGGCCGCGGCGGCCAGCACCACCGTGCCGACCAGCCGGTGCCCGTCATCGGCCCGGGCCAGCGCGATCAGCAGGCACAGCGCGACCTCGGCCGCGACGAGCACGGCGACCGCCGACACCGACTCGGTCACCCGGACCCTGACCACGCCGCGGACCAGCTGGTGCACCACCATCGCCGGCAGCGCCAGGCCGAGCACGCCGAGCAGCACGACCGGCGAGTTGCGGTCCCGCACGAGCAGCGCGACGTCGCCGGCGCCGGCGGCGCCGAGACCGATCAGGACGCCACCCACCCGGCCGGGCCGGTCGGTGCCGAGCATCCACACCGGGGCCAGCACCGCCTGGGCCAGCGCGACCGTGACGACGACGCCAGGCCGGCCGATCACCGCGCCGGCGCCGAGGACCAGCCCGGTGGCGGTGGCGACCGCCGCGGCGAGCAGGTGCATCCGCCGGGCGGCGGCGCGGCTCAGCCGGGCGACCTGCTCGCCCGGCGGCACCCATCGCGTGGCCCCCACCGCGTCACCATCCCCCGTGCCGGTCACCACGTCGCGCAGCGCGGCCGGGTCGCGGTGGGCACCGTTCGCCGACCGCGGCCGGCTGACGAACGCGTCGAACGGCGGTGGGCTCTGCTCCGGCGGCAGCGGGGGAGCGGCCGCCTCCCGGCGGCCGCGGCGTCCCCTCGGTGCCGCGTGTCGGCTCACGGCCGCATCGTGCCAGCCCGGCGGGCCGCGGTAGCCACCCAGCCGGAGATCCGGTCCACCAGCACCGGCGTCAGCGCGCCCTCCGCGTGCCCGAACCCGGCCAGCTCCCAGTAATCGGCGCCGGCGGCGGCCGCCGCCAGCGCCCGACCGTGCTCCACGCCGAAATACGGGTCGCGGTCGCCCTGCACGATCAGCACCGGGGTCGGTGCGATCCGCCCGGCCACCGCGACCGGCCACTCCGGTGGCACGCCCCAGCCGCCGCCAATCCTGGTCCGCAGCGCCTTCTCGGCTACCCATCGCCCGGTCCGGGTCTCCAGCAGCCAGTGCACCCGGCGCATCGGCACCGTGTCCCGGATGAACCAGCGCGACGGCGCGCTCACGCTGACCACGGCGTCCACCGGCTCGACCGGCGCCAGGCCCGTGGTGGTCGGCGACAACGCCCCGTGCCGCAGCACCACTGCGCCCCCCATCGAGAAGCCGACCGTCGCGATCCGCCGGTAGCCGGCCTCCCTGGCCCAGCGGACCGTCGCGTCCACGTCGAGCACCTCGAGGTCGCCGGCGGTGCTGCGCCCCTCGGACCGGCCGTGGCCGCGGAAGTCGACCATCACGACGCCGGCCGACCGGGCGAACCTGGCCGCCACCCGCTGCACGTGCGGGCGACCGATGGTGACGGTGAAGCCGTGCGCGAGCACGACGGCCAGGTCCCGGTCGTCCCGGTCGGTTGTGATGTGTGTCCCGACCAGCCGCACGCCGTCCGCGGTTCCTACCTGGATCGATTTCATCCGGGCTATCCTCTTCATCGAGCCGACGACGCCTCTCCCGCAGTGCACGCGACGACGAGTGGAGACGTTCGTGGATCTCCTGCTGATGACCGCAGCATCGCAGCCCACGGCCGAAGTGATGCCGGCTCTCGGTCTTCTGGCCCACTCGGTACGGGTGGTGAGCCCCGAGGTCAGCGTCCTGATCGACACCCCGCCCGGCGACGTCGTGCTGGTCGACGCCCGGCACACGCTGGCCGGCGCGCGCAGCCTGTGCCGGCTGCTGCAGACCACCGGCGTCCCGGTTCCGGTGCTGGCCGTGCTCACCGAGGGCGGGCTGGCCGCGGTCGCCGCCGACTGGGGCGTCGACGACGTGCTGCTCGACACCGCCGGCCCGGCCGAGGTCGAGGCACGGCTGCGGCTGGCGGTGACCCGCCGGGCGGCGGCCAGCGCGCCGGGCGAGGGCGGCGTGATCCGGGCCGGCGACCTCGCCATCGACGAGACCACCTACACCTGCCGGCTGCGCGGGCGGGCGCTCGACCTGACGTACAAGGAGTTCGAGCTGCTGAAGTTCCTGGCCCAGCACCCCGGCCGGGTCTTCTCCCGGGCGCAGCTGCTGCAGGAGGTCTGGGGCTACGACTACTACGGCGGCACCCGTACGGTCGACGTGCACGTGCGGCGGCTGCGGGCCAAGCTCGGCGCCGAGCACGAGCAGCTGATCGGCACCGTGCGCAACGTCGGCTACAAGTTCGTCCGGCAGCCCCCGGCCCAGGCCACCAGCGAGGCGCCCGCTCCGGTCGGGTAGGCCTGTTTCGCGCCGGTCGTCCGATCGCCGGGCCGCGTGCCCTTGATAGCGTCCGGATCATGGGTCCGGTGCGCGTCGAGGAGGCCGCGCCGAACCCGGCCGCGGTGCTCGAGCTGGCCGGCGCGGCGGAGGCGGCCGACGGCGTCGCCCCGCTGTCCGAGCCGGTGCTCATCGACCTGCACGAGAACGCCGGCCGCCACTTCCTGGCCAGCGGCGACGGCACCCTGCTCGGCTACGCGCACCTGGACACCGAAGGCGCCGAGCTCGTGGTGCACCCCGACCACCGCCGGCGGGGCATCGGCGGGCGGGTGCTCGACGCGCTCGAGTCGGCCGGGGCCGAGCTCGCCTGGGCGCACGGCCGGCTGCCGGCCGCGCTCGCCTTCGCCGCCACCCGTGGCTGGACCGCGACGCGCACGCTCTGGCAGCTGCGCCGGCCGCTTGCCGGCGAGATCCCGGCCGCCCCGCTGCCGGACGGGATCACGCTGCGCCCGTTCGTACCGGGCCAGGACGAGGAGGCGTGGGTGGCGGTGAACGCCCGGGCCTTCGCCCATCACCCCGAGCAGGGCTCGTGGACGGGCCGGGAGGTCAGGCTGCGCGAGGCCGAGCCGTGGTTCGATCCGGCCGGCTTCCTGCTCGCGGTGCGCGACGACGGCTCGCTCGCCGGCTTCCACTGGACGAAGGTGCATCCGGGGCCGCCGCCGATCGGCGAGGTCTACGTGCTCGGGGTCGACCCGTCCGCCCAGGGGATGCGGTTGGGACCGGCGCTGACCGTGGCCGGCCTGCGCTACCTGCGGGGCCGCGGGCTGGCCGACGTCATGCTCTACGTCGACGACGACAACCCCGCCGCGGTGCGGCTCTACCAGCGGCTCGGCTTCGCCGAATGGGACGCCGACGTCCAGTTCCGGCGCCTTTAGCCGGCGATTGGCCCGTTCACCTGGACGTCAACCAGCCGCCATCTCGCGTTCGGCCCGCGCTGCGAACCTGTTCAGGCTGAGTTCACCGGCGCTGGTCCACTCGGCAACCTCCCGTCCCTACCGTCATCCCCGGCGCCGGCGCCATGCCGGCGGCACCTGCCCGCCCGGCTGCCTGCCGCGCGGGAATTCCGAGATCTCCCCGGAGGGACGCACGTGAAGCTCCAGCGGCACGGCCTCGTTGCCGGCCTCGTCGTGGGCGTGCTCGCGCTCAGCGCATGTGGCTCCGACAACACCGACAGCAACAGCGGTAGCGGTGGCGGCGGCAGCAGCGCGTCCGGCAGCGCGTCCGGTGGCTCCATCGACTGCGCCTCCGGCACGCTGTCCTGGGACGGGTCCAGCGCCCAGAAGACGGCGGTCACCCAGTGGATCCAGCAGTATCAGAACCAGTGCGCGGACGCGTCGATCAACTACCAGGGCCAGGGCTCGGGTGCCGGCCGCACCGCCTTCTACGGTGGCCAGATCCCGATGGCCGGCTCGGACGCGTCGATCGCCGACGAGGACCGCAGCAAGGCCGACGCCCGCTGCAGCGGCGGCAAGGCGATCAACCTGCCGATGGTGCTGACCCCGGTCGAGTTCATCTACAACATCCAGGGCGTCAGCGACCTCACCGTGACCCCGTCGATCCTGGCCAAGATCTTCTCCGGCAAGATCACCAACTGGAACGACCCGGAGATCGCGGCGGCGAACAAGGGCGTCACGCTGCCCAACAAGACGATCACCACGGTGCACCGGTCCAAGGACTCCGGCACCACCCAGAACTTCCAGAGGTTCCTGACCGCACAGGTCCCGGAGCTCTGGACGTACGGCACCGGGCAGGCCTGGAAAGCCCCGGGCGGCCAGGGCGCGGCCGACTCCTCCGCGCTGGTGCAGTCGGTGAAGGGCACCGACGGCGCCATCGGTTACGTCGACGGGCCGGACGCGACGAAGAACAGCCTCACCCCGGCCAAGCTCGACGTCGGCGCCGGCGCGGTCGAGGCCAACGGGGACACCGTCGGCAAGGCCATCTCCGCGGCGAAGGTCACCGGTAACGACCAGGACATCACCCTGGACATCAACTACGGCCTGAAGGACGCCGGCACCTACCCGGCGATCCTGGCGACGTACCAGATCACCTGCACCAAGGGCCTGCCGGCCGAGCAGGCCAAGCTGGTCAAGTCGTTCCTCACCTACATGGCCAGCGATGCCGGTCAGGCGGAGCTCCCCAAGCTCGGCTACGCCCAGCTGCCGAGCGAGCTGGCCACCAAGGTGCGGTCCTCGGTCGACTCGCTGAGCGCGACCTGATCCTCCGGAACGATCCGCCGGTGCGCCTCGCTGCCTTCCGGGGCAGTGAGGCGCACTGGCGCGAGAACCACAGTCGTCGCAGGAAGGGGCGGGCCCAGTGAGCGAGCAGCCAACACTCGGTGCGGCGACGACCCCGTCGGTCGGCGGGGGGCCGCCGGTCGCCGGGGACATCAGCGGCGCGTCCGTCCGGCGCGGCGACCGCGTGTTCCGCGGGCTCAGCGTCGGCGCGGCCGCCGCGGTGCTGGTGATCATGGCGGCGATAGCGGTCTTCCTGATCTTTCGCTCGATACCTGCGTTGCGCGCCAACACCGTCAACTTCTTCACGTTCCAGCAGTGGCTGCCGGACGAGAGCCCGGTCCAGTTCGGCATCGCCGCGCTGCTGTTCTACACGCTGGTGACCGGCATCCTGGCAATGATCATCGCGGTGCCCGTCGCGCTCGGCGTGGCGCTGTTCATCAACTTCTACGCACCCCGACGGGCGAGCGCGCCGCTCGGCTACTCCATCGACCTGCTCGCGGCCGTCCCGTCGATCGTGTACGGCCTGTGGGGTTTCGCCTTCCTCGCTCCCCACCTGACCGGGCTGACGCTCTGGCTGGACAAGTGGTTCGGCTGGATCCCGTTCTTCGACTACCAGCTGGACAACAAGCCGAACAACCTGACCGTCTTCACCGCGGGCATCATCCTGGCGATCATGATCCTGCCGATCATCTCCTCGATCTCCCGGGAGGTGTTCCGGCAGGTGCCGCGCGACCAGGTGGAGGCGGCGCTGGCGTTGGGCGCCACCCGCTGGGAGATGATCCGCACTTCGGTGCTGCCGTTCGGCAAGGCCGGCGTGGTGTCAGCCTCGATCCTCGGCTTCGGCCGGGCGCTCGGTGAGACGCTCGCGGTGACAATCGTGCTGTCGAACGTCTACCAGATCAGCTGGCACTTCACTCAGACCGGTGGCGTGACGTTCGCCTCGAACATCGCGCTGAAGTACGGCGAGGCCGGCACCATCGGCACCGGTGCCTTGATCGCCTCCGGGCTGTGCCTGTTCATCATCACGCTCGGGGTGAACTTCTCCGCGCAGATGATCATCACACGGCAGCGGAAGGGCGCCTGAGATGGCCGTCACGACCGAGACCCGTGCCGGCACCGGCCCGGCCGGCGCACCGCTGCGCGGCCGCAAGCTGCCGATGTACGCGATGCCCGGCTTCGCCGTCGCCGCTGTACTGCTCACGCTGCTGCTCTGGGCGACGACCGGGTTCGCCGGCCGGGCCGGGTTCGTGGTCTTCGCGGTGCTCCTGTTCGGCGCCCTTCAGACGGGGGTGAGCTTCGCCGTCGAGGGCCGCCGGCAGGCGGTCAACCGGCTGTTCACCACGCTGGTCATCATCGCGTTCCTGCTTGCCGCAACGCCGCTGGTGCTGATCATCTGGTACACGATCAAGGAAGGCATCGGCGCGATCTCGGGCACCTTCCTGACCCACTCCATGTTCCGGATCAACCCGGAGCAGCCGGGCGGCGGCATCTACCACGCGATCGTCGGCACGCTGATCCAGTCGGCGCTGGCGACCGTCATCGCCGCCCCGCTCGGCGTCCTCGCGTCGATCTACCTCGTCGAGTACGGCGGCGGGCGGCGGTTCGCCCGGACCGTCAGCTTCTTCGTCGACGTGATGACCGGTGTGCCGTCGATCGTCGCCGGCCTGTTCATCTACGCGTTCTGGATCCTGGCCCTCGGGTTCCAGAAGTCCGGGTTCGCCGGCTCGCTGGCCCTGCTGATCCTCATGCTGCCGGTGATCATCCGGTCCAGCGAGGAGATGCTCAAGCTGGTCCCGAACGAGCTGCGCGAGGCGTCGTACGCGCTCGGCGTGCCGAAGTGGCGGACGATCCTGCGGGTCGTGCTGCCTACCGCCATCGGCGGCATCGTCACCGGCATCATGCTGGGTGTGGCCCGCATCATGGGCGAGACGGCTCCGCTGCTGCTGCTCGTCGGGATCAACCAGAAGATCGAGTTCAACCCGTTCGCCGGCATGACCGAGCAGGTGCCGCAGGAGTCGTTGCCGACGTTCATCTTCGAGCAGTTCCAGTTGGCGGTCGGTAACACCGAGAGCGAGCCGTTCAAGCGGGCCTGGGGTGCCGCCCTGGTCCTCATCATCATCATCGGCGTGCTGAGCGCGGTGGCCCGACTCATTGCCCGGTTCGCCCGGGTGCGCGGATAGGAGAGCCCGATGGCCAAGAGCATCGACGTCTCCGGCGTCGACATCTTCTACGGCACGTTCAAGGCCGTGGAGGACGTCTCGATGACGATCGAGCCGCGCAGCGTCACCGCATTCATCGGCCCGTCCGGCTGCGGCAAGTCGACCGTGTTGCGCACCCTCAACCGGATGCACGAGGTCATCCCCGGCGCCCGCGTGGAAGGCAAGGTCCTGCTCGACGGCGAGGACATCTACGGCTCCAGCGTCGACCCGGTCAACGTCCGCCGGACGATCGGCATGGTCTTCCAGAAGCCGAACCCGTTCCCGACGATGTCGATCTACGACAACGTGATCGCCGGGCTCAAGCTGGCCGGGCACACCCGCAGGTCGAAGACCGACGAGGTGGTGGAGAAGTCGCTGCGCGGGGCGAACCTCTGGGAAGAGGTCAAGGACCGCCTCGGCAAGCCAGGGGCCGGGCTGTCCGGCGGGCAGCAGCAGCGGTTGTGCATCGCCCGGGCGATCGCGGTCGAGCCGCAGGTGCTGCTGATGGACGAGCCGTGCTCGGCGCTGGACCCGATCTCGACGCTGGCGATCGAGGACCTCATCAGCGACCTGAAGGACCGCTACACGATCGTCATCGTCACGCACAACATGCAGCAGGCGGCGCGGGTCTCCGACCGCACTGCGTTCTTCAACCTGAACGGGACCGGGCAGCCGGGTCGTCTCATCGAGATGGACGACACGCAGAAGATCTTCTCCAACCCCTCCAACAAGCGCACCGAGGACTACATCACCGGCCGCTTCGGGTAGGGCGCCGAGGTCGCCTTCGCTCTCAGCCGCAGCGGGCGTCTGCGGCGGTGACGGCGGGAGGTGCCGACGTCGTCGGCTTGGGCGCGGTCGCCGCCTTGGCGGTGGCGGGATCGCCGACCTTCACCGTCTTGACCCCGGTGTAGTTGCTCCCGACGACGAGGTCGAGCGACGTGCTCGCGTCCGGCTGGAGCACGGCCCCGGGCACCGCCGCGGCGAGCGTGACTGCCGCGTCCCGGTTGTCGGCCGAGTACCGCACCGTCGTCGTCGCGGTCGCCGGCGCGTTCGTCGGCTCGAGCGTCGTGAAGCCGGCGGTCTGCAGGTCGCCCGACACCTTCCGGCCGAGCCCGGTGACCCCGACCCCGTTCAGCACCCGGACCTGGACCTCCTGCGGCGCCACGGTCAGCACGTTCGGTTTCGGCGACCCGGCCGGCTTCGCCGCCTTCGGCGCCTGCGGCTTGTCGTTGATGATCGAGTCGTACAGCGCCCGCCCGGCGACGTCGTCGAGCAGCACCCGGCTGCCGCCCTGACCCGGCGGCGGCGCCGGGAAGCCCGGCGGCGTGTACGCCGGGTTCGCGATCGGCGCGGTGAGGAAGCTCACCCGCTTCGGGTCGAGCCCGTGCAGCTGGGACGCGAGCGCCTTGAGGTCGCCGAACGAGGTGGCCCGGTCGAGCGTGAGCGACTTCGTCGCGGCGGACAGGAACTTGGTCAGCGCCACCGGGTTGACCAGCAGCTTGGTGCTGGTCGCCGCGCGCACCATCGAGCCGAGGAACCGCTGCTGCCGCTGGATGCGCCCCAGGTCGGACCCGTCGCCGATCCCGTACCGGGCCCGCACGTACGCGAGCGCCTGCTCGCCCTTGAGCACCGACGTCCCGGCCGGCAGCCGCAGCCCGCTCTCGTCGTCCCGCAGCGGCGTCGTGCTGCAGATCGACACCCCGTTGAGCGCGTCGACCATCGTCTTGAACCCGGTGAAGTCGACCTGCACGTAGTGGTTGATCTTGATGCCGGTGAGCTTCTGTACTGCGAGCACCGTGCAGGCCGGCCCGCCGATCGTGAACGCCTCGTTGAACTGCCCGTCGTGCGCCGCCTCGGTCCCGCCGCCGGTCTTCGGGCAGGGCGGCAGGCTGACCCAGGAGTCGCGCGGGAAGCTGATCAGCGTGGCCTTGTCCCGGTTGGGCGAGAGGTGGGCGAGGATCGTCGTGTCCGACCGGGCGCCGCTCACCGTGCCGTACTCGCCGTTCGCGCCGGCCCGCGTGTCCGAGCCGATCAGCAGGTAGTTCTCCGCGTCGAGCTGCTTGGCCGCGTCACGGATGGACTTGTCGCCGGGGGCGAGCGCGTCGACCCGGGTGATGTTCCCGGACAGCTTCTTGTACTGGTATGCCCCGACCCCGCCGGCGGCGACCAGCAGCGCGGCGAGCACCGCGCTGACCCAGCCGACCGTACGGATCCAGCGCGGACGCCGGTTGCGCCGCGGGCCGGCGGTGCGGCGGTGCCGGCCGGGGGCGTCGTCGTCCGGGTCGAGCGGCAGGTCCGGGCCGTGGCCGAGGTCGTGGGTGATCAGGCCGTACCGGTCCGGGGTCCGCTCCAGCAGGCCGACCGCGCCGGCCGGCTCGAACCCGGCGGCCTCGGGGCCGTGGCTGGACCGTGGCGGCGGGCTGAGCGCGTCGGCGATCCCCGGCCGGTACGGACCGCCCGCGGCGGATCCGCCGCCCGCCCGGGGAGACGCGGCGGCACCGCTGAGCCAGCCGGCGTACGCGGCCGTGTCGTCGAAGCGCGGCGGCTCGGGCCGTGCCGCGGCTGTCGGCGCGGCCCACGGCTCGGCGACCGGCGTGCGGCCGGCAAGCCCGTTCGGCGCAGCCCCGGCGCGGGCCGGGAACGACGGCGACATCCCCTCCGGCCGGTGCCGCCGACCACGTCCGCCGGCCGCGGGCGGTCTCGGCTCGTCGTGGCGGGGCGCGGGTCGGGGGGCCGGCGCCGACCAGTCGTACCCGGATCCGGCCGGCCACGACGGGTGATCGGGCTGATGCACCGGTGCTGCAGGAGCGCGATGAGTCGACGACGGAGCGTGAGGGGACCCCGGTGATCGTCCAGCCGTACCTGCAGCCGATTGGTCACGGAAAGTAGGCGCATCCGGGGCGGAATGCCGGCCGCCGGCCCGGGTAGGAGACCGCCGCCACGGACCCGACTGCTCCGCCCACTGGGTCAGCAGTGAGTCGAGGTCCTGTTCCGCCCTGCCCCCGGTCCCCCAGCCGTGGCCGGCAGCGCCCTCGCGGTCATCCGACACGGACGCTTCGGCTCCCTGAAGTCGGCGAACAGGTCAGCCGGGGACGCATCTCACCCCCGACGGTGATCAGCGAGGATGCTACGGAGGCCGCCGGCCCCACCGCCAATCCCCGACGCACATTCACCCCGTACGGGTCAACGTGAACTGCGTCCTTCGGCGGAGCCGGTTCCTCCGGAAGAGTGGGAGTGTGTCGGCCGTCACGCGACTCGGCAACACGTTGGTCGCACTCTGCAACCGCTGCGACATCTCACTCCACGATCAAAGATGCTCACGGCCGGTAGTTAAGCTGCGAAGAACGCGTAGTCGTTCCAACTTTGATTGACAAGTACCTGAACGGGCGTCACGCTCCGAATCGGCATCGCCCCTGGCCGCACCGCTGCTCGGCCGGGTCCGAGCAGCTGCGGGGAGACAGCAGGCGGCGAGGGGACGGCGAGTGGCACGGCACAGCAGGTCGGGATTGCGGATCGGGCGAGGACCGATACTGATCGCAGCGCTGGTGCTGTCCGTCGGCGCGGCCACCGCCGGCGCGGTCCGGGTGTTCTCCACCGACTCGCCCGCCGCACCGACCGCCTGCACGGCCCCGGCCGGCACGCTGACCGTCGGCGCCGCGCCGGCCGCCACCCCGTGGCTGAGCCAGCTCGCCGCGGACTACACGAGCCAGCACCGCACCGTGGCCGGCCGCTGCGTCCAGGTCACGGTCGAGCCGCTCAGTCAGGACCAGGCCCAGCAGGCCTTGCAGCCGGTGCCCTTCCCCGGCGCGCCCACCCCGCCGGACGTCTGGGTCCCGCAGTCCACGACGTCGATCGCGCTGCTGCGGGCCAAGCCGGCGGCGGCCAAGCTGCTGGCCGTGCCGACGCCGCCGATCGCCACGTCGCCAGCGGTGCTGGCGGCGCCGGCCGACGCGCTGCGACTGCTCGCCGGCCCGGACGGCAACCAGCCGCCGCTGGTGACGCTCTCCGCCCGGCTCGGCGACCCGCGCGGCTGGGGCCAGCCCGGCTTCGACCACCCCGAGTGGGGTTCGATCAAGGTGTCCACCACCGACCCCGGCACCACCCCGCTCGGGACCGGCATGCTGCTGGCGCTGGTCGGCGTGCAGACCCAGACGCCGACCCCGGACGTCGGCGCGGCCGCGTTCCGGCGGGAGGACGTGCAGCAGGCGATGATCGGGCTCTCCCGCACGCTGCGGGCGACCGCGCCGAGCGGCGACGTGCTGATGGCGCAGGTGGCCAGGGCGAGCACGGTGGCCGAGGTGATCTCGT
Organism: Mycobacteriales bacterium; assembly: GCA_036558285.1. Classification (GTDB taxonomy): domain Bacteria; phylum Actinomycetota; class Actinomycetes; order Mycobacteriales; family CADCTP01; genus CADCTP01. The sequence goes on along the minus strand of DATBFW010000058.1, from coordinate 49,546 downwards.
CGGTCGGCCTGATCGCCGCGTACGAGCAGGACGTCTGGAAGTACGACCGGGACAGCCCGGCGATCGTGCTCTCCGCGGCGTACCCGGTCGACGGCCAGCTCGCCGCCGACTACCCGTACGTGGTGCCGAAGGGCAGCTGGGTGGACGCCGCCGACCGGGCTGCCGCCGACGACTTCCGCGGCTGGCTGCTGTCGCCGCAGGTGCAGAGCCGGCTCGACCGGTGGGGGCTGCGCGGCGCCAACGGGGTGGCCGGCCCCGGGATCGCGGCCGGCCTGCGGGTCGACTCGACGCTGCCGCTCGCCCCGGTGCCGCAGCAGGCGGTCGACGGTCCGACCGCGGCCCGCACCGCCTGGCGGCTGCTGACCCGCCGGATCTCGGTGCTCGGGCTGTTCGACGTGTCCGGCTCGATGGCCGACCCGGTGCCGGGCACGCAGCAGTCGAAGCTGGACGTCGCCCGGGCGGCGACGCAGGCGGCGCTGGGCTTCTTCGACCCGGCCGACTCGATCGGGCTGTGGGAGTTCTCCCGGGAGCTCGACGGCGCCCGGGACTACCGGGTGCTGGTCCCGCTGGGGCCGGCCGGTCAGCGGGTCGGGCCGTTCCCCAACCGGTTCGCCGCGTCGGTCGCCGCGTACCGGCAGATGGTGCCGCGCACCTCGACCGGGCTCTACGACAGCATCCTGGCCGCGTACCGGAGCGCGACCGCGGACTACCGCAAGGACGCGGTGAATACCGTCGTGGTGATCACCGACGGCAAGAACGAGGACCCCGGCAGCATCTCCCTCGACCAGCTGCTGGTCCAGCTGCGCACGCTGCACGACCCGGCGAAGCCGGTGCACATCGTCACCCTCGCGTACGGCACCGGCGCCGATCAGGCCGCGCTGGCCCAGGTGGCCAAGGTGACCGACGGCCTGCAGTTCGCCTCGCCCGACCCACGCTCGATCGGCAAGGTCTTCGTGACGGCGGTGGCGGCGCTGACCGGCTGACGTAGGTCAGTTGTCGTTGCGCGGGTTGCCGGCGACGGCCTGGGCCTCGAGGACGGTGAGGGCCTCGTCGCCGGTGCGGGTGATCGTCGGCGGGCCGGTCAGCGCGGCGTTGGTCGCGGTGACGTTCCAGGTCAGCGAGACCTGGAAGTGCCACTGCTGGCCGGGCTGGGCGCCGGAGGCCTGGCTGAAGGTGATCTGGCAGTCGGTGCTGCCGCCGCCCGAGTACGGCCGGCCGCCGCCGGCGCAGCCGGTGTCCACGTCGCTGCCGTCCGGCACGCCCGACACCCCGACGTGCGCCGGGCGCGCGGTGACGGTCACCGGCGGGCCGCCGGCCTGCGCGGTCACCGAGATCGGCTGCCAGGCCGCCGGGTCGAACCACATCCAGGTCGGCAGCCGCACGAAGGCCCGCTCGGCCGGGTTGAAGTTGACGATCGGCATCCGCACCAGCCGCGACATGTAGTCGTACGCGATCTGGACGAGGATCTGCGGCGGGACCGGCGGCTGCGGCGGGAGCTGCCCGGCCGGCACCCAGACCAGGTCGGGGTTGTTCGCGGTCCACTCGTCGACGTACTTGAAGAAGTCCTTGATCGAGCCGTCGAAGTTGCCCGAGCTGCACTCCCACGAATACCAGTTGCCGTCGTCGTCCTTGTGGTCGGCGACCTCGGGCGGGAACCAGTCGTCGTGGTTCTCGCCGACGTGGTGGGCGAGGCCGTAGTAGTACGGGTCGGTGGAGTCGGAGTACATCTCCTTGCCCGAGCGGCCCTTGGTGTACCAGCAGGGCGGCGGCACCGCGTTCGGGATCGACACGACCTGGCCGCCCGGCGAGCCGTAGTTGCCGCCGTTGACGGTGATCCGCACGTACGACGCGCCGGCGCCGATGGTGCCGTTGTCGTTCGACGCGCAGCTGACGATCGAGACGCACCCGCCGCCCCCCGCGGCCGCCGCGGGCGTCGCCGTGACGACGACGGTCCCGGCCGCCGCCGCGGCCATCGAGGCGATGAGCACGGTTGCCCTGCGACCGGTCAAGCGGCGCATCCGATCCCTCCCAGTCGGTGGTCCCGGGTGCGGGCACGCCGGGACCCCAGTCCAGCTTGCCGGGAATTAGTACACCTTGGGCCGGATTCGGTCCAGACGCGTCACCGTGGGCAGTCGGAACGATCACCCTGCGTGCAAGTCGAACGTTTTACCGCGGAAGCGTGCAATCCGCCCCGCTGCTGTTGACCTGCGAGACCTTCCACGCCCCGCCGCTGTTCGTCAGCGTCACCGTGAACTGCGACTTCGTGCCGTTCGAGCCGGGCCGCTTGGTGCCGGCCTCGTCGTACAGCCGGGTCAGCGTCTGGTCCAGGCAGGTGGTCGCGCTCGCCGTGGTCGCGCCGACCGAGCCGACCGTCACCGAACCGTCGATCGGCCCGCGCTGGCTCAGTCCCTGCGCCTTGACGTTGGTGAAGAGCGTGACCAACTGGCCGGCCTGCGGGTCGACGGACAGCTGCGCGATCTCCGGGTCGTCCGGGTCGGGCTTCTCGGCCAGCCGCACCACCATCGACCAGTACGAGCGGGTGGCCTCCTGCACGGTCGCCTTGCTGCCGGCCTCGGCCGGCCCGAGCCAGCGGATCGGCGAGCGCTGGGTGCCCACGCTGGGCCGCGGCGACGCCGCCGCCGAGGTGGGCGCCGCGCTGGTCGGCGCGGCCGCGCTGGTGCTGAGGCCGGGGCCGGACGGCAGCGCGGTCGGCTCGTCGCCGGAGGAGGAGCAGGCCGCTGCCGCGAGCGCGGTCAGCGCGGCCAGCACCGCGGCGCGAGGGAGGAACCGGGACATGCGCGACACCTCACCCCGCCCGACCGGGACTGTCAACTGCACCACCCGGCCCGGTGTCCGCGTTGACGGCCACGGTCCGGGCCGGAAAGGCTGGCGACCATGACCGACAGTGCGCAGATCGGCGTCACCGGCCTGGCCGTGATGGGCAGCAACCTGGCCCGCAACTTCGCCCGGCACGGGCACGCGGTGGCGGTGCACAACCGCACCGACGCGAAGACCAGGACCCTGATCGAGGCGTTCGGGCACGAGGGCACGTTCCTGCCGTCGTACTCGACCGAGGACTTCGTCGCGTCGCTGGAGCGGCCGCGCCGGATCGTGATCATGGTCAAGGCGGGCGGGCCGACCGACGCGGTGATCGACGAGCTGGCGGCGCTGCTCGAGCCCGGCGACATCCTGGTCGACGGCGGCAACGCCCACTTCGCCGACACCCGGCGGCGCGAGGCGGCGCTGCGCGAGCAGGGCATCCACTTCGTCGGCACCGGCATCTCCGGCGGCGAGGAGGGCGCGCTCAACGGGCCGAGCATCATGCCCGGCGGCACCAAGGAGGCGTACGAGTCGCTCGGGCCGCTGCTGGAGTCGATCGCGGCAGTCGTCGACGGCACCCCGTGCTGCACCCACGTCGGTGCGGACGGCGCCGGCCACTTCGTGAAGATGGTGCACAACGGCATCGAGTACGCGGACATGCAGCTGATCGCGGAGGCGTACGACCTGCTCCGGCGCGGGCTGGGGCTGGCGCCGGCCGAGATCGCGGACGTGTTCCGGGAGTGGAACTCCGGCGACCTTGAGTCGTTCCTCATCGAGATCACGGCCGAGGTGCTCGCGCACACCGACGCGGCGACCGGCACGCCGTTCGTCGACGTGGTGCTCGACCAGGCCGAGCAGAAGGGCACCGGCCGGTGGACCGTGCAGACCGCGCTCGACCTCGGGGTGCCGGTCAGCGGCATCGCCGAGGCGGTGTTCGCCCGCTCGCTGTCCGGGCATGCCGAGCAGCGCGAGGCGGCCCGCGGCCTGCCCGGCCCGGCCGCCGACGGCACGGTCGAGCGGGCCGGCTTCGTCGACGACGTGCGCAAAGCGCTGTACGCCTCGAAGGTCGTCGCGTACGCGCAGGGCTTCGACGAGATCACCGCCGGCGCCGCCGAGTACGGCTGGGACATCGACCGCGGTGCGATGGCGACGATCTGGCGCGGCGGATGCATCATCCGGGCCCGATTCCTCAACCGGATCAAGGAGGCGTACGACCGCAACCCGGCACTGCCGTCGCTGCTGGTCGACGACTACTTCGCCGCCGCGGTCGCGGACGGGCAGGAGTCCTGGCGCCGGGTGGTGGCGACCGCCGCCCAGGTCGGCGTGCCGACCCCGGGCTTCTCCTCCGCGCTGGCCTACTACGACGGGCTGCGGGCTCAGCGGCTGCCGGCGGCGCTGGTGCAAGGCCTGCGCGACCTGTTCGGCGCGCACACGTACCGCCGCACCGACCGGGACGGCGTCTTCCACACCCGCTGGTCCTCCGACCGCGCCGAGGTGTCGACCGACTAGCCCACGGGTTGACAACCATAGCCATCTGGCTAATACTCTTAGCCATGACGACAACCTACCTCGACCGGCCCGAGGGCCGGCTCGCGTACGAACTCACCGGCGACCCGAACGGTCCGCTGGTCGTGCTCTCCCCCGGCATGGGCGACCTTCGATCCACGTTCGACGAACTGGCCGAGCGGCTCGCCGGCGAGGGCGCCCGGGTGGTGAACGCCGACCTGCGCGGACACGGCGAGTCCAGCACGGGTTGGGACGCGTACGGCGTGAGCGCCGTCGCCGACGACCTGCTCGCTCTCCTGCACGCGCACGGCGGTCGCGGCGTCCTGGTCGGCAACAGCTACTCCGGCAGCGCCGCGGTGATCGCCGCCGCCCGCGAGCCCGAGGCGATCAGCGGGCTGGTGCTGGCCGGCGCGTTCGTCCGGGACGGCAAGCGGTCCGCCTTGCAGAGGGCGCTGTTCGCGCTGTTCCACCGCGCCTTCCCCGGCCGTCCACTGTGGACGGCGATGGCGTGGCCGTCGTTCTTCAAGCGCAGGCCGGCCAACTTCGCGGCGCGCAAGGCGGAGCTGGCGGCGAACCTCAAGCGGCCGCACGGCTATGACGCGCTCGGCCGGATGACCACCGACGAGGGCACCCACCGGCACACCACGCCGCTGCTGCCGTCCGTGCACGCACCGGCGTTGGTGATCATGGGCAGCAAGGACCCCGACTTCGCCGATCCCGCGGCCGAGGCCCGGTTCACCGCCGACCAGCTCGGCGGCCCGGCCGAGGTGCTGATGATCGAGGGCGCCGGGCACTACCCGCAGGCCGAGGCCGTGGACGAGGTCGCGCCCGCCGTCTCCGCCTTCCTGGCGAAGCTCGGGTGACCGGCCGCCCCCGGCTCAACCCGGACCGCGTGGTCGCCGAGGCCGCCGCGCTCGCCGACGAGCACGGCATCCAGGCGCTGTCGCTGGCGCCGCTTGCCGAGCGGCTCGGCGTCCGGGTGCCCTCGCTCTACAAGCACGTCGGCGGCCTGGACGACCTGCACCGCCGGCTCGCCCTGGCCGGCCTGCGCGAGCTGGCCGACGAGCTGGGCGCGGCGACCGTCGGCCGGTCCGGGCGGAACGCACTGCTGGCCTGCGCCACCGCCTGGCGGGCGTACGCCAAGGCCCACCCGGGCCGGTACGGCGCGATCCAGCGGGCGCCCGACCCGGCCGACGCCGAGCTGGTCGCCGGCGCAACCCGGCTGACCGACCTGATCTTCGCGATCCTGCGCGGCTACGGCCTGGACGACGACGAGACCGTGCACGCCACCCGCGCCGTCCGCAGCGCCCTGCACGGTTTCGTCACGCTGGAGGCGGCGGGCGGCTTCGGCCTCCCCCAGGACGTCGACGAGAGCTACACCCGGCTGGTCGCGCTGCTCGACTCCGGCCTCAGTCGCGGCTGAGGCCGTGGTCGCGGCAGCGGAACCATCGCGGTCGGGACCCGGACGGCGCCGGTCCGGTGCAGCTTGTCCCAGCCGACCACCCGGCCGCGCAGCACGGCGAGCGCAGTCGCGTAGAGCAGGTAGGTCCGCAGCGGCTCGTAAATCAGCCGGTAGATCGGCACCACGAGCAGGTGCCACCACCGTTCCCGGGTCAGCGCCACGGCGACCGCGGCCAGCACGAAGTGGAACGCCGTGAGCGCACCGAGGAACAGCACAACGGTCCGGTAGTCGCCCTCTATCAGGCTCTGCACCACCAGCCAGTACGCCACCGGCAGGAACACCAGCGGCACCAGCACCGACAGCACCGTGTACGGCAGCACCAGCAGGCCGAGCGCGCCGTACCGGGGCCGCAGCAGCATCCGGCGCTGCTTCCACACCGCCTGCAGCGTGCCGAACATCCACCGGAACCGCTGCCGCATCAGGGCTCGCGGCGACTGCGGCGCCTCGGTGTAGGCGACCGCGGCGTGATCCTGTTCGATCCGCCAGCCCGCCCGTTGCAGGGACAGCGTGAGGTCGCAGTCCTCGGCCAGCGTGCGGTGGTCGAACCCGCCGACCTCGAGCACCGCGTCCCGCCGCCACGCCGCGCAGGCGCCCGGCACGACCATGATCGCGTCGAGCAGGCTCTGTGCGGTGCGGTCCAGCCCGATCGCGGTCAGATACTCCAGCGACTGCCAGCGGGTCAGCAGCCCGTGGCGGTTGCCGACCTTGACCTGACCGGCGACCCCGCCCACCCGCGGATCGGCGAAGTGCCGGGCCAGCGCCGCGACCGTGCCCGGGCGCAGCACGCTGTCCGCGTCGAAGGTGAGCACGATCTCCGACCGGGCGTGGGTCAGCGCCCGGTTGAGCGCGGTCGCCTTGCCGCAGTTGGGCTGCCGGACCAGCCGCACCCGGTCCCAGCCGACCGCGCGGACCGCGTCCGCCGTGCCGTCGGTCGAGCCGTCGTCGACGACCACCACCTCGAGATCGGGATAGTGGTTGCGGCGCAGCGAATCGAGCAGCTTCCCGATCACGGTCGCCTCGTTGTACGCGGCGATCAGCACGCTCACCGGCGGCAACGGCCCGGCCGGCCAGACCTGCCGGCGCCGGCGGCGGCGCTCCACCAGCGCGAGCACCAGGGTGAGCACCGAGACGACGATCATCGTGCCGGCGCCGAGCACGAACAGCACCCGCACCAGCAGGCCCGGCAGCGTGTGCCCGGCCCAGAAGGCCCAGCGGGTGAGCTCGTCGGTCAGGCTCACCGGCACCCGCCCGAACGAGCGAGGGCCGTCCGGGTGCAGCGAGGCCATCGTGACGAACGTGTAGCCCTCGGCCTTGGCCTGCCGCAGCAGCTGCTCCACCAGCACCAGCGTCGCCGCGTGGTCGTTGCCGCCGTCGTGCAGCAACAGCACGTGCCCGCGCCCGTCCAGATTCGGCACCGGCACGGTCTGGCCGGGCTTGTACAGATAGTCGTTGGTGTCGATGTCGAAGCTGGCCGCGTAGTAGCCGGTCTGCTGCGCCAGCAGGATCCCGTACCCGCTGGCGCTGATGCCCTCGATGTCGTCGCCGCCGTACGGGAGCCGGAAGAAGCCGGTGCCGTAGCCGCCGACCGAGCGCATCACCCTGGCGGCGCTGACGACCTCCTCCATGTTGCGGGCCGAGCCATGCTCGGCGAAGTCGACGTGCCGCATCGTGTGGTTGCCGACCAGGTGTCCCTCGCGGACCTCCCGCCGGAACAGGTCGGAGTAACGCAGGACGTTCTCGCCGGTGTCGAAGAACGTGGCCCGGGCGCCGTACCGGGACAGCAGGTCAAGCAACTGCGGCGTGTTGCGCGGATCCGGGCCGTCGTCGAAGGTCAGCGCCAGCTGCTTGTCCGGCAACCGGCCGAACCGGTCGATGCCGAACATGCTGAACCCGAGCGTCTGCATCTCCGCCGGACTGAGCTCACGCCATCGAGCACCGGTGTACGGATCGGCCGCGTACGGCCGGCTCTGGTCGTACCGGATGCGGAAGACCCGCAGCATCTCCCCGTCCCCGACGACCGGCAGCCGCGCCGGGAGCGAGTCGAGCAGCGCCGTGTCGCCGCCGCGTACCCCGACCTGGCGGCCAGGGTCCGGGATGAGCGCCTTGGGGACGAACCAGCCCGCGGCTGCGAACGCGGCGAGCACGGCGAGCAGCACGTAGCGCTTGACGGTCCGCCACCGGTCGCCGGACACGTCCAGGAACACCGCCCGGTCAGCCGGCTCGACTCCGCGAATGGCCCCGCTCACCGCACCCCACCCCTGGTCGTCTCGATCCCGGTCCACGGCCCGTCCGGCACCCGCTCGTCCGGCACGAACCGCCACGACACCCGGGCCCGGCCGTCCAGCCCGAGCGCCGCCGCCGCGGCCGGGGACAGGTCGAGTCCCGAGCGCGACTCGGCCGGCGGCGCCGAGCCGAACACGTAGTCCGCGTCGTCCTCACCGAACGGCCCGACGTCCTCCCACTGGGCGTAGACCGTGCGGGCACCGAGCGAGACCTCGATCCACCGGTTCTTCAGTACCGAGCGGTCCCGGCTGACCCGCTGCCCGCGATACCAGGGCACCCGGGACACGTCCGGCTTGACCGCGTCGGCGTCGGTCAGCTCCCCGTACGGGAGCGCGAAGTAGAACGGGTTCTCCTTCGGTGTGAACGCCGCCGGCCGGTCGCCGTCCGGCGTGCGGTGGTCCGGGTCGTCGAACCCGCCGAAGTGCTCCTGCCAGTCCCCGTCCCAGTAGCTCTCGTCGTTGGCGATGTCGTCGTTGTCGGCGGTGGCCGGCTCACCGACCCAGAACACCGTCGCGATCACGTCCCGGTGCGGCGGATAGCCGTCCTCGACCGGGTCGGCACCGCCGTGGCACGCCGCCAGCACCAGCGCAGCCACCACGAGCAGCGCCGCCGGTGTCGCCATGCTGCCTCCCGCGTCCGAAACCGTCTTGCTGGGTATTCGGATCGCGGAGGCGGATTCTTACTGGAACGGGCTCACCAGTTAGTCAACCGGACACACCAGTTAACGGCGGTCGGTGGTGAGCAGACCGCGCTGGAACGCCTCGGCGACCGCGGCGGCGCGGTCGTTGACGCCGAGCTTCGCGTACACGTGCAGCAGGTGCGTCTTGACGGTCGCCTCGGAGACGAACAGCTGCCGGGCCGCCTCCCGGTTCGTCGCGCCGCGCGCCACCAGCTCGAGCACCTCCTGCTCGCGGGCCGACAGCGGCTCCTGCGCCGGCCGGCGCACCGAGCCGAGCAGCCGGGTCGCCACCGACGGCGACAGCACCGCCTCGCCGCGCGCGGCCGCCCGTACCGCCCGGAACAGCTCGTCCGCGCGGGAGTCCTTGAGCAGGTAGCCGGTCGCCCCGGCCTCGATCGCCGGCAGCACGTCGGAGTCGGTGTCGTACGTGGTGAGGACGAGCACCCGGGAGCTCGCGCCGCTGCGGGTGATCCGCCCGGTCGCGGTGACGCCGTCGACGCCCGGCATCCGCAGGTCCATCAGCACCACGTCCGGGGCCAGCGTGCCGACCAGGGTGACCGCCTCGTCGCCGCTGGCCGCCTCGCCGACCACCTCGAAGCCGGGCTCGCCGCTGAACATGCCGCGCAGTCCGTCCCGGACGACCGGATGATCGTCGACGATGAGCACCCGGATGACGCCGCCCGCCGGCGTCGGTTCGCTCATGCCGGGATCGCCGGGACCGTCGCGGAGACCGCGGTGCCCTCACCGGGCGACGACTCGATCTCCAGCCGGCCGGCGACCCGGCCGACCCGCTGCCGCATGCCGGTCAACCCGAAGCCGCTGCCGTCGGCGACCTCGCCGGGCACGCCGGCCAGGTCGAACCCGATCCCGTCGTCCCGCACGTCCAGCGTCACCACGTCCTCCATGTACGACAACGTCACCCCGACCCGGCTGGCCGCCGCATGCTTGCCCACGTTGGCCAGCGCCTCCTGCCCGGTCCGCAGCAGCGCGATCTCCACCTCCGGATGCAGCTGCCGCGGGGTGCCCGTGGTCGTCACCGCGGCCGGCACCCCGCTCACCTCCGACCAGCGCGCGGCCACGTCCGCCAGCGCGTCCGGCAGTCGGGCGGCCTCCAGCGGCTCCGGCCGCAGGGCCTGCACCGACCGGCGGGCCTCGACCAGCGTCGAGCGGGCCAGCTCGGCCGCGGTGTCCAGGTGCCGTTCCCGGCCCGTCGCGCTGGCCGTCCGGGCCGCCTGCAGCTGGGCGACGATCCCGGCCAGGCCCTGAGCCAGCGTGTCGTGGATCTCCCGGGCCAGCCGCTCGCGCTCGTCCCTCACGCCGGCGTCCCGGGCCGAGGCCACCAGCTGCGCCTGCAGCTGCGCGTTCTCCGCCATCGCCGCGGCCAGCCGCTCGTTGGCCTCGTTGAGCTGGTCGATGGTGCGCTTGCGAGCCGCGCTCTGCTCGTCGGTCAGCCAGCCGTAGTAGCCGAAGAAGCTGGCCAGAACCGCGTTGACGACGACCACCGCGCCCCACACGGTCAGACCGCCGCCGGTCGCCGGCGGCAGGCCACCGAGCTGCGAGGTCGCGGCGAGGGTCGCAGTGGCGGCGACGCCGGCGAACCGCCACCAGCCCGGCAGCAGGTCCAGCGCGAACAGGTAGCCGACGAACGCGACGAACCCGTTCCACGGGCTGCAGACGACCAGCGCCGCGGCCAGCAGGGTCCACACCACGAAGAACACCGGCCCCGACACCGGCCGGCTGCCGAACTCCGGCCGGCAGATCCGGACCCACAGCGCCGCGACGGCCGCCAACGTGAGGTCGAGCCAGAGCGGCGGCCAGTCGACGTCCCGGACCAGCAGCGTCAGCACGGTGCCGACGACGATCCCGCCGTACGGGACGTAGCGCTGGATCGAGCCCCAGCGCTCAAGCTCGGTCAGCCGCTCCAGCTCCTTCTCCCGCAGCTGCCGGGACTCCTCTCCGAGCTCGGAGAGCTGGCCCAGCTCGGTCAGCCGGGCCAGCTTGTCCGACTCGTACGGCGTGCTCACCGGCTCACTCCCAGCGGAACGTCCGCGCCGCGACGACCGCGGCGACCAGCGCCCACCCGACCATTGTCGCGATCTGGATCGGGTGCGGCCAGGAGCCCTGCCAGGTGTCCCGGACCGCCGCCAGCGCCGCACCGAGCGGGGTCACGTCGCTGACGTGCTGCAGGAACGGGGAGAACGCCTCGCGCGGGACGTACACGCCGGCCAGGAACATGCTCGGGAAGAACAGCGTCATCCCGATCGCGTTGGCCGCCTTGGCGGTCGGCGCCACCGCGGCCACCAGCAGGCCGAGCGACAGCAGCGCCGCCGCGCCGAGCACCACCGCGAGCACGAACCCGGTCAGGTTGCGCGGCACCGCCACCCCGAACCCGAGCGAGCCGACCGCGACCAGCAGCACGGTCGCGGCCACGGTGGCGCCGCCGACCAGCAGCAGCTGGGCGCCGAGCAGGATCCGCGGGGTCACCGGAGTGGCCCGCAGCCGGCGCAGCACGCCCCGCTCCCGGTAGGTCCCCAGCGTCGTCGGCAGGATCGACAGGCCGAGCACGGCCAGCACGATCGCCACGCCGATCGAGGCGATGTACTCGGTGCCGGACTGCCCGGACAGGTCCGAGCTCGGGTCGCCGAACCCGGGGATCAGCCCGAAGCCGATCACCAGCAGCACCGGCAGCGCCAGCACCAGCGCCGGCAGCAGCGGCTCCCGGAAGAACAGCTTGGTCTCGGTCTTCGTCATCGCGGCCAAGGCGTGCGGTGTCCGCTGCTCGGACAGGTCGCCGGGCGCAAGCGCCAGGCCACCGGCGCTCGTCGCTACCCGCTCGCTCCGCGGGCTCTCGAGCTCGCTCATCGGACTGCCTCCAGCTCGTTCTCGTCGTGGGTGTCGACGGTGTCGTCGAAGGGGCGGCCGGTCAGGGCGACGAACGCGTCGTCGAGGGTGCGCTGCTCCAGCCGCAGGTCTGCCACCAGTACCTGGGCCCGGCCGAGGGCGGCGGTCACGCCGGTGGCGAACTCGCCGGTGCCGGTGACGATCACCTGGCTGCCCGACCGGGTCACCGCGGTCACCCCGGGCACGTCCTCGATCAGCCCGGCCGGGATCACGCCGACCGGCCGGAACCGCATCCGCTGCTCGCTGCCGGAGCTGGTGATCAGCCCGGTCGGGGTGTCGAGCGCGACCAGCCGGCCGCGGTCGAGGATCGCGACCCGGTCGCAGAGCTCCTCGACCTCGTCCATCAGGTGGCTGACCAGCACGACGGTGACTCCGCTGTCGCGCACCCGGCGGACCAGGTCCCAGGTCTGCCGGCGCGCGGCCGGGTCGAGGCCGGTGGTGATCTCGTCGAAGAACACCAGCTCCGGCCGGCCGAGCAGGGCCAACGCGAGGAACAGCCGCTGCTGCTGGCCGCCGGACAGCTTCTTGAACGCCGTGTTCCGCTTGGCCGCGAGCCCCCACTCGTCGAGCAGCTCGTCGACCGGGCGCGGGTTGCGGTAGAAGCCGGCGTACAGCTCCAGCGCCTCGCCGACCCTGATCTTCTCCTGCAGCTGGGCCTGCTGCAGCTGAACGCCGACCCGCTCGCGCAGCTGCGGGCCGGACCGTTCCGGGTCGAGGCCGAGCACCCGGACCGTCCCGGAGTCCGGCGTCCGCAGCCCTTCCATGATCTCCACCGCCGTGGTCTTGCCGGCGCCGTTCGGGCCGAGCAGGCCGAAGACCTCGCCGGCCTGCACGTCGAAGCTCACCCCGTCCAGCGCGACCGTGTCGCCGTACCGCTTGTTCAGCTCGTGCACCTCGATGACCGCCATGCCATCGAGAGTCGTCGCCGGCGCCGCGAACCGGATCGGCTGCCCGGCCAGCACTGTCACGGAACCCGGTTGATCCGCCGGGTCCACCGAACGGTGGATGCTCGCGTAAGGTGCCGCGCATGCCCGAGGAGAGACAGGACCCGGCGAACACCCAGATGTTCCGGGCGTTCGTGGAGCGCGGCGAGCAGGAGACCGACCGGCGCGGCATGCGTACGGCATATCTGCTGGTCGCGGCCGCCGTCGTGATCGTGGTCGTCGCGCTGGTCGTGATCTTCGTCAGCTGACGTGCCGTTCTCTGACGGCAGAATGACGTTGACTGACGGCTAGTCTGACGCCAGAGTGGCGTCATGGCGACGCCGGCGGTCCCGCTCTGGCGCAACCGCGAGTTCACCCTGCTCTGGTCGAGCCAGGTGATCTCGACGGTCGGCACCAGGGTGACCTCGGTGGCATACCCGCTGCTGGTGCTGCTGCTGACCGGCTCGCCGGCGCTCGCCGGGGTCGTCGGGTTCGCGCAGACCCTGCCGTTCCTGCTGCTCTACCTGCCCGGCGGTGCCTGGGTGGACCGGTGGGACCGGCGCCGGACGATGGTGGCCTGCGAGATCGGCCGGATGGTCGCCCTCGGCAGCATCGCGGTCACCGCGCTGGTCGGCGGCGTCCACGCGATCTCCATCGCCCAGCTGGTCGTGGTCGCGTTCATCGAGGGCAGCCTGTTCGTGCTGTTCGACCTCTGCGAGGGCGCGGCGCTGCCCAGGCTGGTGCCCGCCGGCCAGCTGCCGACCGCGGTGGCCTGGAACCAGGCCCGCACGCAGGGCGCCGACCTGGTCGGCCAGCCGCTGGGCGGGTTGCTGTTCGCGATCGCGCCGGCGCTGCCGTTCGCCTTCGACTCGGTCAGCTACCTGGTCTCCGGCGGCGCGGTGGCCGCGATCCGGACCCGGCTGCAGGGCGAGCGGGCGGCGACCGCGGAGCGGCTGCGGACCAGGATCGCGGAGGGCGTGCGGTTCGTCCGCCGGTCCGCGTTCCTGCGCGAGATGGTCGTGATCGTCGGCTGGATGAACCTGGTCTTCAACGGCACGTTCCTGGTACTGATCGTGCGGGCGCAGCGACTCGGCGGCAGCCCGGGCCAGATCGGCCTGATGCTGGCCGCGTACGGGCTGGGCGGGATCCTCGGCGCGATCGCCGCGCCGACCCTCCAGCGGCGGCTGTCCGGCCGGTTCGTGCTCGTCACCATCGCCTGGCTGTGGACCGCGCTCGGGATCGCGCTGGCGTTCGCACCGTCGCTGGTCTGGCTGGCCGTGCTGGTCTTCGTGCTCAACCTGTTCGGCGCGCCGTACAACGTGGTGATCGCCGCCCGGATGTACCAGCTGGTGCCGGAGCAGATCTTCGGCCGGGTCCGCAGCGTCGGCCGGATCGTCGCCTGGGGCACGATCCCGATCGGCACGCTGCTCGGCGGACTGCTGGCCGACCGGCTCGGCGCCGGGCCGGCGCTGCTGGTGCTCGGCCTCGGCATGGTGCCGATCGCGATCGCCAGCACGATCTCCCCCGGGATGCGCTCGATCGACGACCCGGTCAGCGAGCCGGTCGGCCAGCCTGCCTGACCGCCACGGCCCGGACGCCGCGCTGGCCGGCGCCGTAGACCCGGGTCCAACCGGTCGGCAGCAGCCGGGCCAGCAGGTCAGGGGCCTTCGCCGAGCCGCCGATGAGCAGCCGCGGCCGGCGGTGCTCGATCGCGCCGGCGATCTGCGCGGCGGCCCGCTCCGGCGGGATCGACAGCAGCGCGGCCCAGACCCGGCGCTCCCGCTCGTACTCGGCCGGGTCGACGCCGACGCCGACCCGGGCCGACTCCGCGATGCGGGTGTTGATCCCGCCCGGGTGGACGGTGGTCACCCCGACCTCGCCGGCCAGCTCCTGGCGCAACGCCTCGGCGAAGCCGCGGACGGCGAACTTGCTCGCCGCGTACGCGGTCTGCCCGGCCGGCGCCACCAGCCCGAACACCGACGACATAGCCACCAGGTGCGCGCCGGGCTCGGCCCGCAGCGCCGGCAGCAGGGTGTGCGTCAGCCGCACCACGGCGCGGAAGTTGACGTCGACAACCTCCTCGTACTGGGCGAGCGTGACCTGGTCGAACCGGCCGCCGAGGGCGATGCCGGCGTTGTTGACCAGCAGCCGCAGCCGCGGGTGCGCCGAGCGGATCTCCTCCCCCGCCGCGACGACCGCGGCGCCGTCGGCGAGGTCGACGACCCTGGTCTCGGCGTCGAGCGGGGCGGCCACCTTGGCCAGCCGCTCGGCGTCCCGGTCGAGCAGCACCAGCCGGGAGCCGCGCCGGGCCAGCTCGACCGCCAGCGCCGCGCCGATCCCGCTCGCCGCCCCGGTCACCACCGCGACCCCGCCGGCGAACTCGTACCGGCGCATCAGCGGAACTCGACCGCGTCGGTGACCGGGCCGTGCCGGAACAGCACCACGTCCCGCGCGTAGTTCTGGTTGAGCCGCCACGGCCGCGTCCTGGCCTGCCGGGGCAGCGCGTCCAGGCCGCGCTTGATGTAGTTGGCCTGCAGGTTGAGCAGCGGCTCGCGGGCGCCGGGCGGCGGCGGCACCGGGGTGACAACCGTGCTGCCGGTGCGGTCCATCTCGGCCAGCAGCCGGCAGACGTACTCGCTGACCAGGTCGACCTTGAGCGTCCAGGACGCGTTGGTGTAGCCGATCGCCAGCGCGAAGTTGGGCACGCCCGACAGCATCATGCCCTTGTACGTCACCGTGTCGGCCATCGAGACCGGGGCGCCGTCCACCGACAGCGCCATCCCGCCGGCGGCGAGCAGGCTCAGCCCGGTCGCCGCGACCACGATGTCCGCGTCGAGCTCGGCGCCGGAGGCCAGCCGGATGCCGGTCTCGGTGAAGGTGTCGATCGTGTCGGTCACCATCGTCACGGACCCGGCGCTGATCGCGGCGAACAGGTCACCGTCCGGGACGAGGCACAGCCGCTGGTCCCACGGGTTGTACGCGGGGCGGAAGTGCGTCTCCACCGGGTAGCCAGGTGGCAGTTGCCGGCGCACCCCACCCTGCAGCACCTTGCGCGCGGTCCGCGGCGCCCGGCGGGCGAACTGGTAGATCGCGATCTGGATGGCCATGTTCTTGCCGCGGGCGACCTTGGTGGCCAGCCGGTCCGGCAGCCACCGGCGCAGCCCGGCCAGCACCGGGTCCTGCGACGGCAGCGTGAGGATGTAGCTCGGCGAGCGCTGCAGCATCGTCACGTGCGCCGCGTCCCTGGCCATCGCCGGGACAAGGGTGACCGCGGTCGCGCCGCTGCCGATCACGACCACCCGTTTGCCGGTGTGGTCCAGGTCGGCCGGCCAGTGCTGCGGGTGCACGATCGGCCCGGCGAACCGCGCCTCGCCGGGGAAGTCCGGCCGGTAGCCCCCGTCGTACCGGTAGTAGCCGGTGCAGGAGTAGAGGAAGCCGCAGGTCAGCTCGATCCGGCCGGCGTCGCTCTCGATGGTCACCCGCCACCGGCGGTCCTCGGTGGACCAGTTGGCGGCGACCACCCGGTGCCCGTACCGGATCTTGGTGTCGATGCCACGCTCGCGGGCGGTGTCCCGCAGGTAGTCCCGGATCGAGGCACCGTCGGCGAGCGTGCTTGCCCCGGTCCACGGCCGGAACTCGTACCCGAGCGTGAGCATGTCCGAGTCGGACCGCACCCCCGGGAAGCGGAACAGGTCCCAGGTGCCGCCGAGGGCGTCCCTGGCCTCGAGGATCGCCCAGGTCTTGCCCGGGCAGCGGTCCTGCAGGTGGCAGGCGGCGCCGATGCCTGAAATGCCGGCGCCCACGATCAGCACGTCGACGTGCTCTCCAGTCACGTACCCGACGGTAGCCTCGGAAGTGTGTCCGGCGACATCACCATTGTGGAGGTCAGTCCGCGCGACGGGCTGCAGAACGAGTCGGTGCTCCTGTCCACCGACGCCAAGGTCGAGCTGATCACCCAGCTCGTCGACGCGGGCGCCCGCCGAGTCGAGGCGGTCTCGTTCGCGCACCCCAAGCTGGTGCCCGCGATGGCCGACGCCGAGGCGGTGATGGAGCGGGTCCCGCGCCGCGACGGCATCTCGTACGCGGGGCTGGTGCTCAACCGCCGCGGCCTCGACCGGGCCCTGCGCACCGGCGTGGACGAAGTCAACGCGGTGGTCGCGGTGACCGATACGTTCTCGCGGAAGAACCAGAACATGTCCACCGAGGAGGCGATGCGCGACGCCCTGGCGGTGATCGCCGACGCCCGGTCGGCCGGCCTGTTCACCACGCTGACGCTGTCGGCGGTCTTCGGCTGCCCGTTCGAGGGCGAGGTGCCGGTCGAGCGGGTGGTCGACCTGGCCGCGGAGGCGGCCGGGTCCGGCGTGCAGGAGCTGGCGCTCGGCGACACGATCGGCGTCGGCGTACCCGGGCAGGTGCGGGAGATGACCGCGCGGGTCCGGGACGCGGTCGGCCCTGCCATCCCGCTGCGATACCACTTCCACAACACCCGCAACACCGGCTTCGCCAACGCGTACGCGGCCGTGCTGGACGGTGTGACCGTGCTCGACGCCAGCGCCGGCGGGGTCGGCGGCTGCCCGTTCGCACCGAAGGCGACCGGCAACATCGCCACCGACGACCTCGTCTACCTGCTGGAGCGGATGGGCTACCGGACCGGCTTCGACCTGCCGGCGCTGCTGCCCACCGCGGCGTACCTGTCCGAGCAGCTCGGGCACGAGGTCCCGGCGCTGCTGCCGCGCGCCGGCGCCTTCCCGGGCTGATCTACCCTGCATCCGCGGGTCGGACGAAGGAGGCACCCGGGATGCGGATGCTGCTCATCGGCGCGCCCGGCGCCGGCAAGGGCACCCAGGCCACGCTGATCGCCGAGCGCTTCCACATCGCCCACATCTCCTCCGGCGACCTGCTGCGCATGCACGTCGAGGAGAACACGACGATCGGCCGGTCCGCGAAGGAATACCTGGCCAAGGGCGACCTGGTGCCCGACGCGATCGTGATGGACATGCTGCGCAAGCCGGTGGTCGCCGCCAGCGAGGCCGGCGGGTACGTGTTGGACGGCTTCCCGCGCACGCTCGAGCAGGCCAAGGCCGCGTACGAGACCGCGCACGAGCTCGGCGTCGCCGTCGAGGTCGCGATCTACCTCGACGTACCGACCGCGGAGCTGACCCGGCGGCTGCTCGCCCGCGGCCGGGGCAAGGACGACACCCCCGAGGTGATCGAGCACCGGCTGGCGGTCTTCGAGGCCATGACCCGGCCGATGCTCGACTACTACGCCGAGCGCGAGGAGCTGATCACGGTGAACGGCGCCCGACCGGTCCGGGAGGTCTTCTGGTCGATCACCGTGCAGCTCCAGCAACTCCACCACCGACCGACCCAGATCGGCTGACCCCTTCTCGGTCGACGACGGCATGGAACCCGGCTCACCGGGGAGACATCGGGAGTGTCGTTCGATCCAGACGTCGCCGGCCCGCGGATCGAGCAGTTCAGCGGTCCGGGCTACCGCGGCTGCCGGCTCTCCGGCGAGATCGACTTCACCTCGGCCGGCGCCGTCCAGTCCGCCCTGCTCGGAATGATCCTGCCCGGCGGCGGCGCGATGGTGGTCGACCTGACTCGGATCACCTTCCTCGACTCCAGCGGTCTCGGCGTGCTCGTGCAGGCGTACCGGGTCGCGGCCGAGCAGGACACCCGGCTGCTGCTGGTCGCGTCCGAGCCGGTCCGGAAGCTGCTCCGGTTGACCGGGTTGGACACTGTGCTGGAGACGTACGACGAGATGTCCGCGGCGGAGGCCGCGCTGTCCGACTGAGCTGTCCGACTGAAAGGCAACGCAATGCAGTACGTACGGCTGGGCAACACCGGGCTGCAGGTCTCGAGGGTCTGCCTGGGCTGTATGAGCTACGGCGAACCCGGCCGCGGCAACCACCCGTGGTCGCTCGGTGAACAGGACGCCCGGCCGTTCTTCCAGCGCGCGATCGAGGCCGGGATCAACTTCTTCGACACCGCGAACGTCTACTCGGCCGGCAGCAGCGAGGAGATCACCGGCCGGGCGCTGAAGGACTTCGCCAGCCGCGACGACGTCGTCATCGCGACGAAGGTGCACGGCCGGATGCGCGAGGGCGCCAACGGCGCCGGGCTGTCCCGCAAGGCGATCATGACCGAGATCGACCACAGCCTGCGCCGGCTGGGCACGGACTACGTCGACCTTTACCAGATCCACCGCTGGGACAGCAGCACCCCGATCGAGGAGACGTTGGAGGCGCTGCACGACGTGGTCAAGGCCGGGAAGGCCCGCTACATCGGGGCGTCCTCGATGTGGGCGTGGCAGTTCAGCAAGGCGCTGCACGTGTCCGAGCGCAACGGCTGGACCCGGTTCGTCAGCATGCAGGACCACTACAACCTGCTGCAGCGCGAGGAGGAGCGGGAGATGCTGCCGCTCTGCGTGGACGAGGGCATCGGCGTGATCCCGTGGAGTCCGCTCGCCCGCGGCCGGCTCACCCGCGACTGGGACGCGTCGACCGCGCGGTCGGAGTCGGACCGGTTCGGCAGCTCGCTCTACTCCGACGACGACCGCCGGATCGTCGACGCGGTGGCCAAGATCGCCGAGTCCCGCGGGGTGAGCCGGGCCCAGGTCGCGCTCGCCTGGGTGCTGCGCCAGCCGGCGGTGACGACGCCGATCGTCGGCGCCACCAAGCCCGACCACCTCGAGGACGCCGTCGCCGCGGTCGACCTCGACCTGTCCGACGACGAAGCCGCGCAACTCGAAGGGCCCTACTCGCCCCGACTGCCAGCGGGTTTCTGAGTCGGCGGATAAGGTCAGGAAGGTGGCGGAGACCCGGATCGTGCTCGTCCGGCACGGCGAGTCATTGGCGCAGGAACGGCGGGTCGTCGGCGGGCACGGGTGTGCCGGGCTGTCCGCCCTCGGCGTCCGCCAGGCCGAGGCGTTGCGCGACCGGCTGCAGCGGTCCGGCGAGCTGACCGGGGTCGCCGCGCTCTACTCCTCGGTGATGGCCAGAGCCGTGCAGACCGCGCAGATCCTCGCGCCGGCGCTGGGCGACCTCGACGTCGAGCAGGACTGCGACTTCTGCGAGGGCCACCCCGGCCCGGAGAGCGACGGGATGGCGTGGGAGGAGTTCGACCAGCGCTGGCCGGCGCCGGCCGAGTGGTCGCCGGACGTCGCCCGCGAGCCTGGCGGCGAGTCGTACGCGCAGATGCGGGCGCGGGTCTCGGCCCGGCTCGACAAGGTCGCCGAGCGGCACCAGGGCGAGACCGTCGTGATCGTCTGCCATGGCGGTGTTGTGGTGCACTCGATGCTGCGCTGGCTGGAGATGGAGCCGATGGGCTCCCGCACCCGCGCCTGGCTCGACCCGGTCAACTCGTCGCTGACCGAGTGGCGGATGGCCGAGAACCCGATGTGGCGGTCCGAGATCGAGCTGGTCCGTTTCAACGACCACGGACACCTGCGCGGCGATCTGCTGCCCCGCCGGCGCCGGCCCGCCTTAGCCGAGAGCGACGTCCCCCGAACGGAGGGTTGACGCTTTCTGATAGGCGCAACGCTGCGCCTGTCGACCTCGTGGCCATGCCGCCGGGAGGCCTGCCCGTCCGAGCTCATGTCGGCCCGCCCCGGCTGACCTGAACGCGCTGCTACTAAGTCGTTACGGACCAGAGTCGAGTAGGCCGGATGCCCGAACAGATGGGAGCGATCAGTACCGCCTTGCGGCGGATCGCGCGTCGTCCGGTCAGCGGTGGGCAAAGTAAGGTGCCGCTGTCATGGAGCGGTCCCCGCAGCGTACGGATTCCGAAGCGCGGCTGCGCGACTTCGGTCGTTGGCTGCGCCTGCTGCGCCAGTCCCGGCACCTCAGCCAGGAGCAGCTCGGCGACCGGGCCGGCATCGACCGGGCCGTCATCGGCCGCATCGAGCGCGGCGAGGTCAACGTCGGCATCGCCTACCTGTGGCAGCTCGCCGACGCGCTGGAGATGCGGGTGCAGGACCTGCTGCCCGCCGAGGATCATCCCCTGCTCAAGCGGGACAGCTGAGGGATCTGCACCGCCGCCCACGGGCTGATCAGCCAGGGCGTCCGCTCGGCCACCACGACCAAGTCGGCCCAGTCGACCCAGGCCCACTCCGCCACCTCGGCCGGGTCCGGCTCCGGGTCGGCGTCGACGACCACCCGGAAGACCGGGCAGAACTCGTTCTCCATCGTCCCGTCGGCCATCCGGGCCGTGTACCCGAACTCGGGCAGCGCCAGTTCGACGTCCTTCGGGACCAGCCCCAGCTCCTGGCCGATCCGGCGGACCATCGCGTCCGGCACGTCCTCGCCGGGACCCGGGTGCCCGCAGCAGGTGTTGGTCCACACCCCTGGCCAGGTCTTCTTGCCCAGCGCTCGCCGAGTGACCAGCACCTTCTGCCCGGCCGGGTCGAACGCGTACGCGGAGAAGGCCAGGTGCAACGGGGTGTCGGTGGTGTGCACGTCCGCCTTGGGCGCGGTGCCGATGGGCCGCCGCCGGTCGTCGAGCAGCACGACCAGCTCCTGGCCGGTCTCGGTCGCCGTCATACCACTCCTTCGCCGGGTTGCGCCCTGCACGGTACTTCCCCGCCGTCCACCCCCGCCGCAGCCGGGTCCCCCGTGTCGCCCACCTGTCCGGTCAGGCCGGGGTTCCGTGCCGGCCGGCTCCGGAGGTGAACCGGGCCGCGCCGGCCACCGCCTCCCCGCTCGCCAGCGTCCGCATCCCGTGCCCGAACTCGACCCGCATCGCCTCCTCCAGCGGCAACCCGACCGCGTCGTACACCGAGGCGCGGTCGCCCTGCAGGCAGACCGGCGGCAGCGCCGACAGCTCCGCCGCGAGCGTCTCCGCCGCCGCCCGCGCACCGCCGGCCGGCACGACCCGGTCGGCCAGCCCCCACGACAGCGCCTCGGCCGCGCCGACCGCCCGACCGGTGAGGATCATGTCCAGCGCCCGGCCCTGCCCGACGATCCGCGGCAGCCGTACCGTCCCGCCGTCGATCAGCGGCACCCCCCACCGCCGGCAGAACACCCCGAAGGTGGCGTCCTCCTCGACCACTCGCAGGTCGCACCAGAGGGCCAGCTCCAGCCCGCCGGCCACCGCGTACCCGCTCACCGCCGCGACGACCGGGACCCGGGTACGCATCCGGGTCGGTCCCATCGGCCCCGGCCCGACCGGCTCAAGCCGGTTGGCCCGCCCGTGCGCGATCCCGGCCAGGTCGGCGCCGGCGCAGAAGGTGCCGCCGGCACCCCACAGCACCGCAGCCCTGACCTCGCTGTCGGCGTCCAGGCCCTCGAACGCCGCGACCAGCGCATCGGCCGCGTCCCGGTCGACCGCGTTGCGCACCTCGGGCCGGTCCAGCACGACCGTCCGGACCGGCCCCTCGCCCTCCACCCGCACGCCCATGGTGCTCAGCTCGCCTCCGCCACCGGCTCCTCCAGTGCGGACAGCATGGCCGGCAGCGGCCCGTCCGGCAGCACGCCGAGCCGGCGGGTCGACCGGGTCAGCGCCACGTACAGGTCGTTGGTGCCGCGAGTCGACTCGGCCAGGATGCCGGCCGGGTCGACGACCAGCACGGAGTCGAACTCGAGACCCTTCGCCTGCCGGACGGTGAGCACCACCACCGGCTCGGTGAGATCGGGATCGGCCTCGGCACCGAGGATCCCCCGCACCTCGGCCGCCTTGGCCGCCGGCACGATGACCCCGACCCGGCCGTCGCCGACCGCCTCCTGCTCGGCCTTGACCACGTCCGGCAGCGCCGCGATGTCGTACCGGCCCGTCCACGGCTTCTCGCCGGTCTCCCGCACCGACCGCGGCGGCGTGATCGGCGGGTCCATCGCCGCCAGCACGTCGGCCGCGACCTCCATCAGTTCGGCCGGGTTGCGGTAGTTGACGGTCAGCTCCTCCAGCCGGTAGCGGCCGCCGACGTACGGCTCGAGCACGTCGGCCCAGGACCGCGCGCCGGCCAGGTCGCTGGTCTGCGCTATGTCGCCGACCAGCGTCATCGACCGGCTCGGGCACCGGCGCATCAGCGTCCGCCACGCCATCGCCGACAGCTCCTGCGCCTCGTCCACGACCACATGGCCGTACGTCCAGCCGCGGTCGTCGACGGCCCGCTCGGCCAGCTCCCGGTCGTCGACCTCCTCGTGCCGCTCGGCCAACCGCGCCGCGTCGATGAAGTCCACAGCGGAGAGTCGATCGGCGTTCTCCACGTCGCCGAGGTCGTCGGCTTCCTGCGCCTCGGAGCCGGTGAGGATGTCCAGCACGTCCTGCGCCTGCTCGATCTCCTGCCGGCGGCGCGCCGCGGCCAGCGCGCGGACCGCCCGGTCGTCGACGCCGAGCAGCTCGGCAGCCTCGTCCAGCAGTGGCACGTCCGCGGCGGTCCACCCGCCGTCCGGGTCCCGGCGCAGCCGCTCGGCGTCCACTTCGGACAGTCCGGCGGCGACCATCCGCTCGGTGGACATGAGCAGCTCGGCCAGGAACCGCTGCGGGGTCAGGCTCGGCCACAGCTCGGCGAGCGCGTCGAGGACGGCGTCGTGGTCGCCGAGCTGCGCGGTGAGCAGGTCGAGGTCGAGCTCGCCGGCGACCCCGGCGAGCGACCGCCCGGCGCCGGACCGCTCGCCGAGGTCGGCGGCGTACTCCGCGGTCACCGCGGCGACGAACTGCTCGACGAACACCGGCCGGGCCTCGTTGTGCGGCCGGCGAGTGCGGCGGGCGGCGGTGCGGGCGCGCCGGATCGCCGCGGCCGGGATGCGCACCTTCTCGCCGTCGACGACCAGCACCAGCGCACCGTCCGGCACCCGCTGCCGGTCCTTGACCGCGGTCGCCAGCACGTCGACCATAGCGGCCCGGCCCTTGATCTCGGCGACCTCCTCCGGCTCCGGCCGGTCGCCGGTGACGCCGGGGAACAGGCCGGCCACCGGCGACAGCACGACCGCGGTCTCGCCGAGCGCCGGCAGCACGTCGCCGATGTAGCGCAGGAACGTCGCGTTCGGACCGACCACCAGCACGCCGCGCCGCTCCAGTTGCTGCCGGTAGGTGTAGAGGAGATATGCGGCGCGGTGCAGCGCGACCGCGGTCTTGCCGGTGCCGGCGCCGCCCTGCACGACCAGCACGCCGCCGTGCGGGGCCCTGATCACGTGGTCCTGCTCGGCCTGGATGGTGGCGACGATGTCGGCCATCCGGCCGGTGCGGGCGGCACCGAGCGCGGCCAGCAGCGCCGCCTCGCCGGCCGGGCCGGTGTCCCGGGCGGCCTCGGGGTCGGCGAGGTCGAGCACCTCGTCGTCGACCCTGGTGACCTCGCGCAGCCGGGTGCGGATGTGCCGGCGGCGCCGGACGCCCTCCGGCCGGGCCGCGGTGGCGACGTAGAACGGCCGGGCGGCGGGCGCCCGCCAGTCCAGCAGCAGTGACTCGTAGTCGCCCTCGCCGTCGACGATGCCGAGCCGGCCGACATACCGGCGCTCGCCGTCCTCGAGATCGAGGCGGCCGAAGCAGAGCCCGTTCTCCGCGGCGTTGAGCTGGGCGATCCGGCGGGACCACTCACCGGCGGCGCTGTCGCGCTCGGACATCCCCTGGTCGGGCGTTGCCACGCCGCTGATCAGCGCCTCGGACAGGTAGCCGGAGGCCCGCTCGCGCATGCGGTCGAGCCGCTCGTACAGCATCGACACGTACTGCTGCTCGGTTCCGACGTCGCCGGCATCCGATATTGACAATCCGGTCTCCCATTCCGTAAAATGAGGTCCGCGCCTCGGAAAGGCGCTTTTCTCATTTCCGCACACGAATTGCCAATACTACAGGTACTTGTCCGTGAAGTCATTGGCGAAGATGCCGTGCGGGTCGAGTTCGGCCGCGAGCCTGCGCAACTGCGGCACGGTCGGCGGGGTCATCGTGAAGACCTTGCCCCAGTGCGGCCTCGGCCCGTACCCGGCGATCGCCGCCTCGACGTCGGCCACCGCCGCCTCGACCGCGGCCTGGTCGCGCACCCAAGTGAAGTGCAGGGCGACGCTGTCGCGCTGGTAGGCCATGCTCGCCGGCAGGTCGTCGGCGGCGATGGTACGGATCTCGGAGATGAGCAGGACGGGCGCCAGCCGCGGGCCGAGAGCGTGCACCGCGCGTACGGCGGCCGCGCCGTGCTCGCGGGGGACGAAGAATTCCGACTGGATCTCCTCACCCTTGCTCGGCGTGAACTCCAGCCGGAAGTGCGGCAGCAGGGTGTGCCAAGGCGCGGGCAGGCCGTCCTGCGGCGTGGTGTGCTCGGCCGGCTCACCGGGCACCGGGTGCCGCTGCTCGGGCGCCCTGGCGGCATCGAACCAGGTGTCCGGCGGGATCCACGGCGCGGCCGGGTCGACCCGTCGCTTGACGAACGCCAGGTCGAAGACGGGCCGGCGGAACCGGGTGAACAGGCTCACGCTGTGGCCGGCGCCGAACACCCCGTCGAGGTCGTCGAGTGCCTCCATCGGCAGGTCGTCGTACACGACCTGCTGGATGTCGTACGTCGGCTGGGTCCGCAGCGTGACCGCGGTGACGACACCGAGCCGGCCGAGCCCGACGGCGCTGTCGTGCGGCATGGTCACCACCTCGCCGCCGGTCGTCACCAGCTCGTACTCGGTGACCGCCGCGGCCAGGCACGGGTTGCCGTCACCGGAGCCGTGGGTGCCGGTGGCGCAGGCGCCGGCGACCGAGATGTGTGGCAGCGAGCCGAGGTTGTGCAGCGCCCGGCCGGCCTGGTTCAGCGGTCCGACCAGCTCGCCGAACCGCGTCCCGGCGCTGACCGTCACCGTGTCGCCGGCGATCTCCAACCGCGGCGGCAGATCCTGCAGGCTGACCAGATCCCCGCCGGTGTCGGCCACCCGGTTGAACGAGTGTCCGGTGCCCAGCGCCCGGATCCGGTCGGCGCTGGCGACCATCCCGCGCAGCTCGTCCACCGACTGCGGCCGCAACACCCGCCGCGCCCTGAACTCGACATTCCCACCCCAGTTCCGCCCGGTCATGACGGCATCCTCCCGTGGCGGCGGGCGCCAGTCACCGGAAGCGGCGGAGGCGAAGGCTGTTGGTGACCACGAAGACCGACGAGAACGCCATCGCCGCGCCGGCGATCATCGGGTTGAGCAGCCCGGCCGCGGCGAGCGGGATCCCGGCCACGTTGTAGGCGAACGCCCAGAACAGGTTGCCCTTGATCACGGCGAGCGTGCGCCGGGACAGCCGGATCGCGTCGCCGGCCGCGCGCAGGTCGCCCCGGACGAGGGTGAGGTCGGAGGCCTCGATCGCCACGTCCGCACCGGTCCCGATCGCGAGGCCGAGGTCCGCCTGGACCAGCGCGGCGGCGTCGTTGACCCCGTCGCCGACCATCGCCACGACGTGACCGTCGTCCTGCAGCCGGCGCACCGCGGCGACCTTGCCCTCGGGCAGCACTCCGGCGATCACCTCGTCGATCCCGACCTCGTCCGCCACCGCCCGAGCCGCGGCCGGGTTGTCGCCGGTGAGCAGCACCGGATGCAGGCCGAGCGCGCGCAGCTCCGCGACCGCGCGGGCCGAGGTCGGCTTCACCGTGTCGGCGACCAGCAGCAGGCCGCGGGCGCGACCGTCCCAGCTCACCAGCACGGCCGTCCGACCGTCGTGCTCCGCGGCCGCCTTGGCCTCGGCGAGCTCGGCCGGGACCTCGGCGTGTCGCCCCACGACCACGTCTCGGCCCTCGACCACACCGTGCACGCCCAGACCCGCGTCGGTGCCGAACCCGCTGACCGGCGGGACGCCCGCCGCCGCCGGCACGATCGCCCGGCCGATCGGGTGCTCGGACGCGGCCTCGACCGCAGCGGCCCGACGCAGCACGTCGTCGGCGGTCTCGCCGCCGGCGGGGAGGACGCCGACCAGCGCCATCCGTCCGGTGGTCACCGTGCCGGTCTTGTCGAGGACGACCGTGTCCGCGCGCCGGGTCTGCTCGAGCACCTCGGGACCGCGGATCACGATGCCGAGCTGGGCGCCGCGGCCGGTCCCGACCATCAGCGCGGTGGGCGTGGCTAGCCCGAGCGCGCACGGGCAGGCGATGACGAGGACCGCCACCGCGGCCGGGAATGCCACGCCCGGGTCCACGAACAGCCACGCGACGAGGGTGAGCAGCGCGATCCCGATGACCACCGGCACGAACACGGCAGAGACCCGGTCGGCCAGCCGCTGCACCGGCGCCTTGCCGCTCTGGGCCTGCTCGACCAGCCGCGCGAGCTGGGCCAGCTGCGTGTCGGCGCCGACCCGGGTGGCCCGGACCACCAACCGACCGCCGGCGTTCACGGTGCCGCCGGCGACCGCGTCTCCCGGGCCGACCTCGACCGGGACCGACTCGCCGGTCAGCATGCTCGCGTCGACCGCGGACGTGCCGTCGACGACGGCGCCGTCGGTGGCGATCTTGTCGCCGGGACGGACGACGAACCGGTCCCCGACCGCGAGCGACTCGACCTGGATCCGCGTCTCCGCGCCGTCACGGAGCACCACGACGTCTTTCGCCCCGAGTTGCAGCAGCGCCCGCAGCGCGTCGCCCGAGCGGCGCTTCGCCCGCGCCTCCGCGTACCGCCCGGCGAGCAGGAACGCGGTCACTCCCGCCGCCGTCTCGAGGTAGATCGTGCCGGTCGGGTCGCCGCGCTCGGGCAGCCAGCGGAACCCCTCGGCCATGCCGGCCCCGCCCGCAGTACCGAAGACCAGCGCGTAGACCGACCACAGGTACGCGGCGAGCGTTCCCATCGAGATCAGCGTGTCCATCGTGGCAGCGCGGTGCCGCAGGTTGGCCCACGCCGCCTGGTGGAACGGCAGGCCGGCCCAGAGCACCACCGGCGTGGCCAGGACGAACGACACCCACTGCCAGCCGTCGAACTGCGCCGCAGGCACCATCGACAGCGCGATCACGGGCACGGCGAGCAGGACTGCGACCATTAGCCGGCGCCGCCAGCCGAGCGTGGGGTCGGGCGCTTCGGGCTGCGGGACGGTCGCCGTGTAGCCGGCGGCCTCGACCGTCGCGACAAGGTCGGCCTCGGTGACGCCGGCCGGAATAGTGACCGTCGCCCGCTCGGTCGCGTAGTTCACCGAGGCGGTGACGCCGGTCAGCTTGTTGAGCTTGCGCTCGACCCGGTTCGCGCAGGACGCACACGTCATGCCACCGATGGCGAGCTCGATCTCGGTGGACGTCTCCGGGGCGTCGATTCGGGTCACGGGGTCGGGTCCACCACCTGATAGCCGGCCTCCGCCACCGCCTCGCGCACCGCGGCGTCGTCCACGTCACCCTGCACGATCACCCGCCCGCCGGCGAGATCGACCTCGACCGCCGTCACCCCCGGCACCTCGGACACCTCCTCGGTCACCGACCGGACGCAGTGCTCGCAGGTCATGCCGGCGACTGCGTACGTGCTCGTCATGTGGCTGTCTCCCTGGACGCTCGGCTCGTCGGTCAGGACCGGACCAGGCGCGCGATAGCCTCGGACGCCTCGCGCACCTTGTCGTCGGCCTCCTTCCCACCGCGGGCGGCGGCGTCGAGCACGCAGCCGGCGAGGTGCTCGTCGAGCAGTTCGAGGGAGAACGACTGCAGCGCGCGGGTCACCGCCGACACCTGGGTGAGGACGTCGATGCAGTACTTGTCTTCCTCGACCATCCGGTGCAGCCCGCGCACCTGACCCTCGATCCGGCGCAGTCGCCGCAGGTGGTCGTCCTTGCGCTGGCTGTACCCCGGCATGTCGTCCCCTTCCATCTCTCGAAACCATACCCCCCTACCGTAATCTCGACGGGGCCGGGGTACGGTTCCGCGCATGCTGGCGACCGAGCGGCTCTACCAGGAGGTGCCGGCATGGACCGAGCAGCTCGCGGCGCTGCTGGAGCGGGCTGATCCGGCGACGCCGGTGCCGACGGCGCCGGAGTGGACGCTGGTCGAGCTGTCCGGACACGTCGGGTACGCGTTCCGGTGGATGACCACGACGGTGGCGACACGGGCGACGGCGCCTGTGCGTCGGCGGGACACCCAGGGCCGACGGGCGCCGGACGATCCGGCGCAGCTGCCGGCCTGGCTGCGGGAGGGCGCGGCCGAGCTGGTCGGCGCGGTCCGCTCGGTCGGGCCGTCGACCCCCGTGTGGACCTGGGCCGGTGGTCCGAAGCCGGCGCAGTGGTGGCTGCAGCGGATGCTGTACGAGCTGGTGGTGCACGTCGCCGACGCCGCGCTGGCGCTGGGTGAGCCGGTGACCGTCGACGCGTCCCTGGCCGCGGCGGGGATCGACGAGTGGCTGACGATCCTGCCGTTCGTGCACGACGACCTGGTCGAGGCCCTGCCGCCTGGCCGGTCGATGCACCTGCACGCGCTCGACGGCGGCGAGTGGTCGCTGCGCGGCGGCCCGGACGGTCCGGCCTGGGAGCGCGGCCACGTCAAGGCCGACGTCGCCGTCCGCGGCGACGCCGGACCGCTCTATCTGCTGCTCAACCGCCGCCTGTCCGCCGACGACCCCGCCGTCGAGATCCACGGCGACCGCACCACCCTGGACACCTGGCTGGCCCGCACCATCTTCTGACGCGGGTCAGCCGGGCCGCGGCGCGTACATGATGACCGCCACGCCGAGCAGGCAGATCAGCGCGCCGGCAATGTCGTAGCGGTCCGGGCGGAACCCGTCGAAGACGACTCCCCAGGTCAGCGAGCCGGCCACGAAGATCCCGCCGTACGCCGCGAGGATGCGGCCGAAATGCGCGTCCGGCTGCAGCGTGGCGACGAACCCGTACAGGCCGAGCGCGACCAGCCCGGCGCCGACCCAACCGAGACCGCGGTGCTCCCGAACCCCCTGCCACACCAGCCAGGCACCGCCGATCTCCGCCAACGCAGCGGCGATGAACAGCCCCAGCGACCGCCCCACACTCACCCACTCACCCTAGGAGCCGCGCATCCCAGCACCGCCGCCGGCGCCTGAGCGGGCGTCCCTGGTCGTGCCGCCCGATCCCCGGGCTCAGCCCTCCGCCCCGGATCCGGTCGAACCCGCCCAGCCCTGGGCTGCCCGCTCCCTGTCCACCGTCAGGTCCGGTGGCGTCGGTCCTTGTCTCCCTTCTCCCCGGAGCCGGTGAACCCGGCCCGCCGCAGTGCGTCAGCCATCGCGCCGGTCGGCTCGGGGCGACCACGGCGGTCCTCGGGCCCACGTGCACCGGACCCACGTGCACCAGACCCACGTGCGCCTGACCCACCGCGCCCGTCGCCACCGCCATGCCTGCTGTCGCGCCGCTCATCGCGCTGGCCGACGTCGCGACCCTCACCGTGCTGGCCCGCGTCGCGCCGGTCGCCACGCCGGTCACCGCCGCCCCGCCGATCGCCGCCGCGGTCGTCGCCGCGCCGGCCGCTGGCCCCGCTACCGCGCCGGTCACCACGCAGCTGACCTGCACGACCGTCCGCGCCGCTTCGAACCGCGGCGCCGCGGTCCTCACTCCGGCCGCCTTGAGCACCAGCACCGCGGTCCTCACCGCCGCCGACAGGCCGACCGCTCGGAGCACCAGCACTGTCGTGACTGCCGCCGCCGACTCGATCGCCTGCGCCCTGTCCGGCCCGACCTCCCCCAGCACTCCCGTGGCGGTTACCCGAGCCGTCCGACGCACCGCCCCTGCCGCGGCCGCCCGGGCCACGACCACCGGGACGGCCCCGCGCGCCGCCTGAAGCGCCGCCACCGGGACGACCTCCAGCCGGCGGCCGAGCGTCACGTGGCCGGCGTTCGCTCTCTTCGTCCAGCCGCAGGCTCAGCCCGATCCGGTTGCGGGCCACGTCCACGGTCAGCACCTTGACCTTCACGACGTCACCGGACTTGACCACGTCCCGCGGATCCGCCACGTACCCGGCCGACATCGCCGAGACGTGCACGAGCCCGTCCTGGTGCACGCCGATGTCGACGAACGCCCCGAACGCCGCCACGTTGGTCACGACGCCCTCGAGGACCATCCCCGGCTCGAGGTCGGCGACCTTCTCCACACCGTCGGTGAAGGTCGCGGTCCGGAACTCCGGCCGCGGGTCCCGCCCCGGCTTCTCCAGTTCGGCGAGGATGTCGGTCACCGTCGGCAGACCGAAGAAGTCGTCGACGAAGTCCGCCGGCTGCAACGAGCGCAGCACCGCGCCGTTGCCCAGCAGCGACCGCACGTCGCTGCCCGTCGCCGCTACGATCCGCCGTACCACCGGGTACGACTCGGGATGGACCGCCGAGGCGTCCAGCGGGTCGTCGCCGCGCACCCGAAGGAAGCCGGCGCACAGCTCGAACGCCTTCGGCCCGAGCCGCGGCACGTCCTTGAGCGCCATCCGTGCCGGGAACGGGCCGTTGTCGTCCCGGTGCGCCACGATGCTCTCGGCGAGCGCCGGCCCGACTCCGGACACCCTGGTCAGCAAGGGCACCGACGCGGTGTTCACGTCCACACCGACCGCGTTGACGCAGTCCTCGACAACCGTGTCGAGCGCCCGGGACAGCACCGGCTCCGGAATGTCGTGCTGGTATTGCCCGACGCCGATCGATTTCGGGTCGATCTTGACCAGCTCGGCCAGCGGGTCCTGCAGCCGGCGCGCGATCGACACCGCGCCGCGCAGAGAGACGTCGAGCGCGGGCAGCTCGCGGGTCGCGTACGCCGAGGCGGAGTAGACCGACGCACCGGCCTCGGACACAACGATCTTGGTAAGCCCGAGGTCCTGGTTGGCGGCGATCAGCGCGCCGGCCAGCTTGTCGGTCTCCCGGGACGCGGTGCCGTTGCCGATCGCGATCAGCTCGACCCGGTGCTCGCGGGCCAGCCGAGCGAGCTTCGCCAGCGCCTCGTCCCACTGCCGGCGCGGCTCGTGCGGGTAGATCGTGTCGGTCGCGACGACCTTCCCGGTGCCGTCGACCACAGCGACCTTGACGCCCGTCCGCAACCCCGGGTCGAGTCCGAGGGTCGGCCGAGCGCCGGCCGGCGCGGCCAGCAACAGGTCGCGGAGGTTGTTGGCGAAGACCCGGGTCGCCTCGTCCTCCGCGCGTTGCCGCAACCGGCCACGCAGGTCGAGGTCGAGCCGCACCAGCAGTCGCGTCCGCCAGGCCCAGCGAACGGTGTCCGCCAGCCATCGGTCGGCCGGCCGTCCCAGGTCAGCGATGCCGGCCCGAGCGGCGACGCGCGCTTCGTACGGCCCAGGGCCCGCTCCGGTCGGTGTCGCATCCTCCGGGTCGAGCTCGACGTCGAGGACCTCCTCCTTTTCGCCGCGGAACAAGGCGAGAATCCGGTGCGAGGGCAGCTTGACCAGCGGCTCGGCAAACTCGAAATAGTCCGCGAACTTCGCTCCGACCTGCTCGCGGCCCTCCCGGACCCGGGACACCGCGCGACCGCGGGACCACATCTGCTCGCGCAGCTCACCGATGAGGTCGGCGTCCTCCCCGAACCGCTCGGCCAGGATCGCCCGGGCACCGTCGAGCGCGGCGGCGCCGTCGGCCACCTCCTCGGTCATGTATGCCTGGGCGGCCGCCGCCGGGTCAGTGGTCGGGTCGGTCAACAGCTGATCCGCCAGTGGCTCGAGCCCCTGCTCGCGCGCGATCTGCGCCTTCGTCCGCCGCTTCGGCTTGTAGGGCAGATAGATGTCCTCCAGCCGCGCCTTCGAGTCGGCGGCGAGGATCTGCGCCTCCAGCTCCGGGCCGAGTTTGCCCTGCGCACGCACCGAGTCGAGCACGGCCGCACGTCGCTCCTCGAGCTCCCGCAGGTAACGCAGCCGCTCCTCGAGCGTCCGCAGTTGAGCGTCGTCGAGCGCGCCAGTGACCTCCTTGCGGTATCGCGCGACGAACGGCACGGTCGCGCCGCCGTCGAGCAGCTCGACGGCCGCGGTCACCTGCCGTTCGCGCACGCCGAGCTCGTCCGCGATGCGGGCGGCGACGGCCAACGGCTGCTTCTCAGACACGGACGCGACCCTATAGCCGCCGCGACACCGGTGCCTTCCTCCATCCACAGGCCGCCGGTCTGTCCACAGATCGCCGATTGGGCCTTCCTACGCCGGAACCTGCGCAGGCACCCTCGACTCCCTCGCGAGCAGGTGCGCGAACCAGGTGAGGAGGCCGAGGCTGATGGCTGAGAGCACGATGTACACCGGAATCGTCCCGACGCTGTCCCAGGTCGTGTGCAGCGCCACGGCCACCAGGAACACCGCGATGAAACGCCAGACGGCGCCGACCCTCCACTTGTGCGCCGCGGCATACCAGAGCGCGGTTGCCGTCAGGCCGGTCCAAGCCATGTGGGCGGCCGGGGCGAGCAGCCCACGCAGCAGGAGCACGTCGTCCACTGCAGCCAGGCTGCCCCGCGATGAGATCAGCGTGACGAAGGCATATCCCATCGTCTCCAGGGCGGCGAAGCCGGCGCCGGCCGCGACCCCGATCAGCAGTCCGTCCGACGGCAGGCGATACCGATGCAGCCCGATCAGCAGGATCGCAGGCACGATGAGCTTCGCGGCCTCCTCGATGAACCCGACCGCGACCATCGGCAGCACACCGAGATCCCGCAGCGTGTCGTACTCGAGGAAGCCGGCGGTGACGACGCCCACCACTCCCGACAGGAACGCGACAACGCCGATCGCGCCGCCGGAGATGTCGTACGGCAGGCGCCGACCGAGGATGAAGACCACGAACGTCGCCGGCGCGACCGCCGCGCCCAGCAGGATCAAGGACGGCACGAGATTCGGGTTCTCTGTCCTGATCAAGACACGTCGCACGATCTCGAACAGCACCACGCCCCCGGCCAGCACCACGACCCAGGCCCACCGTCGCGTCATGCCGACCTCCCCGCCGGGCTACCCCGTCACACCGGCCCCAGGTCGCAATCTATCCGAGCAATTCGTCCACGAAGCACCATCGCCACGATTCGCCTGGCTCGGCCGACTGCATGACCGGGTGTCCGGTGCGCTCGAAGTGCACGCTCGCGTGCCGCGGCGCCGACGAATCGCAGCAGCCGACATGCCCGCAGGTCAGGCAGACCCGAAGATGCACCCAGGGACCTTCCTCCGGCGTGTGATCCTCGCAGCGGCCCGGTGTGTTCGGCTCGATCGAGGCCGGCGCCTGCCGGAGGTGCTCGCAGTCGGTCGGCGAGGTCGGCACCTGGCCGGCCCGAAGCAGCCGGCGGAAGAGGCCCAGCGGCTTGTCGTTGCGTTCGTCGGGCAGCGTCACGGATCTCAGTCTTGCGTACGCGACCAAGATCGCCGCGCCGGGGATCCACGGTGTCGGCGACCCCCGATCGACCCGCGTCCACGCCCTAGGCTCACGCCGTGTGAGGGAGATCTGGCCGGGCTCGTTCGTTCCGGTGCCGCTGGGCGCACGCCCGCACGACGGTGGGACCACCTTCGCCGCGTCGTCGGACGTGGCCACGTCGGTGACGCTGTGCCTGTTCGACGAGGCGGGAGCGGAGGAGCAACTGCCCATGCCGGCGTACGACGCGGGCGTCTGGCGTGGCTTCGTCCCGGGCGTCGGACCCGGTCAGCGCTACGGCTACCGCGTCGACGGACCGTACAACCCGGGGGCGGGACACCGCTGCAACCCGGCCAAGTTGCTGCTGGACCCGTATGCGCGGGCGATCGACGGGGACGTCCGCTGGGAGCCGTCGCTGCTCGGGACCAACGCGGACGACTCAGCCGGCGCCACCCCGCGCTCCGTTGTGGTGGATCCTGCCTTCGACTGGGGCACCGACGTCGCTCCGCGCACGCCGTATGCGCGGTCCGTGGTCTACGAGACCCACGTGAAGGGGATCACTGCGCGGCATCCCGACGTGCCGCCGGAGCTCCGCGGCACGTACGCCGGCCTTGCGCACCCCGCGGTGCTGGAGCACCTCACCGGGCTGGGCGTCACTGCGGTCGAGCTGCTGCCGGTGCACCACTCGGTGACCAACGGCATCCTCGCCGCCGCCGGCAAGGTCAACTACTGGGGCTACGACACGATCGGATACTTCGCTCCGCATGCCGCCTACTCCGCGGAGGTCCGCGCCGGACGGCTCGGCGGTCAGGTGGCCGAGTTCCAAACAATGGTGAAGGCGCTGCATGCGGCCGGCCTCGAAGTGTTACTCGACGTGGTGTTCAACCACACCGCCGAGGGCAACGAGCGCGGTCCGACGCTCTGCTTCCGCGGGCTGGACAACGCCGGCTACTACCGGCTGGTGCCGGGCGACCTAGCGCACTACTTCGACACGACTGGCACCGGGAACAGCCTCGACCTCGGCCATCCCGACTGCCTGCGGCTCGTGCTGGACTCGTTGCGGTTCTGGGTGACCGAATACCGCATCGACGGCTACCGCTTCGATCTGGCGCCGACGTTGGCCCGCCAGGACGGCACGTTCACCCGCCTCTCGGACTTCTTCGACGCGGTGCACCAGGACCCGGTCGTGTCCCAGGTGAAGCTGATCGCCGAGCCTTGGGACGTCGCACAGCCCGACTCGTACGACGTCGGCCGCTTCCCGCCGGGCTGGACCGAATGGAACGGGAAGTTCCGAGACACCGTGCGGTCCTTCTGGCGTGGCGACGAGGGCATGCTGGCCGACCTCGGCACCCGCTTCACCGGCTCCCCCGACCTGTACGGACCAGCTCGCAACCGGCCGTCAGCCTCCGTGAACGTCATCACCACCCACGACGGGTTCACGCTGCGCGACCTCGTCTCGTACAACATGAAGCACAACGACGACAACGTCCCCGATCCTGGTGGCGCCGACGACAACCGCTCCTGGAACTGCGGCGTCGAGGGTCCGACCGACGATCCCGATGTGCTGGCGCTGCGTGCCCGTCAGTCGCGGGCGTTCCTGGCCACGCTGCTGCTGTCCCGCGGCGTGCCGATGCTGCTCGGCGGCGACGAACTAGGGCGCACGCAAGGCGGCAACAACAACGCCTACTGCCAGGACAACGAGGTGTCCTGGTACGACTGGTCCACTGTGGACAGGGAGCTGCTGGATTTCATCCGGCGACTGATCGCATTCCGGCGGGCCCATCCGGCGCTGCGGCGACGGCGCTACCTGACGCCGGCCGACATGACCTGGTACGCGGCGGACGCGAGCGCGATGGCCGACGGCGAGTGGTCGTGGTCCCGGACGGTCGTCGCCCACGTCGACGGCACTGTGGCGCCGGACCGGGACGAGCGTGGCCGGCCCGAGCTGGACGACGACCTGTTGATCGCGATCAACGGCTGGTGGCAGGAGGTCGAGGTCACCGTTCCGCCGATCGGACGCCCGGCGCACTGGATGCTCGAGTTCGACACGTACGGTCCCTCGCCGGTGGGGACGACCGTCGCCGGCGAGACGTTCCCGCTGCGGCCACGCTCGGTGGTCGTCCTGCGCGGCCCGCGCTAGACGATCCGCCGTCCGTCGATCAGGACAGTGTGGACGTCCGCGGTCGACGCGACAAAGAGGACCTGGGCCGGTTCAGCGGTGGGATCGAGGTTGACCGCGACCAGGTCCGCTCGAACGCCGACGTCCAGCCGGCCGGCGTCCGGCCAGCCCAGCGCGGCATGCCCGGTCAGCGCACCGATCAGTTCGGCCGGGTCGAAGACGCCGCGGCGGCCCGTCGCCAGCCGTTGGTGCATCTCGAGGTCGCGGGCCTCGGCCAGCAGATCCGCGCGCACGTGCTGGTCGGAGCCCAGGCTGAGCGTGACCCCCGCGTCGCGAAGCTCCGCAGCCGGCCCGATCCCGTCGGCCAAGTCGGCCTCTGTCGAGGGGCAGAAGCAGACCCCGGTGCCGGTCCCGGACAGCGTGTCCACATCGGACGGTGTCAGGTGCGTTCCGTGGACGGCCGTCGTGCGTGGGGAAAGCACCCCGTGCTCGGCGAGCAGTTCGGTCGGGGTGCGGCCGTGGTACGCGAGGCATGCGTCGTTCTCCGCCGGCTGCTCCGACAGGTGCACATGCAGCGGTCCGGCCGCACCGGCCACCGTCGGCAGTTCGTCGGCGGGCACCGCACGGATCGAATGCACCGCGGCTCCGACTCGCATGCCGTCGGACGGGGCAAGCTCGGCGACCCGGGCCGCCCAGGCGTCCGCGTCCCGGTCGCCGAAACGCTGCTGCACGCCTTCCAGGGGGAGGTAGCCGTCCGCGGAGAGCCCGCCCGCCAGATAGCAGGTGTCCAGCAGTGTCAGCCTGACTCCAGCGTCGACGGCCGCCTCCCGCAACGCCTCCGCCATCGCGTTCGGATCCTGGTACCGCACTCCACCCGCGCCATGGTGCAAGTAGTGGAACTCCCCGACCGTGCTCACGCCGGCCCGGGCCAGCTCCCGGTAGGTGCTCCGGGCCAGGGAGAGGTAGGAGTCCGGATCGAGGCGCGCCGCCGCCGCATACATCGCCTCGCGCCACGACCAGAAGGTGCCGCCGTCCGCGTGAGTGCGCCCGCGGAGTGCCCGGTGGAACGCGTGTCCGTGGGCGTCGGCGAAGCCGGGCAAGACGACGCCGCCCAGCCGGGTCGCGCCGCCAGGCGGCTGGGCCGCCTCGACCCGGGTGAAGCGCCCGTCGGCGACCTCGAGCAGGACGCCCGCAGCGGGACCGTCAGGCAGCCAGGCGTGCTCCGCCCAGTAGCCGGTCATCCGGCAAGATCCGCGATGACAGCCGCCAGCGCCTCCACGCCGGCCAGGCAGTCTTCCCGCTCGGCGTGCTCGGCCGGCGAATGTGAGACGCCGGTCGGGTTACGCACGAACAGCATCGCCGCTGGCACACCGGCGGCAGCGAAGATGCCCGCGTCGTGGCCCGCTCCGGTGCCGAGGACAGGCGCGTCTCCGAGCAGGCGGGAGAGCCGGGTCACCAACGCGTGGTCGAACCGGGTGTCCGGCGTGTACGACTCCTCCACCGGCGCCGCGCCGGCCGCCAGTCCCACGTCCGCAGCCACCGCGCGGGCGGCGCCGCCCCGCGCGTCCAGCCAGGCCGTGACCGCCGACGGGATCGCATTGACACCGTTCGGCGCCACGGCCACCTTGCCGACGGTCGCGACACAGCCGCGGGCCTGCGCGGCCGAACGAGCGGCGGTGACGGCGGCGGCAAGGTCGAGCATCGGGTCGCGGCGATCCTCGAGCCGGGTGGTTCCGGCGTGGTTGGCCTCCCCGGCCAGGTCCAGCCGCCAGCGGCCGTGCGCGAGGATCGACGAGCCGACCGCGATCGGCCGGTCCAGGTTGACCAGACCGCGGCCCTGTTCGACGTGCAACTCGACAAACGCACCGACCAGTCGCAGCGCATCGTCGTCGCGGCCAACGGCCGCCGGGTCGACTCCGGCCGACCGCATCGCCGTCGCCATCGACACGCCGTCGCCGTCGGTCAGGGCGAGGCCACGGTCGGCCCGCAGCGTTCCGGTGACCAGCCGCGACCCCGCGCACGCGACACCGAACCGGGCACCCTCCTCGTCGCCGAAGCAGGCGACGCCCACCGGTCGCGACGGTTGGAATGCGCGCGAACGCAGCAGATCAACCGCGCAGAATGCGGACACCACGCCCAATGGGCCGTCGAACGCTCCGCCATCCGGCACTGAATCGAGATGCGACCCCACCACGACCCCGGGTCGGTCGCGACTCGGCGATCCCCACCACGCCCAGTGGTTGCCGGCACGGTCCGTCACGAGATCGAGACCGCGGGCCCGCGCCTCACTTGCGAACCATTCCCGTAACACGCTGTCGACAGGTGTCCAGGCGAAGCGTCTATACCCACCGCTCCCGACCCGGCCGATCGGCGCCAGGGTGTCCCACAACGTGTCGAAGCTCACCGGAGCAGTATCGCAACCGCCAATTCCGGGATATCTGAAGCCGAAGGCGTCGAGGTCAGGCGTTGGCTTCCTGGAAGCGAGCGACCAGGTCGGCCGGGACCCGGCCGCGCGCGCTCACCTCGAGGCCCTGCGCCTCCGCCCAGGCGCGGACGGCTTTCGGGTCGTAGTCGCGGGTACGCGAGTTCGAGCCGCGGGATCGGCCGCCACGGGAGCCCCCGCCGACCCGGCGTCCGGCTGCCACGTATTTGCCGACGACGTCCCGCAGCACTTGGGCATTCTTCTCGCTCAGGTCGATCTCGTACTCCTGGCCATCGACGCCGAAGCGGACGGTCTCGCCCTTACCTTCGGGAATCGCCTTGCCGTCGAGATCGTCGGTGAGCTGGACCACGGTGCGCTGAGCCACGGTAAAGGCCTTTCATCCCGGCGACAATCTGCAGAGATAGTCTTCGGTTTTCCGGCATTCGTCAAACCCCCTCGCCCAAATGGCCGGTCGGATCGGCGGAATTTGTTGCGAACGGCGGCTCAGCGTCTCCGATCAGTGCAATCTTGCCACCACGTGGTCGACGAACCCGTACGCCTTGGCCTCGTCGGCGGTGAACCACCGGTCCCGGTCGGCGTCCTTCTCGATCT
The DNA here is from genome assembly GCA_036558285.1 of Mycobacteriales bacterium. Classification (GTDB taxonomy): domain Bacteria; phylum Actinomycetota; class Actinomycetes; order Mycobacteriales; family CADCTP01; genus CADCTP01. Next base: position 10,658 of record DATBFW010000058.1, on the reverse strand, counting down.
GCTCGACGGACTGCCCGGTCTGCTCCGCGGTGAGCCCGGCGATCTCGCGCTTCGTCAGCCGGAACTGCGCGGCCTGGATCGCGATGTCCGAGGCGGTTCCGCCGATGCCGGCCGAGGGCTGGTGCATGACGATCTTGGCGTGCGGGAGCGCGTAGCGCTTGCCCGGTGTGCCGGACGAGAGCAGGAACTGGCCCATCGACGCGGCGAACCCGACCGCCCAGGTCGACACGTCCGGCTCGATGAGCTGCATCGTGTCGTAGATGGCCATGCCCGCGGTCACCGATCCACCTGGGGAGTTGATGTAGAAGGTGATGTCCTGCTTCGAATCCTCGGCCGCGAGCAGCAGCAGTTGCGCGGTGATCCGGTTGGCCACGTCATCGTCGACGGCGCTGCCGAGAAAGACGATCCGCTCACCGAGCAGGCGCTCGAAGACCGCATCCGAGAGCGACGGGGTGGACAGTGTGCGCATCGCAGGAGCAGTCATGTTCCGAGCCTAGGTCGTGAACTTCCTTATCAGGCAGCATGTTCGCGCTCAGCGCACGGCCGGGAGGAAACCGGGTCAGAGGCCGCCGGCGACGCGCAGAACGGCGCCGGTGGTGTACGAGGACTCGGCGCGGAGCAGGAAGGCGATGGCCGGCGCGATCTCCTCGGGCTCGCCGGGGCGGCCCAGCGGGATACGGCCGGCGGCCCTGTCCGGCCGGTCCGGCGCGCCGGCGTCGGCGTGTATCTCGGTGCGAACGATGCCGGGGGCAACGGCATTGACACGGATGCCGTCGCCCGCAAGCTCCTTCGACAGACCGAGCGTGAGGATGTCGATGCCCGCCTTGGCCGCGGCGTACTGGACGTACTCGTGCGGCGAGCCGGTAGTGCCGGCGGCCGAGGAGATGTTGACGATCGCGCCGCCCTGACCACCGCGGCGGGTGGACATGACTTGGGCGGCCTTGCGGGCGCAGAGGATCGAGCCGAACAGGTTGACGTCGATGACCTCACGGATGATCTCGACCGGTGTGTCGGCAAGGTCGCCGATGTGCTTGGTGAGTCCGGCGCTGTTCACCAAGCCGGTTACCGCGCCGAGCTCGGCGGCCGCCGCAAACAGTCTGTCCACATCGGACGGATCGACCACGTCCGCGGCGACGGCGACGGCCCGCACGCCAGCCTGCCGGGCGGCGGCAACCACGCGATCGGCCTCGTCGGACCGGCGGCGGTAGTTCACGACCACGTCGTGTCCCGCTCGGGCCAGGTGCAGCGCGGTCGCGGCCCCGATCCCGCGTCCGCCTCCGGTGACGATCGTGAGCGACATGCCGTGATCCTGCCGCACGACGCCGCGAGCAGTGCCGGGACGCAGTGTGAGCTACGGCGCGACCTACTCCGGTCCGGTCAGCGTCGCCGACACGGGTGCGAGCTGAGCAAGGCGGCGCCGGAACGAGGGCGAAATCCGGCGTCGGCGCACCAGCGCGCCGGAAGGCCTGGAACTGCGATCGTCGGGATGACGTCACTCGGCGAGCGCATCGATCACCTGCTGGCCGTACTTGCGCAGCTTGTTCTCGCCTATCCCGCTTATCGCGCCGACCGCGGACAGCGTCGCCGGCCGCTCGATCGCGAGCTGCCGCAGCGTCGCGTCGTGGAAGACCACGTACGCCGGGACGCCGTCCTGCTTGGCGACCGCCGCCCGCCACGTCCGCAACCGTTGGAACAGCGCCTCGGCCTCGGCCGGCAGCCCGGCCTCGTCAGCAGCAACTCGGGAGGACGACGTGGCGCGCGACCGGACCGCCCGCGGCGCCTCCCGCCGCAACGACACCGTCCGCCGGCCGCCCAACACGTCGGCGCTGCCCGCAGTCAGCGCCAACGTCTGGTGCTCCCCGGACACCGCCAGCAGACCCTGGGCCAGCAACTGCCGAGCCACCCCGCGCCACTCCGGCTCGCGCAGCTCGGTGCCGATCCCGAAGGTGGACAGCGAGTCGTGCCGCCACTGGGTCACCTTGTCGGTGGTCCGCCCGAGCAGGATGTCGACCGCCTGCCCCACGCCGAAGCGCTGGTTGCGCTCGTGCGCGAGTCGCCACACCGTCGACAGCAGCTTCTGCGCCGGCACCGTGCCGTCCCACGACTCCGGCGGCACCAGGCACGTGTCGCAGTTGCCGCACGGCTCGCTGTGCTGCCCGAAGTAGGCCAGCAACCGCACCCGGCGACACTCGACGGTCTCGCACAGCGCGAGCATCGCGTCCAAGTGTTTGGCCAGGTTGCGTCGGTGGTTGAGGTCGCCCTCGGACGCGTCGATCAGCCGTCGCTGCTGCACCACGTCCTGCAGCCCGTACGCCAGCCACGCCGTCGCGGGCAGCCCGTCCCGCCCGGCCCGGCCGGTCTCCTGGTAGTAGCCCTCCACCGACTTCGGCAGATCGAGGTGGGCGACGAAACGCACGTCCGGCTTGTCGATGCCCATCCCGAACGCGATCGTCGCGACCACGACCAGGCCGTCCTCCCGCAGGAAGCGGGCCTGGTTCGCCGACCTGGTCACCGCGTCCAGGCCGGCGTGGTAGGGCAGCGCCTCGATTCCGTTGCGGGTCAGGAACTCGGCTGTCTTGTCCGTACCCGCCCGGGACAGGCAGTAGACAATGCCGGAGTCGCCGGCGTGCTCGCGGCGCAGCAGGTCGAGCAACTGCCGGCGCGGATCGTCCTTGGCCACGATCCGGTACTGGATGTTGGGCCGGTCGAAGCTCGCCACGAAGTTCATCGCGCCGGCGAGATCCAGCCGGGAGGTGATCTCGGCGTGCGTCTCGGTTGTTGCCGTCGCGGTCAACGCGATCCGCGGCACCTCGGGCCAGCGCTCGTGCAGCATCGACAGCGCCAGGTAGTCGGGTCGGAAGTCGTGGCCCCACTGGGCAACGCAGTGCGCCTCGTCGATCGCGAACAGCGCGATCTTCCCCTGGTCGAGCAGGGCGGTGGTCGACGGCGAGCGGAGCGCCTCCGGCGCCAGGTAGAGCAGGTCGAGCTCGCCGGCGCGGAACTCGGCCGCCACCATCTGCCGCTCGCCCGGGTCCTGGGTCGAGTTGACGAAGCCGGCCCGTACGCCGAGCGCCCGCAGCGCGTCGACCTGGTCCTGCATCAGCGCGATCAGCGGAGAGATCACCACGCCGACACCGGGCCTGGCCAGCGCCGGGATCTGGTAGCACAGCGACTTGCCACCGCCGGTCGGCATCAGCACCAGCGCGTCGCCGCCGCCGATGACGTGATCGATGATCTCGCGCTGCCCAGGCCGGAAGGCGTCGTAGCCGAACACCCGCCGCAACAGCTCGAGTGCCTCGTCCACCGGGCGAGTCTACGAAGTCGGTACGACACACGAGGCCGCGACGCGGGCCTGTGGACGGTCGGTGAAATCCTCGACCTCAGCCAGCGTGCGAAGGGTGGCGTCCGGTGCGCGGCTCCGGCCGAGTCCGCGACCGATTGACCTCAGCCAGCTCTCCGGCGCCACCTCGGACCGGCGTGCGACTCGGCCCAGGTCGACTGTGCGACTCCTTGACCTCGGTCAACCTTCCGCTGCCGCCCTCGGACGGGCGTGCGACCCGGACCGAGCCGGCTGCACGATCATCTGACCTCGGCCAACTCCCCGGCGCCCACCTCGGACCGGCGTGCGACTCGGCTCAGCCGACCCCGCGACTCATTGACCTCTGCCAACCTTCCGCTGCCGACGTCGGACGGGCGTGCGAGCAGGACCCCGGCCGCCTGCACGACCGCTTGACCTCGATCAGCTTCCCGGTGCCGACGTCGGACGGGTGTGTGACTCGACTCAGGCCGAGTCGGCGACTACTTGACCTCGGTCAGTTTCCCGGTGCCGACGTCGAAGACGAAGCCGCGGACCGAGTCCTTGTTCGGTACGAACGGGCTGGCCTTGATCCGCGCAATCGACTGCCGTACGTCCTGCTCGAGATCCGAGAACGCCTCCGCCGACCAGTGCGGCTTGATGCCGGTGTCGCTCTGGATGTCAGCCTTGAACGTGTCGTCGGTGAACGTCAGCATGCCGCAGTCGGTGTGGTGCACCAGGACGACCTCGGTCGTGCCGAGCAGCCGCTGGCTGATCGTGAGCGAGCGGATCGCGTCGTCGGTGACGACGCCGCCCGCATTGCGGATGACGTGTGCCTCGCCCTCGTGCAAGCCGAGCAGGCGGTAGACGTCGAGCCGGGCGTCCATGCAGGCGAGGACGGCAACGCCCTTGCCGGGCGGCAGCGGCAGCGGGCCCGAGAACGACGCGGCGTACTCGGCGTTGTTGGCGAGCAGATCATCGGTGGCGGTCATGGATCATTGGTAGCACGGAATCCCTACTATTTCAGTCGGGAATGATGTCCACCAGCTCGGCGTGCTTCGCGGTGATCCGGTCGCCGCTGGACACGCCGCGGATCCGGCGGCCGACCCAGGGCAGCAGGTGCACCCGGATCCAGCGAACGTCGGCGACCAGCGAGGCGGCCCGGCCGGCCCGCGCCGACCCCGGCAGCTCGGAGCGCCACCAGTCCGAGTGCGAGATGCCCAGCGCCTCCAGCACGGCCGCTGCGACCCGGGCGTGGCCCTCCGGCGCCAGGTGCAGCCGGTCCTCGTGCCAGAGCCGGCGGTCACGCAGCACCGGCACCGCGGCCAGGTCGACCAGCACCGCGTCGTACCGGTCGGCCGTCGCCCGTATGCCCAGGTTGAACGCGCGGAACCGGGCCGCCAGCCGGTCCGCGGTCCGACCGGTGCCGGTCCGCTCGACCACGGTGAACAGGATGGTGCGGATCCCGGCGCCGGTGAGCGTGCCGACGGCCGCGTCGTACCGATCCAGCAACGCGGGCAGGTCCGCCCGCGGCCGGAGCACGTCGTTTGGCCCGGCATGGAACGAGGCCAGATCCGGCGCGAGCTCCAGTGCGACCGGCAGCTGGGCGGCGACCACCTGGTCGAGCAGCCGGCCGCGAACGGCGAGGTTCGCGTAGCGGAGCGAGCCCTCGGTGCGGGCCAGCTCGGCCGCTACCCGGTCCGCCCATCCGCGGTGCCGGCCGGCCGGGCCGATCTCGTCCTCGAGGCCCTCGGTGAACGAGTCCCCCAGCGCAACGAACGTACGGATCACCCCGTCAGTCTGCCCGGGCGCCGCGGCGATCCGATGCACAGGCTCATGACAGCAAGCCGTGCAAAAGTTCCGTCATGGACGAGGAAATTCGACGAAGCCGGGAGCGGATCAGCCGGCGCCGCGCGCTCGGACTGGGCGGGACGATCGGTCTCGGTGCGCTGGTGACGGCGTGCACCGGCTCGTCGCGGTCCGAGGCCGGCGCCCCTGCTCCCTCGCTGTCGGCATCGTCGACCGCTCCATCGGACGTGCTGTCGTTGCTGGACCAGGCGAACACGTGCGTGGCGGCGCAGGAGGAGACGCAGGGTCCGTATTGGTTCGACGTCGACTCGATCCGCTCCGACCTGCGCGAGGACCGGCCGGGTACGCCGCTCGTGCTGGCGGTACGGGCGCACGACCTGTCGCAGTGCACGAAGGGATCCGCGCCGACCGCGATCCCGAACAGCGTGATGGAGATCTGGCACTGCGACGCCGGCGGCGTCTACTCGGGATTCGAGTCGGCCTCGCAGGGCGGTCCGGGCGGCGGCGGATCGGGCGACGGCGGCGGTCCGGCCGGCGGCGGTCCGGGCGGCGATGGCGGTCCGGGCGGCGGCGGATCGGGCGACGGATCGGGCGACACGTCGAACGGCTCGTACAGCGTCGGCGATTCCGAGGCGAACCCGGCCGACGACGGGACGTATCTTCGCGGCGCCCAGGTCGCCGACCGCAATGGCGTCGTGCAGTTCACGACGATCTATCCCGGCTGGTATCAAGGGCGGACCGTGCACATCCACCTCAAGCTGCACGTGGATCGCAAGACGGTGCTGACGACCCAGCTCTACTTCGACGAGGCCGTGAACGACGCCGCCTTCGCCACCGCACCGTACGACAAGCACACCGGCAGAGAGACCCGCAACGAGGACGACTCGATCTACGACCCGTCGGGGCTCGTGACGGTACGGCGCACGGCGTCCGGCTACCTCGGCGTGATCAACGTCGGCGTGAACGCCTCGGCCGCGTAGGTCAGGAGCCGATCGACGCCCTGTCGGTGACCGCATCGGCGCGCATCGGCAGGCCGCGCCGCCGCACCTGCACCACCGCCGCGCCGACCGCGACGAGCACCAGCGCGCCGAAGAGGACGTCCGGGCCGAGGACTCTGACGACGGCATAGCTCGCCCGTCCGGCCAGGAGCACCACCACGGTGGCCCAGAGCCAGGCCGCGACGAGAACGGACCTGCGGGTCATGACGGTGCTGTACCCCGCCGAACGACGACTCCAATCCACTACCAGCGCCTGCCGTGCACTCGAGCAGGCGCCTGCGATCCTGGCGGGGTGCGATCGGGGGTTCCGGCGGCGGAGTGGGCCGAGCAGCAGGTCGTCGCGGTACGGGACGACCCGGCCGGGCGGCTCGCGCTCATGCAGCGCTGCTACTACGGCCCGTTCGGCCACGCACCGCGGCACCTGCCGTACCGGCGGGCGGCGACGTCGTTCATGCGCTGGCAGCTGCAGCGCGGCGTGTTGCTGCCCGCGTTCAGCGAGCACCCTGGCAGTCCGTGGTGGCGTGCGGTGAACGAGCGCATCCTCCGGGACGGCTGCGAGGCGGTCGCCATCACCGGCGGAATGCCCGGCCCGGCCTCGTCCCGTACGGTCGACCACTGGCTCTCGTTCGCCGACTATCCGACCGCCCGGGCCTGGTATCGCGCGCACAACGGCAGTGTGGTCGCCGGCTACCTCGACAACCGCGAGCTAGCCGAGGCGGAGAACGCGCCCGAGCGCTTCTTCATGAACGTCGTGCTCTGCCGGGTGCTGTTCACGCACGCCCTCGTCGCGGCGCCACGGATCTCCCTCGGCTGGCTGCGCCCGCTCGCGCCGCTGGTCGGCGACCCGAGACTCGGGATGACCGGGATCTTCCTGCAGCTGTCCCGCGTGCTGCCGGACGAGTATCCCCTTCGCGGCAGCGTCGACAGCTACCTCGGCGCCGAGCTCGGGCTCGGCCAGCTCATCGACTTCGGCGTGATCCTCCCGCGGCTGCAGCAGCTCTATGCGTGGTCGGCGCACGAGCTCGGGGCGCCGGGCCTGCTCGACTGCGTCCGCGAGGGAGCGCTCACCTACGCCTGGCCGTTCGAGGACCGCCGCGTCTGGCAGCCGAGGAACTCCCTCCTCCTCCACCTGACCTCGCGAGCTCTCCCACCCGACCGCCTCCGCTGAGCTGGGCGGACTCGCGGGTGGTCGTACGTCGGCTGACGTAGGGGTCGGGCCCGGCCGCCGTACGGAAGGACGACCGGCTACCGGGAATTGCGCAGCGACGGTGTCGACCACGGGCGGATTCGCGGCGCCTGTCCGGCGCGGAGGGTGACTTCCGTGAGCTTCAGGAGGGAGCTCCCGGATCGGAGGACCCCGTCATGACAGTCACGACCGCTCCCCGCCCGACCGACGCCCGACCGGCAACCAGCCAACCCCGTGGACGGCGCGTCGAGGAGGTGATCACTCCGATCGCCTCCTGGCTCGCCGCGCACAGCGTCACCGCACTGCGGATCAGCCTCGGCATGATCATCTTCGGCTTCGGCATGCTGAAGTTCTTCCCCGGCGCCTCGCCGGCCGAGCCGCTGGTGATGCGCACCGTCGACACGCTGACCTTCGGGCTGGTCTCGGGCACGCCGGCGGTCATGGCCACGGCCGTGGTGGAGACCCTCATCGGCTTGACGCTGATCACCGGGATCGGCCTGCGGGTCGGCCTGGTCGCGCTGGCCGGCGCGCTGCTCGGCTGGATGTCGCCGCTGCTGCTCTTCCCCGGCGACCTCTTCCCGGGCGGACTGCCCACCCTCGAGGCGCAGTACGTCCTGAAGGACATCGTCCTCGGCGCCGCGGCCGCCGTCATCGCCGCCCGCGCCCTCGGCGCGAGGTACGTCCGCGACCGCTGACCCATCCCCTCGACGGCCGGCAGCCCGGGCACCGACCCGGCCTGCCGGCCGTCTGTCGTCGACGTCCGCTGGATGGCGAGCGTCGACATCGCCAGTCGTGGGAAAGCAGTGCCCAGCTCGCCGCTCAGTGGGAGACCCGCGGCCCCGGCGTAGCGCGCCGGCGACGAGGATCGCGTTGTCGCGGGAACGCGGTGCCGAACGCGAGGTCTCCGCTCGTGGCCGTCGCGATCGACGATGCCTTCGGCGACCGCGCCTGGTTGTTCGTCACCGGCTATCTGGTTCTTCAGGTCGGGCGCTGCGTGTTTCTCATCGTCGCCCTTCGCGGCCGGCCGCAGCGCAGTCGACGCTGATCGTCGGGATCGCGTTGCCCGGCGCGGTGCTCATCGCGGTCGCGGTCAGCGAGACCGTCCAGGACCGCGGACCACGGCGCTAGCGGGCGATCCGGGCGAGAAGGAGCCGGGCCGATCGGCGAGCTCTGTCGCGCGTACTCGCCGTCGACAGCTCGATCGGGTGGAAACTCGCCTGACGGACGGGCTGATCGAGACGAGGGAGGTGCGCCGATGGCGCGCGAGACCGGTGCCCCCGGCGCATGGGACAGGGACAGGACCGTCGTCCGATATCCCGACCCCGCGGTCGAGGTGCTCGACGAACGGTTCCGGACGCTGACCGTTGGGCACGCGGCCGTCGAGCGGCTGTGGGCCGGCGGGCGCTGGCTGGAGGGACCGGTGTGGTTCGGCGACGGCCGCTACCTGCTGTTCTCCGACATCCCCAACGACCGGATGCTGTGCTGGAGTGAGCTGACCGGCGAGGTCGTCGTCTATCGCGCGCCGTCGGACAACAGCAACGGCAACGCCCGCGATCTGCAGGGCCGGCTGGTCACCTGCGAGCACCGCACCCGTCGGGTCACCCGTACCGAACACGACGGCTCGATCACCGTCCTGATGGAGTCCTACGACGGCAAGCCGCTCAACGCACCCAACGACGTGACCGTCCACTCCGACGGCTCGGTCTGGTTCACCGACCCCGGCTGGGGCATCGAGAGCAACTACGAGGGCGACCGCGCGGTCAAACAGCTGCCCCGCGACGTCTACCGCTGGCAGGACGGGCACGGCACGCCGGTGATCACCGGAATGGACCGACCCAACGGGATCTGCTTCTCTCCCGACGAGACCCGGCTCTATGTCGTCGACGTCGGCGAAATCCGAGTCTTCGACCTGGACGGCACGACGCCGGTGAATGGCCGGCCGTTCGTGTCGTTCTCCGGCCCGGGCGGGTCCGACGGCATCCGTACCGACCGGGACGGCAACCTGTGGGCCGCCGCCACCGACGGCGGAGCCGGGTTGGACGGCGTGCACTGCTACAGCCCCGACGGGACGCTGCTCGGCCAGATCCACCTCCCCGAAAGCTGCGCCAACCTCTGCTTCGGCGGCCCGAGGAAGAACCGCCTCTTCATGACCGCCAGCACGTCCCTCTACAGCCTCTACGTCGAGGCCCAGGGCGCCTGACGACGGGTGCTTGCCGCCACGCTCGCCGCAGCTGATCCGTCCTCAGACCTGGGTCGAGATGTCACCGGCTCGCAGTAAGCAGAGGATGACGATGCAGCGTTGGCGACTTCGAGAGGCCGGCTTGGCGTGACGGTGTTCGTCGCAGTGCTCGGAGCGGTGCCAGGGGTCGGCAAGTCCACCCTGTGTGCCGGGTTGGCCCGAACACTGGCGACCAGCGGGTGGACCGTCGACCATTTCCGGGAGGAAGAGATCCTCACCCGCAGCGAGTACACGGCCGTCGCCGCGGAATTCCGAGCCGGCGGGATCGTGCGACGGAAACGCTGCTGGCGGCCAGCGCGCGCTACGTGACCGGCGCGACCGTGGACGTTGTAATCGCAGACGCGCTGTACCCGTACCTGCCGTCCCTGCGCGCCTGCGGACACCCGACGGACCGGCTGACCGACTTCCTGGACGCGCTGGCTCGCATCGCGCGGCCGATCGTGCTGTATGTCGACGGCGACCCCGCGGCGGCACTGTCGCGAGCCGCCGCCCGCGAGACCGACCCGGGCTGGCGGACTGGTACATCGGCAAGCTCGCCCGCACACCACGCGGCGGCGTGCACGACCTCCCGAGCGCCGCGGCCCACCTCACAGCCGAGCGCGGCCTGCCACTCGAACTGCTGGCCCACTGGGACGTCCGCCTGCTGTCCGCCGCACCAGCCGACGACCTCCTGCGAGAAACACGCGAGGTCGTCACCAAGATCCTCCGCGCCGACACCAGATAGCCCGTCGTAGGCATGGACGAGCCGGTCGGACGACGGCACCTGCGAGACCGTCACCGGTTCCGGGCGAGCCGGTGGTGCTCTGCATCCCAGACCGCCAGCGACCCCGCTCCGAGGCATTGGCGGGCGTGCTTCGAGAACGGGCAGAAGCATTGCTGGCATCGAGACCACCAACCTCGACCCGCACAACAAGGTCATGACGCTGCTGGCCAGTCTCTAGCCCGCCGGACCAAGTGCTCGATCTGACGGCGACAGGTCCCTGACCTGGGGTGGGGCGCCCGGGGATCGAACCCGGAACCCGCGGATTAAAAGTCCGCTGCTCTGCCAGTTGAGCTAACGCCCCGTGCTGCAGGGTAGGGGAAACCGCTGGCCCCGCGAGCGGAGACGCAGCAGGGGGCGGGGATGACGGC
>DATBFW010000057.1:0-3753 GCA_036558285.1 Mycobacteriales bacterium | reverse complement strand
TCGGGACCACCGCCGCCGAGGGCGCCGCCCACGCCGGCGTGTCGGCCGACGTGCTGCTGTCCGTGCGCGGTCTCGAGGTGCACTTCCCGATCCGGCACGGCATCCTCATCGAGCGGACGATCGGCCAGGTGCGCGCGGTCGACGGCGTCGACCTCGACCTGCCCCGCGGCGGCACGTACGGGCTGGTGGGGGAGTCCGGCTGCGGGAAGTCCACGCTGGGCCGGGCGCTGCTGCGGCTGGTCGAGCCGACCGCGGGCACGGTGACGATGGACGGCGTCGACGTGCTCGCGCTCAAGGGCGAGGCGCTGCGCCGGCAGCGGCGCCGGATGCAGATGGTCTTCCAGGACCCGCTGTCCTCACTCGACCCCAGGCAGAGCATCGAGTCGATCCTGGCCGAGCCGCTGCGCACGCACGACGTCGTCAAGGGCACCGCCGCCCGGCAGGCCAGGGTGCGCGAGCTGCTCGACACAGTCGGGCTGCCGGCCAGCGCGGCCGCCCGCTACCCGCACGAGTTCTCCGGCGGCCAGCGGCAGCGGATCGGCATCGCCCGGGCGATCGCGCTGGAGCCGGACCTCATCGTCGCCGACGAGCCGGTGTCCGCCCTGGACGTCTCCATCCAGGCCCAGATCGTCAACCTGCTCGAGGAGCTGCAGGAACGGCTCGGCCTGACCTACCTGGTCATCGCGCACGACCTGGCCGTGGTCCGGCACATCAGCGACGTGGTCGGCGTCATGTACCTCGGCGTCGTCGTCGAGCAGACCTCGTCCCGCCGGCTGTACGCCGAGCCGCTGCACCCGTACACGAGGGCGCTGATGTCCGCGGTGCCGATCCCCGACCCCGACGTCGAGGACACCCGGCAGCGGATCCTGCTCTCCGGCGACCTGCCGTCCCCGGCCAACCCGCCGTCGGGCTGCCGGTTCCGCACCCGCTGCCCGTGGGTGCAGGAGACCCGCTGCGCCGACGAGGTGCCCCTGCTGCGCGAGGTCAGGCCCGACCACGTCGTCGCCTGCCACTGGGCCGAGGAGATCGACGCCGGGCGGATCCGTCCGAAGGCCGAGGCCGTCGTCAGCTGACCGGTCGTCCGCAGGCCCGAAACCGGGTCGGGGCGGCCGGGTGGGCCGCCGTACACTCGCCGGCATGCCCGAAAGCCCTGTCGGGATCACCCGGGACGAGGTCGCGCACCTCGCCCGGCTGGCCCGTCTCGCCGTGACCGACGAGGAGCTGGACGTGTTCGCCGGCCAGCTCGACGTGATCCTCGGCGCGGTGGCGCGGGTGCAGGAGGTCGCCGCCGCCGACATCCCGCCGACGTCGCACGCGGTGCCGCTGACCAACGTGTTCCGTCCCGATGTGAACGTGCCGTGCCTGCCGCGCGACGAGGTGCTCGCGGCCGCGCCCGCAGCCGAGGACGGCCGCTTCCGGGTCCCGCGGATCCTGGACGAGGAAGCCTGATGGACCTCACCCGAATGACGGCGGCCGAGCTCGGGGCCGCCATCGCGGCCGGCGAGACGAGCGCTGTCGAGGTCACGCAGGCCCACCTCGACCGGATCGCGGCGGTCGACGACCGGGTGCACGCCTTCCTGCACGTCGACACCGACGGCGCGCTGGCCGCTGCCCGCGCCGTCGACGAGCGCCGCGGCGACGGGCAGCCGCTCGGCCCGCTGGCCGGAGTCCCGCTGGCGCTCAAGGACGTCATCGTCACTCGCGGCGTCCCGACCACGGTCGGCTCGCGGATCCTCGAAGGCTGGATCCCGCCCTACGACGCGACCGTCACGACGAAGCTGCACGAGGCCGGCATCGTCGTGCTCGGCAAGACCAACATGGACGAGTTCGCGATGGGCTCCTCCACCGAGAACAGCGCGTACGGGCCGAGCCACAACCCCTGGGACCTCGACCGCGTGCCGGGCGGCTCGTCCGGCGGCTCGTCGGCCGCGGTCGCCGCGTTCACCGCGCCGCTGGGCATCGGCACCGACACCGGTGGCTCGATCCGCCAGCCGGCCGCGGTCACCGGCATCGTCGGCCACAAGCCGACCTACGGCGGCGTCTCCCGATTCGGGCTGGTCGCCTTCTCCTCCTCGCTCGACCAGGCCGGCCCGTTCGCCCGCACCGTGCTCGACGCGGCGCTGCTGCACGAGGCGATGGCCGGGCACGACCCGATGGACTCCACCTCGATCGACGCACCGGTCCCGCCGGTGGTCGCGGCCGCGCGGCAGGGCGGCACCGGCGACCTGACCGGCCTGCGGGTGGGCGTGGTCCGGGAGCTGTCCGGACAGGGCTACGAGCCAGGCGTCGAGGCGGTCACCCGGGAGGCGCTGGCCCGGCTGGAGAAGCTGGGCGCCACCGTGCACGAGGTGTCCTGCCCGAGCTTCGGCTACGCGCTGCCGGCTTACTACCTGATCGCGCCGAGCGAGTGCTCGTCCAACCTGGCCCGGTTCGACGCGGTGCGATACGGGTTGCGGGTCGGCGACGACGGCGTCCGCTCGCTCGAGGAGGTCATGTCGCTGACCCGCGAGGCCGGCTTCGGGCCAGAGGTCAAGCGCCGCATCATCCTCGGGACGTACGCGCTGTCCTCCGGCTACTACGACGCCTACTACGGCCAGGCGCAGAAGGTCCGCACGCTGATCAGCCGCGACTTCGCCGCCGCGTTCGAGACCGCGGACGTGCTGGTCTCGCCGGCAACGCCGACGGTCGCGTTCCCGATCGGCGAGCGGGCGAACGACCCGCTGGCCATGTACGCGGCCGACCTGTGCACGCTGCCGGCGTCCCTGGCCGGCCTGCCGGCCATCTCCGTCCCGAGTGGACTCTCCGAGGGTCTGCCGGTCGGGCTGCAGGTGATGGCGCCGGCGCTGGCCGACGACCGCTGCTACCGGGTGGCCGCCGCGCTCGAAGCCGACCGCGGCCGCCCGCTGACCGAGGAGGCACCGGCGCTGTGACCACGCTCGAGTCCACAGTGGACATCGCGAGCCGGTACGATCCGGTGATCGGGCTGGAGACACACGTCGAGCTCGGCACCGTGTCGAAGATGTTCTGCGGCTGCCCGACGACGTTCGGCGCCGAGCCCAACACCCAGGTGTGCCCGGTCTGCCTCGGCCTGCCGGGCTCGCTGCCGGTGCCCAACGAGGCCGCGATCGAGTCCACGATCCGGATCGGGCTCGCGCTGCACTGCGACATCGCGTCCTGGTGCCGGTTCGCCCGGAAGAACTACTTCTACCCGGACATGCCGAAGAACTTCCAGATCAGCCAGTACGACGAGCCGCTCTGCACGGACGGCTACCTCGACGTGACGGTCGAGGGCCGGACCGTGCGGGTGGAGATCGAGCGGGTGCACCTGGAAGAGGACACCGGCAAGTCGCTGCACGTCGGCGGCGCCACCGGCCGGATCCACGGCGCCGACCACTCGCTGGTCGACTACAACCGGGCCGGCATCCCGCTGGTCGAGATCGTCACCAAGCCGGTCACTGGCACCGGCGCGCTCGCCCCCGAGGTCGGCCGGGTATACGTGACCGAGCTGCGCGAGCTGTTGCGCTCGCTCGGCGTCAGCGACGTGCGGATGGAGCAGGGCTCGCTGCGCAGCGACGTCAACGTCTCGCTCTCGCCGGCCGGCTCCGGCGTCTGGGGCACCCGCAGCGAGACGAAGAACGTCAACTCGCTGCGCTCGATCGAGCGGGCCATCCGGTACGAGATGAGCCGGCAGGCCGAGCTGCTCGACCGCGGTGGCCGCGTGGTCCAGGAGACCAGGCACTTCCACGAGGACAA
>DATBFW010000056.1:0-16219 GCA_036558285.1 Mycobacteriales bacterium | reverse complement strand
CACTCGGTGCACACCGCGCTCAGCGACCTGCCGATCGGCTTCTGGTCGGGTGCGCTGGTGCTCGACCTGCTCGGCAAGGACGTCCCGGCCCGGGACGGGCGGATGGACCCGGCCGCGACGCTGAGCGCGGCCGGCCTGGTGGCGGCCGCGGGCACGGTCGCGACCGGCGTCACCGACTGGACCGTCAGCGACGGCGAGGACCGCCGGGTCGGCCTGTTCCACGGCCTGCTCAACACCGCCGCCGTGGCGCTGCAGGCCGCGTCGCTGGCCGCCAGGGTGACCGGCCACCGCCGGCCGGCCCAGGCACTGGGCGCCAGCAGCATGGCGGTCACGGCCGCGGCCGGCTTCGTCGGCGGGCACCTAGTGCAGGGCCGGGCGGTCATGGTCAATCGGGTGGCGGCGAGCACCGGTCCCAGCCGCTGGGTCCGCGCGATCGCCGACGCCGACCTCCCGGACGGCGGGACGGTCGGGGTCGACGTCGAGGGTCGGAAGGTGCTGCTGCACCGGTCCGGCGGCCGGCTGTTCGCGCTGGACGACCTGTGCAGCCATGCCGGCGCGCTGCTGAGCCGCGGGCAGCTCGACGGCTGCGTGGTCACCTGCCCGCTGCACGGCTCCCGCTTCGACCTCCGGGACGGGCACATCGTCCGCGGCCCGGCCCACCATCCCCAGCCGGTGCTGCCGGCGCGAGCCCGGAACGGATGGATCGAGGTGCGGGGCTCCCAGCCTCGGCCCAGGACCGCCAGAAGCAGAGGAGAGGCCCATGGCGTGGGAAGCAATAGCTGACCTGGACCAGCTGGAAGAGGGCGACATGATGCTCGTCCAGCTCGGCGAGCCCGTCTGCATCGTCCGGCTGTACGAGGACGAGGTGGTCGCCGTCCACAACACCTGCACCCATCAGCAGCAGCCGCTCAACGAGGGCTACCTGCAGGAGGACGACACGCTGATCTGCCCAGCCCACAACTCCCGCTTCGACCTGCGCACCGGCGAGCCGACCGGCGTGCCGGCGGTCGCGCCGATCCCGGTGTACGCGTGCAAGATCGAGGACGGCGCGATCTGGGTGGACATGGAGCAACAGCTCAACGACGCGGCGATCCCGCACAAGCCGTACCACTGACACGCCGGAGGCCCGGTCCCGACTGGGGAACCGGGCCTCCGATGACGCGTCAGGCCTCGACGACCTCGAGCGGGATCGTCGCGGTGACCTCGGGGTGCAGCACGACCGGCACGGCGTGCCGGCCCAGCGACTTGATGCCGCCGGCCAACTGCAGCCGGCGCCGGTCGAGGGTCGGACCGCCGGCCCGCTGCACCGCGGCGACCACGTCGGCCGCGGTGACCGAGCCGAACAGCCGGCCGCCGGTGCCGGCCCGGGCCGGCAGCGTGACGGTCATGTTCTCCAGGTCGCGCTTGATCTCCTGGGCCTGGCCGAGGTCGCGCACGTCGCGCGCGTCCCGGGCCCGCTTGATCGTCGCGACCTGCTTCTCGCCGCCCTTGGTCCAGGCCATCGCGTAGCCGCGCGGGACGAGGAAGTTGCGCCCGTACCCGTCCTTGACCTCGACGACGTCGCCCGGGGAGCCGAGCCCGGCGACTTCCTGGGTGAGGATGAGCTTCATCGACCCGTCCCCCTAGCGCGCCGTGCTCGTGTACGGCAGCAGCGCCATCTCGCGGCTGTTCTTGACCGCGACGGCGACGTCCCGCTGGTGCTGGCTGCAGTTGCCGGTCACCCGCCGGGCGCGGATCTTGCCCCGGTCGGAGATGAACTTCCGCAGCAGTGCGGTGTCCTTGTAGTCGATGTAGGTGGCCTTGTCCTTGCAGAACGCGCAGACCTTCTTCTTCGGCTTGCGCAGTGGCGGCTTCGCCATGTGTCAGTGCTCCGTCAGGTAGATCGGGGAAGGGTCTAGAAGGGCGGTTCGTCGTAGGAGCCCGAGCCGGCACCGGCCGGCGTCGCGGACCCCCACGGGTCGTCGTTGCCGCCACCGCCGCGGTTGCCACCACCACCGCCGCCGCCACCGCCACCGAAGCCGCCACCGCCACCGAAGTCCCCGCCGCCGCTGCCGCGGGAGACCTTGTTGACCTTGGCGGTCGCGTACCGCAGCGAGGGGCCGATCTCGTCGACCTCCAGCTCGATGACGGTGCGCTTCTCGCCCTCCTTCGTCTCGAAGGAGCGCTGCTTCAGCCGGCCGGTCACGACGACGCGGGCGCCACGGGTGAGCGACTCGGCGACGTTCTCCGCCGCCTGCCGCCAGACGTTGCAGCGCATGAACAGCGCTTCCCCGTCCTTCCACTCGTTGGTCTGCCGGTCGAACATGCGCGGCGTGGACGCGACGGTGAAGTTCGCGACCGCGGCCCCGCTCGGGGTGAACCGCAGCTCCGGGTCGGCGGTGAGGTTGCCGACCACAGTGATGATCGTGTCGCCTGCCATCTGTCCTCCGTCGTCAGTGTCTGGGGAAGACGGTTACCGGAGCTCCGGACGCAGCACCTTCGTCCGCAGCACCTCGTCGTTGAGGTTGAGCTGGCGGTCGAGCTCCTGCACGGCGGCCGGGTCCGAGGTCAGGTCGACCACGGCGTAGATGCCCTCGACCTTCTTCTCGATCTCGTACGCGAGGCGGCGGCGGCCCCAGACGTCGACCTTCTCGACGGAGCCGCCGGCGGTACGCACGACGTTCAGGTAGTTGTCGAGCAGCGGAGAGACGGTCCGCTCCTCGAGATCAGGGTTGAGAATGACCATGAGCTCGTAGTGGCGCACGGTAACGAAAGCCTCCTGTGGACTCGGCGGCCGCGGACTCTCCGCGGCAGGAGGAACGCCGGCGACTCGAACGCCGGACCGGACGAGGGTACGCCATCTCGGGCGCGCGGCCGAACCGGAGCGCCGGGAGGACACCGTAGGAAACCCCGTCCCGGCCGCAACGGGGGAGAAGCCGGGTCGGGGTCCGGCAGGCCGCTCGGCCAGGACGGGGCGTGAATGGAGACGGCCCAGCCCCGGCGGCATGACGCCGGGCGGCGAACTGTCACCCCAGCGCCGTACGCTCCTTCGCATGGTGCTCATCGGTGCCCACCTGCACGAGGGCGAGCCCCTGGCCGAGGCGCAGGCCCGCAAGGCGGAGATCCTGCAGATCTTCCTGGGCGACCCGCAGGGCTGGAAGAAGCCGCCGGACCGCAGCGCGGACACCCAGCCGCTGATCGACGCCGGCATCGGGCTCTACGTGCACGCGCCCTACCTGGTCAACGTGGCGACGACGAACAACAAGATCCGCATCCCGAGCCGCAAGATCCTCGACCAGCATGCGGAGGCGGCGGCCAAACTGGGTGCACGCGGTCTGATCGTGCACGGCGGCCACCTGAACGACGGCGATGACCCGCAGGTCGGCGTCGACAACTGGCGCAAGGTGTTCGAGCGGGCGCACTTCGACCTGCCGATCCTCATCGAGAACACCGCCGGCGGCGACAACGCGATGGCCCGCCGGCTGGACCGGATCGCCCGGCTGTGGGACGCGGTGGGCGAGTTCGGGCCCGGCTTCTGCCTGGACACCTGCCACGCCCACGCCGGCGGCGAGGAGCTGGTCGACCTGGTCGACCGGGTCAAGGCGATCACCGGCCGGATCGACCTGGTGCACGCCAACGGCTCGCGGGACGCGTTCGGCTCCGGTGCCGACCGGCACGCCAACCTCACCGACGGTCACATCGACCCGGACGCGATCGTCGCGGTGTGCGCTGCCGCGGGGGCGCCGATCCTGGTCGAGACGCCGGGGCTGCGCGCGGGGCAGGGCGCGGACATCGCGTTCCTGCGGGAGCGGCTGCCGGCGTGAGCCTGTCCGCCGTCCGCCGTCGGCCCGATCTGGTGTTCTGGACGGTGCTGGCGACGACGGCGCTCGGGATCCTGCTCGGCTACCTGTCCAAGACACCGTGCACCGGGCCGACGTTCGACCAGTTCGGCATCTCGCCCAACCTCGGCCTGCACAAGTACGACAAGCTGTGCTACTCCGACGTCCAGCAGCTCTGGGTCGGTCGGGGGGTGCCCGAGCACACCTTCCCGTACCTGCACGGGAAGCTGGTGGACGACCCCAACCAGCCGCAGGGCAACCTGGTCGGCGGCGCGGTGGAGTATCCGATCGTCACCGGCGTGTTCATGTGGTTCGCGGGGCTGTTCGCCGGTAACGACGCCGACTACCTGCGGGTGACCGCGCTGCTGCTGGCGCCGTTCGGGCTGCTCACCGCAGGCATGCTGGCCAAGCTCTCCGGCCGGCGGGCGTTCATCTGGGCGGCCGCGCCCGCACTGGTGCTCTACAGCGTGCACAACTGGGACTTCCTCGCCACCGCGACAGTTGTCGGCGCGGTCTGGGCCTGGTCCCGCGGCCGGCCGGGTCTCGCCGCGGCCCTGCTCGGCCTCGGCGCGGCGACCAAGATCTACCCCGGCTTCTTCGCGCTGCCGTTGCTGCTGGAGCGCCTGTACGTGCGGGACGTCCGCGGCGCGGCCCGGGTGGTGGGGGGCACGGCAGGCGTCTGGCTGCTGATCAACCTGCCGTTCGCGCTGGCCAACCCGGACGGCTGGTGGGCGACGTACGCGTTCCAGGCCCGGCGGGCGGCCGACCTCACCACGAACTCGATCTGGTACTGGGGGTTCCCGGACCTCAGTCCGTCCACTGTGGACCACTGGTCGTTCGCGCTGATCGCGCTGTCCTGGCTGGGCGCGCTGGTCGCCGGCTGGCGGCTGGCCGGCCGTGCCGGCCGCTACCCCTGGCTCCAGGTCAGCGCCGCGATGCTGTGCTCGTTCCTGCTGTTCAACAAGGTCTACTCGCCGCAGTACGTGCTGTGGCTGCTGCCGTTCTTCGTGCTGCTGCGGATCCGCTGGGGCTGGTGGGTCAGCTACCTCGCCGTCGACGTGCTCCTCTACGTCGGGCTGTTCCGCTGGTACTACGACATCACCCAGGGCGGCGACTTCGGCCTGGCCAAGCAGGCAGCGGTGCTCGGCGTGTGGGCCAAGGCGGTGCTGCTCGCCCTGCTCTACGTGGTGTTCCTGGTGTCGTCGCCGTCGATCAGGTCCGGCCCGCCGCGGGAGCGGACGCCGGGCAGCACCAGCGGTCCGCGGTCGTCGGCCCGGTCGAGCACGCCGCCGGCCGGGTCGTCCTCGGTGCCGCCGCCGGGCCGGTCCGGCATCCGGACGATGTCGAGCTCCGGCCGCAGCACGTCGCGTACGACGAGCCCGACCAGCGCCAGCACGGCCAGGTCACGCAGCAGCACGGCACCGAAGAACCACTCGTAGTCGACGCCCTTCGCGCCGGTGCCGAGGAACCACAGCAGCCGCGGGACCCACACCAGGCACTCGGTGACCTGCCAGGCCAGCAACACCCGCCAGGACGGGCGGGCGAGCACGGCCAGCGGCAGCAGCCAGAGCGAATACTGCGGGCTCCAGACCTTGTTGGTGAGCAGGAACGCGGCGACCACGAGGAACAGCAGCTGCGGCAGCCGGGGCCGGCGCGGCGCCGCGAGGGCCAGCACGAATACGGCCACCAGGGCGAGCAGGACGACGACCGCGGCCGGGCCGTTGACCTCGGGGGCGGGGTTGCCGCTGCCGACGAGCTGGTGGAAGCCGTACCAGAACGAGTCGAAGTCGGCCGGTCGCTCCCGGTTGAGCTTGAGGAACTGCAGCCACGAGTTCGGCCAGAGCAGCGCGACCGGCACGTCGACGATCGCCCACGCGACGACCGCGCCGGCCGCGGCGCGCCAGAACGCCCGCAGCTGCCCCGCCCGCCAGCACAGCGCCAGCAGCGGGATGAAGAACAGCACCGGGTAGAGCTTCGCCGCCGTACCGAGGCCGAGGAACACGCCGGCCAGCCCCGGCCGGCGCGCCTGCCAGGCCACCAGCCCGACCCCGGCAAGCGCGACCGCGAACAGGTCCCAGTTGGTGAACGCGTGCACGACCACCAGCGGGGACAGCGCGACCATCGCCGCGTCCCAGCGCCGCCGCCCGGCCAGCCGGTACGTGCTCCATGTAACGACGAGCATGCAGATCGACAAAAGCAGCGCGGTCACCGTGAAGTACGCCTGCACGTCCGGCATGCCGAGCGGGATCTTCGCCGCGATCCCGGCCGCGACGCCCATGAAGGCGCCGGTGAGCACGGGGTATTCGACGGCGTGGTCCGCGTAGGGCACCGCGCCCTCGTTGAGGTGCTCGGTGAAGTAGAGCGGGATGACGTCCGAGTAGCAGAAGTGCGTGTACTGCTTGCCGTTCGTCCACGCGCCGTCCTGGCAGGGCGCCTTCTGCAGCCAGGCGAACGCGAGCGTGAGCAGCGTCAGCGCGAGCAGCACCCGCAGCGGCGTCCAGAACCGGCGCATCCCGAGCACGCCGTGCCGGCCCCACGGACCACCGATCGCGCCGCTGGCCACCCGGACCACCGGGTCGTCGCGGGACGGCAGGAACGGCGGCCGCCCGTCCGCCGCCGGATCGAACGGCCCCCGGGCGGGCGGGGCGGTCGCTGCCGGCGGCGGATCGAGGGTCACGGCGAGCCGGGTGGCAACGGCGGCCCGGTGCGCGTCCGGGTGGGCTTCGGGGTCGGTGACGGGGTCTGCGTCGGCTCGCCCGGGCTGCCGGTCGGCGTCGGTTCCGTGGTCGGCTGCGGGCTGGGCGACGGCGTCGGCCGCGGCTTGCGGTGCCGGGTCTTGGTCGGCTCCGGGGTCGGCGACGGTTCCACCTTGGTCGCGGTCACCTGCGGCGCCGGCCGGTACGACGGGTTGACCTCGACCTGGTCGGTGAGCTCGTCCTCCGGCGTGCCGGCCAGGTAGTTGTTCATGAACCGCTGCCAGGTCATGCCGGGCAACGTCCGGCCGTAGATCTGGTTGCCCTGCACCGTCGTCATCGCCTGCGGCTTGTCGGTGCCGACCCAGACCGCCGCGCTCACCTTGGGCGTGAAGCCGACCATCCAGGCGTCGCTGTTGCCGCCGGTGTCCAGGTATTGCTGGGTGCCGGTCTTGGACGCCGACTCGCGCCCGTCGGCCAGCGGGTCCTCCGACGCCGCCGCCACCGGCTTCATCGAGTACGTCACGTCGTTGGCGACCTTCTCGTCGATCGCCCGGGACGCCTTGTCCTCGTGCTGGTAGACCACCCGGCCGGTGGAGTCGACGACCTTGGCCACGAAGTGCGCCGGGTGCAGCTGCCCGCCGGCGGCGAAGACCCCGTAGCCCTGCGCCTGGTCGATCGTGCGCACCTCGTACTGGCCGATGGAGATGCCGGCCTGGGTGGTGCCGTCCTTCTCCTGCAGGGTCTTCTGGCCGTTGGACCGCGCGGCCGGGATACCCATCTTGTGCGCGGTCTCGGCGACGTTGGCCGGGCCCGCATCGATGCCCATCCGGTAGAAGACCGTGTTGACCGAGCGGCGCATGGCGTCCATCACGGAGCACGGGTTGCACTGGCCGCCCTCGGAGTTGGCCACCTTGGTGCCGTTGAACGTCTGCGGCGACGAGCCGTTGTAGGTCTTGAAGACGCTGATCTTCTTGTCGTCCGGCGTCTCCGGGTCGAGCGTCTGGGTCAGCGCGGTCGCCAGCACGTACGGCTTGAACGCGGAGCCGGCCTGCCGCCAGGCCTGCGCGTAGTCGGTGCCGAGACCGTTCGGGCCGCCCCAGTAGGCCAGCACGTTGCCGGTCTGCGGCTGCACTGCCACCAGTGCCTGGCGCAGCTGCTTGGCCGGGTCGGGCGACTTCTGGTCGGCGAAGGTCTCTTGCACCGCGCGGACAGCCGCGTCCTGGGCCCGCTTGTCGATCGTGGTGACGACCCGCAGGCCCTCCTGGTTGAGCCTGGCCTGGCTGAAGCCGGCCTGGTCGAGCTCGTCGAGCACCTGGTCCTCGACGTGGCCGACCCAGGACTTGCGGACGTCGTCCGCCGTGCCGCTGGTCTTCTTCCGCACCGGCGGGTATTTCTGCTTCGCCTCGTCGCCCTGGCTCAGCTTGCCCATCGACACCATGCCGTCGAGGACGAACTTCCACCGCGCCTGCGCGGCGTCCGGGTGCGACTGCGGGTCGTAGAGCGCGGGCGAGCGGATGCTCGAGGCGAGCACGGCGCCCTGCGCCACCGACAGCTTGCTCACCGGCCGTCCGAAGTAGACCTGCGAGGCGGCCTCGATGCCGTACGCGCCGCGGCCGAAGTAGATCGTGTTCAGGTACCACTCGAGGATCTGGTCCTTCGAGTACTGCTTGTCCAGCTTGACCGTGACGAACAGCTCCTTGAACTTCCGGGAGAACGTCCGGTCGCCGTTGGTGAACTGGTTCTTCACGTACTGCTGGGTGATCGTGGAGCCGCCCTGCAGGTCGCCGCCCTTGACGTTGTTGAGCGCGGCTCGGGCGATGCCGGTCGGCGAGATGCCGGGGTCGGTGTAGAAGCTGCGGTTCTCTGCCGCCAGCACCGCATTGCGGACGTAGTCCGGCACCTTGGTCAGCGGCACGTCGGTGCGGTTGGTCGAGCCGACCCGGTCGAGGACGGTCTTGCCGTCGGCGTAGTAGATCGTCGCGATCTGGTCGGTCTTCAGGGCGTTGGGGTCGGGCACGTCGGTGCGCGCGTAGACCAGACCGACCGTGCCGATGCCGAGCAGGATGAGGACGGCGACGGCGAGGCCGCCGATCTTCATCGCCTTCTTCAGCCGGCGGTGGCCGCCCGGCCCGCCCGGACCGCGCCGGTGACCGCCGGGTCCCCAGCCTCCGGGGCCTCCAGGCCCACCGGGACCGCCAGGACCGCCGGGGCCACCAGGGCCGCCCGGTCCCGCGGGACCACCCGGGCCGTACGGGCCGGTCTGCAGCGCGCGCCTGGCCTCGGCCGCCGCGCCCGGTTCGCCGCCGTACCCGCCGCCGTAGAGGCCGCTGGCCCGGTCGCCGTCGTAGTCGCCGTCGCGGCCGTAGCCGGGGCCGGACGGACCGTACGGTCCGGGACCGCCGCGGCCCGGGGCCCCGTAGCCGGGGTTACCGCCCGCCGGCGGACGCGGACCACGGTCCGCCGGGCCGGGTCCGGGCGTCGGTCCTGGCCCGTATCCCGGGCCGGACCGGTGTGCCGCACCCGACTGGTGCGCGGGCCCGGACTGGCGCCCCGCGCCAGACTGCTGCGCGGGCCCGGACCGGTGCGCCGCGGCCGACTGGTGCCCCGCGCCCGACTGATACGCGGGCCCGGGCTGGTAGGCGGGACCGGACCGGTGCGCTGGACCGGACTGGTGGGCCGGGCCGGGCTGCGGCGCGGGTCCGGACTGGTGCGCCGGGCCGGCGCCGTGCCGCCCGCGGGGTGCGTCAGCACCGGGCCCGGCGAGATAGCCAGAGCCCGGGCGCGCGCCCTGGTCCCACGGTCCGCCGGCGCGGTGCTGGTCGTCGTACCGCGGCCGGCGGTGTCCCGGAACGTCACGGCCCTCACGCGGTCCGTAACGCCGGTCGTCGTCGGATCGGTCGTCGTGCGTCACCTGTGCAGCTCTCCGATGGTCGGCGGCAGGAAAACGGCGTCCCCCGAGCAATGACGCGCGGGCACGCACCTGGGTTCGGTGCGGCCCGCGCGAATGGGCAGGACCGGTCTCACTCCCGGACGGCCTCCCGGCGCTCCGGGCCGTCCTGACCAGGGAGGCCGTCACGCCCGAGGACGAAAGACAGGGCGAGGTGGTTCCACCCGCAGGAGCGACAGACCTCCACCACGTAGACCTTGAACTCGTGGTGGTCCATGCCCATCCGGTGCAGCTCCGCTACCGATTTCGCCTGGCCGCTGGCCGTGCGCAGCTCGTCGCCGTACACGTAGTGCACGTTGGTCAGCCGCTCCTTGCGGCAGACCGGGCAGCTCAGCTCGGTCGGCTCGCCGTGGTAGCGGGCGGCGCGGAGCAGGTAGGGATGGGCGTCACAGACGTCCAGGGTGGTCGTGCGTCCCGCGTACAGGTCGGCGAGGACGACGCGCCGCTGCAGCGCGTAGTCCACGACCTGTCGCCTTGTCCGCACCGGGCCAGCGTACGCGGTGCCGTCGGGGGCGCAGCCGCCACGAGAGTGATCTACCTCTGGCCGACGTTGCGAGCCGGCGCTGTCCCGGCCTATCGTGCTGATGTATCGGCGCGATACATCGCGGTGAGAGGACGAGCGAGGAACGGGGGTCGACGGAGAGGTGCTGGAGTTCGCCGTGCTTGGCCTGCTCGACGAGGCGCCCATGCACGGGTACGAGTTGCGCACCCGGCTGAAGGCAGTCCTCGGCGCCTTCCGCGCGTTCTCCTACGGCTCGCTCTACCCGACGCTGCGGCGGATGCGTGAGCGCGGCTGGATCATCGAGGGGGAACCGGATCCGGACGCGACGGCGCCGGCGCTGACCGGCCGCCGCGGCAAGGTCGTCTACCGGCTCACCGCGGAGGGCAAGGAGCGGCTCGCCGAGCTGCTCGCCGAGGCCGGACCCGCGACGTACGACGACGAAGGCTTCGGGGTGCACTTCGCCTTCTTCGCGCAGACGGACGCGGACGTCCGGCTGCGCATCCTGGAGGGCCGCCGGCGCCGGGTGGAGGAGCGGCGCGACGGCCTGCGGGCGGCACTGGCCCGGACCAGGGAGAAGCTCGACCGATACACCCTCCAGCTCCAGGAGCACGGCCTCGACGCGGTCGAGCGCGAGGTCCGCTGGCTCAACGAGCTGATCGACACCGAGCGGCAGGAACAGGCGGCCGCACCCCCGCAGAAGAAGAAGAAGGAGATTCCATGACGTCGGTCCGTGTGGCCATCGTCGGCGTGGGCAACTGCGCCGCCTCGCTCGTGCAAGGCGTGCAGTACTACCGGGACGCCGATCCGTCCGAGCAGGTCCCCGGCCTGATGCACGTGAAGTTCGGCGACTACCTCGTCCGTGACATCGAGTTCGTGGCCGCGTTCGACGTGGACGCCAAGAAGGTCGGACGCGACCTGTCCGAGGCGATCGTCGCCAGCGAGAACAACACCATCAAGATCGCCGACGTGCCCCCGCTGGGCATCACCGTGCAGCGCGGGCACACCCTGGACGGCCTGGGCAAGTACTACCGGCAGACCATCGAGGAGTCCGACGAGGAGCCGGTGGACGTGGCGGCGACGCTGCGCGCGGCCGCGGCCGACGTGCTGGTCTGCTACCTGCCGGTCGGCTCCGAGGACGCGGCGAAGTTCTACGCGCAGGCCGCGCTGGACGCCAAGGTCGCGTTCGTCAACGCGCTGCCGGTCTTCATCGCCGGCACCCCGGAGTGGGCCGCGAAGTTCACCGAGGCCGGCGTGCCGATCATCGGCGACGACATCAAGTCCCAGGTCGGCGCGACCATCACGCACCGCGTGCTGGCCAAGCTGTTCGAGGACCGGGGCGTCATCCTCGACCGCACGATGCAGCTGAACGTCGGCGGAAACATGGACTTCATGAACATGCTGGAGCGCGACCGGCTGGAGTCGAAGAAGATCTCCAAGACCCAGGCGGTCACCTCCAACGTCGAGCACGACCTGGGCAAGAACAACGTCCACATCGGACCGTCGGACTACGTGGCCTGGCTGGACGACCGCAAGTGGGCGTACGTGCGGCTGGAGGGCCGGGCGTTCGGCGACGTGCCGCTCAACCTGGAGTACAAGCTCGAGGTCTGGGACTCGCCCAACTCGGCCGGTGTGATCATCGACGCCGTCCGGGCGGCCAAGATCGCGAAGGACCGCGGCATCGGCGGCCCGATCCTGTCGGCCGCGTCGTACTTCATGAAGTCTCCGCCGGAGCAGCGCCCCGACGATGTGGCGCGAACCTCGGTGGAGGCTTTCATTCGGGGCGAGGTCGAGCGCTGATCCCGCACCGACCGGGGCCGGCTTCCTTCGGGAAGCCGGCCCCGGCGTCTCGCTGCCGTCCCGCTACGGCGTGAGCTGGTCCGGCACCGGCTCGCCGGCCGAGAAGGTCAGGCGCTCCGCCCGCCGGTCAGGTGCACGGGCCGCCGGGTCAGGCGCTCCGCCCGCCGGTCAGGCGCTCGGGGCCAGCGCCGGGGACGGCCGGCGAACCAGGTCCAGCGTGACGACCGTGTCGTCGGACAGCCGGCTGGTGCGCTCCGCGTCGTCCGGGGCCGGCTCGCCCGACGCCCGCGCCACCGCCTGCGCGACCAGCCGGCCCATGTCCTGCCAGTCGACAGCGGTCCATCGCTCGTCGCCGCCCGGGTGGTGCGGCAGCCGCACCAGCAGCCGGCCCGACAGCGCCTGCCCGTCCACCACCGGGGTGAGCGCGTAGAGCACGTCGACGTTGCCGTCCGCGGCCGGCAGCCGCGCGGCCAGCTCGCGCAGCAGGTCCTGCATCACGCCGGGCCGGTCGGGAGTGCGGATCTGCACCCGCAGCAACGGCCGGGGGTCGACGATCGCCAGCGGTCCCGGCGGTACGCCGTCGAGCAGCCGGACCACGGTCCGGTGCGCCTTGGTAGCGTCCTCGACCTGGCGGACCGCGGCCGCGTCGAGCGATCCGGTCGCCGGCCGGCAGAGCAGGAAGACCACCATCGTCCCGTCGAACACGCCGGAGATCGCGCCGGCCAGCGCGCGGGCACCGGCGTGCTCGTGCAGCGCGGTCAGCACGTCGGCGAGCAGCCCAGCCCGCGGTTGGGCGCAGACCGCGACCAGCCGCCAGGAGTCCGCCGGCCCGGCCGCGACCCGCACGTCGTGGTCGGTGACCAGCCGGCCGGCCACGGTCTTCCCGGTCGTCGGCACCCTCGCCCCGGGCAGCTCGTCGAACGAGTCCTCCGGCGCGGTCTGGGTCGCGTCCACCGACTCCATCTGCGGCACCTCGCGCAGGTGCACCCGCAGACCCTCGACCCGCAGCGCGTCCAGCGCGGCCAGGAAGCGCACCAGCTTGCGCAGCGAGTCCCCGCGCCGGTACGGGGCGCCGACCCGCAGTCGCAGCCAGCGCCGTTCGGCCGGGTCCTGCAGCGGCGGCGGCGCCGGCAGCTGCACGTTGAGCAGCGTGTAGTTAGCCCGCTGGGCCGCCCGCGCGATCCGGACCAGCGGGTCGTCGGCGAACTCCCGCTCCCCGTCCGGCGAGCCGATCATCACGTCGAGCACCCAGTCCGGTGGGTCCATCGGCGCCAGCCTGGCCCGGTCCGAGGCCATCGGCCGGATCTCCCGTACCGGCTGGCCGGCCTGGTCGCGGGCGGTCGCCGCGGACGCCCAGTCCGGCATCGGCGGGTCGCGGAAGACCAGGAACGTCGCCGACCGGCCGACCGCGGTGCCGCGCAGCACGCCGAGCAGGTTGACCGGCGCCCGGTGGTCGCCGTCGTGCTCCCGGGGCGCCGGCACCGCCGTCCGGAGGTCGCGCCAGACTTTGCGC
This sequence comes from Mycobacteriales bacterium, assembly GCA_036558285.1. Lineage (GTDB taxonomy): Bacteria > Actinomycetota > Actinomycetes > Mycobacteriales > CADCTP01 > CADCTP01. The sequence goes on along the minus strand of DATBFW010000056.1, from coordinate 2,946 downwards.
AGCCCGGTGCGGGACTCGGTCATCTCCCCCTGCGCGCCGGCGATCAGGTCGACCAGCGCACCCGGCTCGTCCCGGTCCACGGCGACGAACGGGTACGCGGTGCGGCCGAGTAGCAGCACCTCCCCGGTCAGCGACCGGCACCAGGCCGAGCGCAGCACGTCGAACTCCCGGTGGTCGGCCGACCGCACGGTGGCCAGCGTGACCCTGGGCCGGCGCGGCCGGGAGGCCACCGCGTCGTCGGCGAGCAGCCGGATCCACACGTGGCAGGCGATCTGCAGCAGGACCGCGACGCACGCGGCGACCAGCAGCCGACGCCCCTCGGGGGCGAACGCGAGTGTGCCGGCCAGCGCCAGCCCCGGGACCGCGGTGAACAGGCCGACCCGGAAGTGCCGCATGGTCAGCAGCCCGACCAGCCGGGTCGAGTCGGGCTGCTCCAGCCGGCTGGCCTGCAGGGTCGGGAAGATCGTGAGCAGGGTGGCGAGCACGTCGGCGCGGGAGTCGTTGGTGGAGTGCGCGACGCCGAGCAGCACCGCGACGCCGACCAGTACGAGCACGTTGATCCCGTTCACCGCGCGGGCGGTGCCGAGCGTGGGCGAGTCGCCGGCCGACACGACCAGCTCGACGTACGCCTCGGTCGGCTCGGAGCGGAGGGTGAACTCCTCGACCGCGGTGGCCCGGAACCGGATCGAGCCGGGGTCGGTGGTGCTGCGGTCCAGCCGGCGCAGCAGCCGGTCCGGGAGCAGGTCGCGGACCGCCGCCCATGGCGCGGCCAGGTCGGCCGGGCGGCCGTGCGCCTCGGCGTCCAGCGGCTCGCGCAGCACCCGCAGCGCGGCGAGCAGCTGCTCGGTGCCCTCGGCCGTCTCGGTCTGGTAGTGGTGGCGCAGGCAGTGGATCGCCGCGTGCAGCTTGACCACGGCGAGCTCGGCGAGCTGCTTGCGCACCCAGCCGTGCGGCGGGTTGTCCGGCCGCTGCATCCGGTCCAGCAGCAGCCGCAGCTGCTCGAACTGCTGCGGCGCGAGCACCTCGATCCGCGCCTCGGCGGCCGCGTCCGGGCCGTCGGCGACGCAGCGCACGCCGTCCGGGATGAGCACTTCGATCAGCCGGTCGACGTGCGTGCTGGCGGTCAGCAGACCGACCCGGATCCTGGCCACCGACGCGTACCGGCCGGGCGGGGTGCGGACCAGCGCCCGGGCCGGCATCCGCACGCTGAACGAGGTGGGTGGGCCGTCCGGGTCGACCGGCACGACGACCAGCCGGCAGCCGCGCAGCGCCCGGACGATCTCCGCCTCCCGGGAGTTCAGCGTCGACCGGGCGTCCTCGTCGACCTGCGCGATGTCGGCGTCCGGCAGCGCCTGCCTGGTCTCCTCCCGCTCGGCCAGGTCGAGCTCGGTCTCCAGCCGCTCGCGCAGCCGGCGCTGGGCCAGCTGCAGCCGGTTGCCGCGGGCAGCGGCGCCGGTCGGGATGCCCGCGGGCGGCGGCTCGTCCGGGCCGGCCGGTTGCGGCAGCAGCCGGGCGAGCACGGCGGCCAGCAGCACCTGCAGGTCGCGGTTGGCCTGGCCGGCGTCGGCCGACCCGCGCCGCTGCAGCCGGACCACCAGCGTCTCGGCCAGCGCGGCCGACAGCTGCCGGCTCACCTCGGCCTGCGGGACCTCGGCGATCCGGGCCCCGCCGCTGTCGGTGACGTCGACGCTGACCGGCACGTCCGCCTCCGGCTCGGGGCCGACCCCGCGAGGCAGCGCGAGCAGCGGCAGCCACAGCGGCCCGTCCAGGGTGCGCAGCGCCTCATGCGCGATGTAGCCGGTCTCGACGTCGACGACCACCTCGCTCTCGACCGCGGCGACCCGGGACACGTCGATCCGCTCGGTCGTACGGCGGATCCAGCCGTTGTTCGACACCAGGTAGAGCAGCTCGCGGCCGAGCCGGGAGTCGGTCTCGAACCGCGACTCGGTGAGCCGGAACTCCTCCAGCGTCACGTCGAGCAGCTCGCGGAGCAGCTCCCGGCCGAGCGCGCGCGATTCGTTCCCCACGCGCGCATTCTGGCGTGTCCGTGATCAGTCGGTGGCCTCTGGCCGAAGGCCGGCGAGCACGACCCGGAGCACCCGTTCCCGGGCGGCGGCGTCGGCGGTGTTCTCGACCGCCCGGGAGGTGCCCACCAGCAGCGCCTTCAGGTCCGCCGGCCGCAGCTCGGCCCGCACCGCGCCGGCGGCCTGGGCCCGCTCCAGCAGCGCGGCCAGCGCGTCCCGCAGCCGGTCGCCGACCTGCTCCGTCAGGCCGGGGATGTCGCCGCCGAGCGCGTCGGCGTACGCGTTCTTGGCCGGGGCGCTGCCGACGACCAGCCGGATCAGCCGGTCGAGGGCGGCACCGGGATCGGGGTCGGCGGTCAGCGCCTCGGCCGCGGCGGCGAGCCGCTCCAGCCGCGCGGCGAGCACCGCCGCCAGCAGCGCCTGCTTGGTCGGGAAGTGCCGGAACACGGTGCCGATGCCGACGCCGGCCGCTCGGGCGACCTCCTCGGTGGACGCGCCGACACCCTGCTCGACGAAGACCTGATCGGCCACATCGAGCAGCCGGGCCCGGTTGCGGCGTGCGTCGGCCCGCAACGGTCTAGACAAACGGAGCCTCCACTCCGTATATTTGCGGAGTCATCACTCCGATTCTAGGGGGTCACATGGACACGCCTCGCCAGGTCGCCGAGAAGCTCGTCACCGGCATCTCCGCGGGCCGCTTCGCGGAGGTCCCGAAGCTCTATGCGAAGGACTGCGTCGTCGAGGTGCCGTACGCGACGGGCGGAGCGGCGCCACTGATCGAGGGCGGAGCGGCGATCCGGGAGCACTTCTCCCACGCCGACGCGATGCCGTTCCGGCTGCGGGCGCGCGAGCTCGTCGTGCACGAGACCGAGGACCCGGAGCTGGTCGTGCTGTCGTGGGACTACGAGGTCACCGCGACGAC
>DATBFW010000055.1:0-10778 GCA_036558285.1 Mycobacteriales bacterium | reverse complement strand
TACGCCTCCACGGCGAGGATGCCGGCGGCGGCGTCCAGGTAGGTCTTATTGTCGATCAGCGGCGCTGCCCCCTTGAATGCGGTGACCCCGACGTCCTCGAAGAGGAAGGCGCCGCGCAGGAAGTTGTCCTCGCTGGCGAATACATCGAAGGTCTCCCCGGCCTTGATTAGGCCTGCTGCGGCTGCCGCGTCGTTAAAGCTCTGCTGCATGTTGATGGCGGGCCGGGCGACCGCCGCAGATCCGAGCGCCGAGCGGAAGAACTCCACATGCTCCTGCTCATCGCGGGCGATCTCCTTCGCGAACTGCCGGACCGACGTACTGCCGAACTGCACCGCGTGGCCGCCAGCCACCGGGCCGCGCTGCCCGGTGCCATAGGTCAGGCTCTCTGGCAGCCCCTCGCCGTTCACCGCGTAGGAGTAGAACTCCGCCTCGAGGTACTCGAGGTTCAAGGCGAAGTTGAGGATCGTGGCGTCGGAGATTGCGTTCGCGTCGCCGGCCTGCGCAGCTAGTGCCGGAGAAGAGGCCAGCCACCTGAGCAAGCCTGCGCCCACCAGCCCCAGGCCGGCCGCGCTCGCGATCTTCCGGAACCACGCCTGATCGGCTGCGCTCTCCGCACTCCGACTGATGAGGTCATTCACGTACTTCTTCCCGAACATACCGATCTCTCCCATCTGCTCGCTGTGGCCTTCCCCCGGGGGATCAAGCAGCCTCGGCCAGTTCCTGGAGCATCCGGATCTTGTGCCCCTCCGGGCGGGTGCCCCTTCGTGCCATAGCCGAGGGCGGTGACCACTGCCGCCAGTTCTTGCCCAGGGACCGTCGGTGTCCGGTCACGGTCGGTGCGATCGGTCCACGTCGCCGTCTGCGCCATGCGCGGCCGGGTCGGTGAGCCGGCCAATGTCTCGAGCAGCCCGATGACCGAGCCGAGCCGGCCGTCCGTCATGATCGGCGGCAACGCGTTCTCGTGCGGCGGCCGCACCTGGATGAAGTGGATGTCCACGCCGTCGATCTGGGTCGTGAACTGCGGCAGCGCGTTCACTCTCGCCTCGCACTTGCGCCAGTCGTACTCGGTCGTCCAGTAAACGGGCTAGTGCCCGCAGCGTCGCCCGCGGCACACCCCGGGAGCGGTCCGCAACCAGTTCTTGAGAAGGCCGGCGCTTCGCCTCGATCCGGCCTCGCAGCTCAGTAAGCTCCGCTCCGGGAGTCTCGACCTGGGAAGGACGTATCTCGATACCGGTCTAGGAGCCAGAAGTCATTGACGAGCTCCCTTCTGAGAAGGGCGGAGCCGCGACGACATCCTCTCTGGTCGGCGAATCAAACATAATACCGTCGCCGGCGGGGCATAGCAGCACCAGATCCACACCAGCTCGTCGGCGACCAAAGCGGCAACGGGCCAGCGAGTGCGACCAAGACACCCAAGCGCGACGGACGGGCCCGGAAGGACACCTGGGGGCGGCTACGAAATCCTGCGCGGCCGGCTCGAACCCCAACACCGACGCTTCGGACAAGTCACTTTCCGAGCCCGTCAGCCCTGACGCTACCCCGACCTCGGACGCGAGCCCAGACCCTGCTCCGGCAGGTTCCAACCGCCGTTGACAACAGAGGGGTGCCATGTGCGCGTGTTCGAGCGGGTCAGGCGAGGGCGGCGCCCCAGTAGTTCAGGTGCACCTGGCCGGTGCCGCCGAGCGGTTCGGCCGCCTCGACCGGCGCGGTGCCGCAACAGAATCGGCGTGCACGCGGGGGCTGTAGCAGGACCACATCGCGGAACAGGGCTCGGCCTGTAGAGGCTCAGCCGCCAGCACTCGTCGGTTCGGAGGAACTCGTCGTCCGGCGCGGTGTGGAGCCAGCAGTCGACGCCGCCCGCTCCGGCCCGCGGCGGCCGCCGGGCACCGACGGGGCGCTGCCGCTCAGGAGGAGGCGCCGGAGTAGCGGCGGAGGGCCAGGCGCCACGTCCAGCGGGTCGCGGCGGTGAGGGCGACGGTGAACGCGATCGAGCCGACGATCAGCCAGACCGACGAGTGGTCGGTCAGGGCCGACGCCGGCACGGTGATCGCGAACGCGAGCGGGACCAGGATCGTGAAGCCGATCCGCAGCCAGCCCGGGTAGATCGACACCGGCCACCGCCCGGCCTGGTACATCCCGTCGAACAGCTCGACGATCGGGTCGAGCCGGGTCACCCAGAACGCGAGCATGGTCAGCAGCAGCCAGAAGCAGTAGATCGCCACCGATCCCAGCACGAGCGTGAGCACGAACGCGAGTGCGTCGGGCACCGACACCGTGCCCGGCAACCGCGCCGTCGCGATCACGATCAGCACGGCGCCGACGAGGATGTCGACGCCCTGCCAGAGCTGCACCCGCCGCACGCTGACGAGCAGCTGCACGTCGGCCGGCTTCGTCAGCACGAAGTCGAGCGTTCCCTGCTGCACGTCCTCCATGAGCTGCTGCATGTTCGGCTGCACGATCATCTTGATCAGGCCGCCGACGAGTACGTACACGCCCATGACGACCAGCAGCTCGCCGGCCGTCCAGCCGTGCAGCGAGTCGGTGTTGCCGAACACCAGCGCCAGCACCGCGATCGACGTGCCGACCGAGATCAGCGACTGCACCAGGCTGAACGCGAAGTTCACCCGGTATTGCAGCTCGTTCATGATGCCGATCCGCACGAACGTCCCGGCCAGCCGGAGCGCGCCCACCACTAGGTCCCCACCGCGCCGTAGCGGCGTACGCCGACCCGCCACACCGCCGCCACCAGCGCAGTGCCGATCACGATCCAGGCGGCCTGGAACGCCAGCCCGGCGAACAGCTCCGCGGTTGACAGCGACCCGGCCAGCACCTCGATCGGGTAGCCGAACGTGTACTTGAACGGCAGCACGTCGGCCAGCCCGGCCGCCCACGCCGGCAGCAGCGCCAGCGGCACCAGCCGGCCGGACAGCAGCAGCTCGGCGGTGAAGTAGGTGTCGTAGATCGCGCTGACCCTGGTGGTCCAGAACGTGATCATGCCTAACACCCAGAGCAGCATCGAGCGGATCAGGTACGCACCCCAGATCGCGACGAAGAACACCGCCACGTGCAGCGGGGTGATGTGGAACGTCGGCCGGAACGCGATCGACAGCACCGCCGCGATCGGGATCCACAACACCACCACGACGACCTTCCAGCCGGCGAAGTACGCCAGGTCGTAATGGATCGGGTGCACCGGGCGCAGCAGCATCCCGGACAGGTCGCCCTGCTGGATCCGGTGCTCCCAGCCGTAGGGGGTGAAGACGATGTTCATGTTCCGGACGAGCGTCCAGACGATGTAGTACGCCGCGAACTCTCCGGCCGTGATGCCCTGGACCGACCCGCCGCGCGAGTTGGCCACGGCCGACCACACCACCAGGTAGACCACCGGCTCGGCGACCATGCCGAGCATGTAGGCGTAGTTCGCGGTGCGGTACTGGAACTGCGTCTGCACGGCGGCCTTCATCACCACCGAGTAGAGCCCGGGCAGCCCCTTCACGAGTGCAGTGCGCCGGAGCTGAAGACCTGCTCGATCACGTCCTCGACCGGCGGGTCCTCGATGGTGAGGTCGGTGACGCCGTGCTCGGCCAGCAGCCGGCCGGCCACCACGGCCGAGCGGTCCTTGTCCACCCGCAGCGTGACCCGCTCGCCGTCGGCCGCCACCAGCTCCCCGTACGCCGCGAACTGCGCCGGGTCGGCCGTGCCAACGGTCGCGGTGATCGTCTGGCGCTGCGCATACCGGGTGGACAGCTCGCGCAGGCCGCCGTCGTACAGGATCCGGCCGGCGTCGATGACGATCACCCGCCTGCACAGCGCCTGCACGTCGGCCATGTAGTGGCTGGTGAGCAGCACGGTGGCACCGCGGCGGGCGTTGTATTCGGCGAGGAATGTCCGGATCCGCTTCTGCATCGTCACGTCGAGCCCGATCGTCGGCTCGTCCAGGAACAGCACCTGCGGTCCGTGCAGCAGCGCGCCGGTGATCTCCGCCTTCATCCGCTCGCCGAGCGAGAGCTGACGCACCGGCTTGCGGACCTCGTCGCCGATCTCCATCAGCTCGATCAGCTCGTCCCGGGTGCGGCGGAACTCCGGCTCGGGGATCCGGTAGATCGCCCGGTTCATCTCGTACGAGTCGAGCGCGGGCAGATCCCACTGCAGCTGGTTGCGGTTGCCCATGACCAGCGTGATCCGGCGCAGGAACGCGTGCTCGCGGCGGGACGGCACGTGCCCGAGCACCTGCACCTCGCCGGCGGACGGGAACAGCAGCCCGGACAGCATCTTCAGCGTCGTCGTCTTGCCGGCACCGTTCGGACCGAGAAAGCCGACTATCTCACCTGGCTGCACGGTGAAGTCGATCCCGGCAACCGCGACCACGTCCCGGGTGGTCCGCCGTACCAGACTGCGCAGCGACGCGCGCAGGCCGCCCTCCCGCACGGGCACGCGGAAGGTCTTGGCCAGCCCGGAGACGTGGATGTCTGGCTGCACGCCCGAACAGTAACGGTGGCCGACCAGCGATTTAGTGGCCCATGTATGACAGCGCCTGCAGCAGCAGCGTCCCCTGGCCGCCGGTCATCTCGGCGAGCAGCCGCTCGTCCCGTGCCTCCTCCGGCGTGAACCAGGTCAGCTCCAGCGCGTCCTGCTGCGGCGCGCAGTCGCCCTCCACTGGCACGACGTACGCGAGCGACACCGCGTGCTGGCGCGGGTCGTGGAACGGCGTCACCCCGGGCGTCGGGAAGTATTCGGCGATCGTGAACGGCTGCGGCGCGAGCGGCACCCGCGGCAGCGCCAGCGGGCCGAGGTCCTTCTCCAGGTGCCGCAACAGCGCCGAGCGCACCCGCTCGTGGTAGAGCACCCGGCCGGACACGAGAGCCCGGGCGATCCGGCCCTCCCCGGTCACCCGCAGCAGCAGGCCGACCGAGGTGACGACGCCTTGCGCGTCGACCCGGACGGGGATGGCGTCGACGTAGAGGATCGGCAGCCGCTGCCGGGCGGCGTCGAGCTCCTCGCCGCCGAGCCAGCTGCTGTCCGACTGGGGGGTCGTCTGGGTCATGGCGACCTTTCTATCCCGCAGAATGGGGGCGCGAACGGGCGCCCGGGGCATACTGCCCGACGATGACGAGTCGACGCAGGATGACGCTGCCCGCAATCCTGGTGGCCGGAGTGCTGCTGGCGGGCGGCTGCACGGGGGACACAACGCCGGCGGGGTCGGCCGATGCGCCGGCGGCCGAGACTCCCGCGCCGGCCGCCGCCCTGGTCAGGCCGCTGTCCGCGGCCACGACGGTGGCGGCCGGGCGGACGCCGGGCGAGATCACCGCGGCGGTCAGCCGGAGCCTGTTCGCCTCGGCCCCGGCCGTGGTGGTCGCGCTGGCCGGCGACCCGACCGCGGTCTCGGCCGGCGCCGCGGAGGCAGAGCGGCGTGGCGTGCCGATGCTCCTCGACGACGGTCCCGCCGATCCGGGTGGCACGACGAACGTGGCGCCGGACGGGACCGCCGCGCCCGGCGGTAGCACGACGCCGAGCGCGGCACCCGACGGGACCGCCGCGCCCGGGACGACGGGCTCGCCCGCGGACAGCGGCGAGGTGGGCGGGAACGCGGGGTCGGCGGCGACCGGCACGCCCGAGGTCGGCGGCGCGGCGGGGTCGGACCCGGTGGCGGCCGAGGTGACCCGGCTGAAGCCGGACAGCGTGCTCGCGCTCGGCGCCGGCGTGGCCGACCGACTCACGTCCATCGGCGCGAAGGTGGTCACCGACGCGGCCCAGCTGCCCGAGGTCGGCCGGCCGCAGTCCGCCGGCGGCACCACCGTGCTGGTCGACCTGACGGCCAAGGCCACCGCCACCGCCGTCACCACCACCGGCGAGTCCGCCGGCGCCAGCGTGGTGCCGATCACCGGCACCGATCCCCGGGCCGACGGCCGGGCGGTCACCGCGCTGGCCCAGGACAAGCCGCAGCACGTGGTCGCTGCCGGCACCGCGTTCGGCCCGACCGCCCGACTGGCCGCCCGGGTCGCCACCGCGGCCACCGGCGTCCAGCTGCCCGGCGGCGGCCAGATCGTGCTGCCCGGCCGCCGGCTGGTCGCCATGTACGGCCACCCGGGCACCGCCGCCCTCGGCGTGCTCGGCGAGCAGCCGCTGCCGCAGGCGATCGCCCGGGCCAAGCGGCTGGCCGCGCCGTACCGGGCGCTGTCCGGGTCGACCCCGGTGGTGCCGGCGTTCGAGCTGATCGCGACCGTCGCGCAGGCCAACCCCGGCGTAGGCGGCGACTACTCGTACGAGGCGCCGGTCAGCATGCTGCAGCCCTGGGTGGTCGAGGCCGGCAGGGCCGGCATGTACGTGGTGCTCGACCTGCAGCCGGGTCGCGCGAACTTCCTCGACCAGGCCAAGCTGTACGAGCCGCTGCTGCGGCTGCCGCACGTCGGGCTGGCGCTCGACCCGGAGTGGCGGCTGCGGCCCGACCAGCTGCCGCTGACCGAGATCGGCAGCGCCAAGGCGTCCGAGATCAACTCGGTCTACCGCTGGCTGGCCGACCTGACCGACCAGCTCCGGCTGCCGCAGAAGCTGTTCGTCATCCACCAGTTCCGGCTGTCGATGATCGGCGACGACCAGCCGCTCGAGCACGACCGCGACTCGGTGCAGCTGCTCATCCACATGGACGGCCAGGGCCCGACCGGCAACAAGGACGAGACCTGGGCCGCGGTCGTCGGCGCGGCGCCGAAGGGGGTGCCGTTCGGCTGGAAGAACTTCTACGACGAGGACACGCCGATGCTCACGCCGGCGCAGACGATGTCCCGCAAGCCGACCCCGAGCATGATCTCGTACCAGTGACGACGAGGGCCCGGACCCGCGCGGCGTGACGACGATCGAGGTCGACCCGGGCGCCCGGCTGCACGCCGGGCCGGACGGCGCGCTGCTGGTCGGCGGCCAGCCGCTGCGGGTGCTGCGGCTCAACCCGGCGGCCGCGCGGGTGGTGGCCCGCTGGCGGGCCGGGGATGCCGCGCCGGTCGGGCCGGCAGAGACCGCGCTGGCGGCACGGCTGCACTCGTACGGGCTGGCGGTGGTGCGGCCGGACCGCTCGCCGTACACGCCGGCGGACGTGACGGTGGTGGTCCCGGCCCTGGACCGGCCGGAGTCGCTCGACCGCTGCCTCGGCAGCCTCGACCCGGGCGCGGCCAGGGTGATCGTCGTCGACGACGGGTCCCGGGATCCGGCGGCGGTCGCGGCGGTGGCGGCCCGGCACGGGGCCGTACTGGTCGCGCGGGCCACCAACGGCGGGCCCGCGGCTGCGCGCAACACCGGGCTGGCCGCCGTGCGAACGCCGCTGGTCGCGTTCGTGGACTCCGACTGCCGGCTGCCGCCCGGCTGGCTGGCCGCTCTGTTACCGGTCCTCGCCGACGGGACCGCGATCGTCGGCCCGCGGATCTTCGGCACCGGCGGTGCCGGCGCGCTGGCCCGGTTCGAGGCCGGCTCAGGGCCGCTCGACCTCGGCGGGACCGCGAGCCCGGTCGGCCCGGGCGCGCGGGTCGGCTACCTGCCGGCAGCGGTGCTGCTGTGCCGGCGGGACGTGCTCGGCGCCGGGTTCGACGAGTCGATGCGGGTCGGCGAGGACGTCGACCTGGTGTGGCGGGTTGCCGAGGCCGGCCACCCGGTCCGGTACGAGCCGAGGGTGGTCGTCGAGCACGAGACCAGGCGGGGGTTCGGCCGCTGGTTCGCGCAGCGGTTCGGGTACGGCCGCAGCGGGGCCGTGCTCGCCGCCCGGCACCCGGACCGGCTCGCCCCGGTCGTGCTCAGCCGGTGGTCGGCGCCGGCGCTGCTGTGCCTGGCGACGCGCCGGCCGGTGGGAGCGGCCGCCTGCACGGCGCTGACCGCGGTCGGCCTGTGGACCCGGTTGCCGGCCGGCCCGGGACGGGCGGCGGAGTCGGTCCGGCTCACCGCCGCCGGCCTCGGCTGGACGCTGCTCGGGCTGGCCGAGGCGACCGCCCGGCCGTGGCTGCCGGCGATGCTCGCGGCGTCCACGGTGAGCCGGACCGCGCGCCGGGCCACCGTGCTGGCGGTCGCGGTCCGGCTGGTGCGGACCCGGCACGGCAGATCGCCGGACCAGCATCGGCTCCCCTGGGCAGCGCTGCGGGTCGCCGACGACCTCGCCTACGGCGCCGGCGTCTGGGCCGGCGCCCTGCGCGACCGCGAGCCCGGCCCCCTGCTGCCCAAGATCACCTGACCGCGGGGCTAGCCTGGACCCGGTGACGAGCCTCTGGTCGGACCTCGACCGGCCACCGCTGTCGGAGCGGGCGCTGCGGGCGGCACTGGTCCGGCCGGGCGGCTTCGTGCGCGACGTGTACGTGGTCGCCGAGACCGGCTCGACCAACGCCGACCTGGCCGAGGTCGCCCGCCGCGGCGGCCCCGAGGGCGTCGTGCTGGTCGCCGAGGCGCAGACCGGCGGCCGCGGCCGGCTGGACCGCGCCTGGACCTCGCCGCCGCGGGCCGGGTTGCTGTTCTCGGTGCTGCTGCGCCCGCAGCTTCCGCCGCCGCGCCGCACCTGGATCCCGCTGCTGGCCGGCCTGGCCGTGCAACAGGCGGTGGCCCGGCTCGGCGCGGTGGACACCCGGCTGAAGTGGCCCAACGACCTGCTGCTCGGCGACGACCTCGGCAAGGCCGGCGGCATCCTGGCCCAGGCCGCCGGTGACGCGGTGGTCGTCGGAGTGGGGCTCAACGTGACCACCCGGCGGTCGGAACTGCCCGACGGCGCGGTCTCGCTGCTCACCGAGGGCGCGGGCTGCACCGATCGGGATCCGCTGCTGCGGGCGATCCTGCGCAGCCTCGCCGACCGGTACGCCGACTGGTCTGCCGACCCGGACCGGCTGCGGCCGGCGTACGAGGCGGTGTGCGACACGATCGGGCGCGACGTGCGCGTCCAGCTGCCCGACGGCAGCAGGCTGACCGGCACCGCGACCGGTCTGGACAAGACGGGTCGGCTGGTCGTCCGGACTACGGACGGTGATGTTCCGGTGTCCGCGGGCGACGTCACCCGGGTCCGTCCGGTCACCGTCCGGTGACACTCGGATCGTCCGACGGTCACACGTAGGCAACGAACGGGCCCGTTGCGTTGAACGCCGTGACGGCGGACTGGCTCTCCGCCATGCTTGTGCCGTGGCGTACCCGGACAGCCTGCTCGCCGACGACGAGCGCGTCGTCAAGCACCTGCACCCGCACTGGATCACGCTGGTGCGGCCGGTCGTGCTGCTCATCGTGATCGTCGCGCTCGGCTCGTTCCTGGCCGCCATCTTCCCCGGCGGCGGCCTGCAGACACCGGGCCGGATCGCGATCGGCGTGATCGGCGTGCTCGCGCTGATCCTCGTCACCGTGATCCCGTACCTGCGCTGGCGGACCACCCACTACGTGCTCACCACGCACCGGCTGATGACGCGGATCGGCATCCTCAGCCACAGCGGCCGGGACATCCCGCTCAACCGCATCAACAACGCCATGTACGAGCAGTCGTTCTTCGAGCGGATCGTCAACTCCGGCACGCTGGTGGTCGAGTCGGCCGGCGAGGACGGCCAGCAGGCGTTCCGGAACATCCCCAACGCGGACGAGACCCAGCAGCTGATCAACCGGCTGGTCGAGGGCGACCACGACCGCCGCAGCCGCAACGCCGCCCGCTACGAGGCCCAGTACGAGGCGCACCACGACGCCGAATACCGCAGCGGCGTGCCGATGGACGACCCGGACCAGCCGACCCGCCGGATGGAGCGGCCCTGACCCGGGTAGATCACCGGGCGTGGCGGACGACGGGCTGCTCAGAGGCGACTTCTACCGGTTCGAGCAGCTGCTGGCCGGATCGGAAGCGCACGGCTTCGCGGACACCGCGGAGATCCTGCGCCGCACCCGTTCCGGCGTGGCCTGGTCCTCGGTCGGCGTGATGCTCGCCGCGTACGAGATCGCGCTCGCGTATGCGACCGAGCGCGAGCAGTTCGGCCGGCCGATCGCAGGCTTCCAGCTGGTGCAGGACCTGCTGGTCCGGATGCTCGGCAACGTCACCGCGTGCCTGGGCATGGTGACCCGGCTCGCGCAGCTGCAGGACGAGCAGGTGTTCCGGGACGAGCACTCGGCGCTGGCCAAGGCGTACGTCACCAGCCGGATGCGGGAGACCGTCGGCTGGGCCCGCGAGCTGCTCGCCGGCAACGGGATCGTGCTCGATCACGACATCGGCCGGTTCGTCGCCGACGCCGAGGCGCTCTACTCGTACGAGGGCACCCGGGAGATCAACACCCTGATCGTGGGCCGTGCGGTGACCGGCCACAGCGCGTTCGTCTGAGCGCTCCCACTAGTGTCCGCGGCATGAGCGCTGAACCCGTGGCGTCGCGGCCGGACATCCACACCTCCGCCGGCAAGCTCGCCGACCTGCAGCACCGCTACGACGAGGCGGTGCACGCCGGTTCGGCCCGGGCGGTCGAGCGGCAGCACGCCAAGGGCAAGAAGACGGCCCGGGAGCGGATCGAGCTGCTGCTCGACGAGGGCTCGTTCGTCGAACTGGACGAGCTGGCCCGGCACCGGTCGACGAACTTCGGCATGGACGGCGAGCGGCCGTACGGGGACGGTGTGGTCACCGGATACGGCACCGTCGACGGCCGGCCGGTCTGCGTGTTCGCGCAGGACTTCACCGTGTTCGGCGGCAGCCTCGGCGAGGTCTTCGGCGAGAAGATCGTCAAGGTCATGGACCTGGCCATGAAGACCGGCTGCCCGGTCGTCGGCATCAACGACTCCGGCGGCGCCCGGATCCAGGAGGGCGT